>JASGFO010000005.1:0-48900 GCA_047605505.1 Gordonia sp. (in: high G+C Gram-positive bacteria) | reverse complement strand
GCACGGCGAGGTCAACGAGCATGTCTTCTACAACCTGGCTGTCGTCGAGCAGACGGCTACCACGATCGCCGACGCACTCGCGAGCCAGGACTCGGCCAACGCCGACGCCTACCGCACCAACGCCACCACGTTCACCGGTGAGGTCGACAAGCTGCGCACGCAACTGACCGCGATCAAGACCGCACATTCGGGCACCAAGGTCATCCAGACCGAGCCGCTGGCCCTCTACCTACTCGCCGACGCCGGCCTCGTCGACGTGGCTCCCGAGTCGTTCACCTCGGCCGTCGAGGAAGGGCAGTCACCGTCGGCCGCCGACCGCGCCGCGATGCAGGATCTGCTCACCCACCGCACCGCGCACGCGCTGATCTACAACACGCAGGCCGTCGATTCGGTGACCGAGTCCCTGCTCGGTGTCGCACAGACCGCCGGTGTGCCCGTGGTCAAGTTCACCGAGACGCTCCCCGAGGGCGTGACCAGCTATATTGCCTGGCAGAAGGCGCAGATCGAGGCCCTCACGGCTGCCCTCGACCAGCACTGACGCCCACTTTCATCGCAACGACAGACGGACCGCCCCCCTCGATGACCCTTCCTCCCGTCGCGCAGTTCTCGCACGCCCGCCTCGCCTTCGGCGAGCGGGTGCTGTGGGACGACCTCTCACTCGACATCGCCCCCGGCGAGTTCGTGGCCGTGCTCGGCCCCAACGGCTCGGGCAAGACGTCGTTCCTGCGCACCCTGCTCGGCCAGTACACGTTGACCTCGGGGACCCTGACGGTCACCGGGCGGATCGGGTACATCCCGCAGCAGCACGCCGATGACGCCGACCCGATGGCCATGCGCGGCCGCGATCTGGTGGGTTTCGGGGTCGACGGGGCGCGGTGGGGCATCGGGCTACGGGGGCTCGGCGAACGCCGGCGACGCGTCGACTCGGCACTCGCCGAGGTCGGCGCGACCGCCTACGCCGACTCGCCGGTCGGGCTGCTCTCCGGCGGTGAGCAGCAGCGGCTGCGCATCGCCCAGGCGCTCACCACCGACCCCGATCTGCTGCTCTGTGATGAACCGCTCGCCAGTCTCGATCCGGCCAGTCAGGAGCGCGTCGTCGAGCTCATCGACCTGCGGCGACGGACCGCGTCGACGGCGATCGTGCTGGTCACCCACGAGATCAATCCGGTGCTCCCCTACGTCGATCGCGTGCTGTACCTGGCCGCGAGCACCCGAGGGGATCCGTCGGGCGAGGTCTCGGCACGCTCGGCCGGCCGCTTTGTGGTGGGCCCGCCCGACGAGGTGATGACCACCGCGACCCTCTCCGCGCTCTACGGCAGCCGGGTGGAGGTGGTGCGGATCAACGGCCGCCTCATCGTCGTCGGCGGCGAGGACGCGCAGAACCTCCTGGGAGCCGAGGAGCACCTGCACCTGTGAGCACCGTTGCCGCCACGGCCGCCTCGGCCGGGGCCATTCCGCTTGCCGCCTCCGATGTGACGCTCTCGGACTTCTGGGACTTCGGTGAGGCGTGGCGCCTGCTGTCCTACGACTTCGTGTGGCAGGCACTCATCGCCTTGGCCCTGCTGGGCCTCTTGTCAGGGCTGCTGGCACCGCTGATCGTGGCGCGGCAGATGTCGTTCGCCGTGCACGGCGCGTCGGAGCTGTCGGTGACCGGTGCCGCGGCTGCGCTGCTCGCCGGGGTCAGCGTGAACGTGGGCGGGGTGATCGGCGCCGTCGCCGCCGCCGCGGTCTTCGGGTTCATGGGCAACCGCGCCCGCGAACGCGACTCGGTGATCGGTGTCGTGATGGCCTTCGGGCTCGGTCTCGGCGTGCTGTTCCTGGCCCTCTACGGCCGCATCGGCACCGGTTTCGCGTTGCTCACCGGTCAGGTCGTCAGCGTCGGCGTCTCGGGGCTGACGGCGATCGCCCTCACCACCGCGGTGGTCGTCGCGGTGCTGGCAGTGGTTTACCGGCCGCTGCTGTTCTCCTCACTCGATCCGCGCGTGGCCGCCGCCAACGGAGTGCCGATGCGCACGCTGTCGGTGATCTTCGCGATCCTCGTCGGGCTCGCGGCCGCGCAGGGTGTGCAGATCATCGGCGCGCTGCTGGTGATGAGCCTGATGATCACCCCGGGTGCCGCGGCCGCGCGGCTGTCGGCCAATCCGACCGTCGTCGCCGTGTGGTCGGTGGTGTTCGCCGAGGTCGCGGCGCTGGGCGGGTTGCTGCTGTCGCTGGCCCCGAAACTCCCGGTCTCGGTGTTCGTGACCACGATCTCGTTCCTGATCTACGTGATCTGCCGCTGGGTTGGCCCGCGCGGGCGGTGACCGCGCTACTCCTCGGCAAAACCCGGATTGCAGCGGGTCGCGATCATCTGCTGGTCGTCGACGACGGGGCGCGAAGGCTCGAGGTTCCAGCTCGGCTTGTCCGGCGCGACGACGCGGGCGAAATTCCAGTGGCAATCGAACTGCGCCCGCATCCCCGGGGTCGCGGCGGTCGGCGCCAGCGCCAGCACCTCACGCCAAGCGACGTCGGCGCCGTCGGTGGATCCGGTCTGCCGCCCGTTGGGCGTCGGGGAGATCTGCAGGCTCGGGCCCACCGCGGTCTGGACCCACTCGACATGGTCGACGTAGGGCGGCAGATGCACGGTGTCGGTGATCGGGACGGGGGCGTACGTGGTCTCTGCGCTCGGCACCGACAGCGTCGTCGACGCGCGTGCCGAGGTGCGCGGCGCGGGCCCGTCGGCGGCGCAGCCGGCCAGGGCGGCACACAGTACTGCGACACACACCCCAGCGGCACCCGACCGGACGGCCACCGCGGCCCACCGGCGGCGCACCGGTCAGTCCTCCCGGCTGCCGGCGAAGGCCGCGGCGCGTCCCCGTTCCCAGGCCAGTCGCCGATCGGTGTCCGGGTCGGCCTCGACGCGGCAGCGTCGGTCGATCACCAGCACCGCCCGCGTCGGATCCTCGTAGGCGGGCCAGCCGCCCGGGACATCGGGCAGTCCGCCGGGGACACCCGTGCGGGCGAACGCACCCCACCGCGACTGGACGGCCCGGGTGACCCGGCGCGTCGCCCGCCAGTCCCCGGCCGCCAACGGGGTGAAGACCGGCATGCGGTAGCCGTCGAACACCGCGAACAGCTCGGTGCCGTGGGTGGCCCCGAGACCCGATCCACGGAGCGCGCGGGAGGCGAAGTCGTAGCGGTAGACGTAGGTCGGGGCCACCTTGCGATGGGCGTCGGCGAAACTGATGACCGGCGCCCAGAAGATGCTGTCGCCGTCGAGCCGGACCAACTCGGCGTCACCGCCCGCGTACAGGCCCAGCACCTCGTCGCGCACCGCGGCGTCCTGGACCTGCAGCAGGATGCGTTCGGCGGTCGGCAACGACAGGACTCGCTTGATCTTCGTGAAGAGCAGGCCCTCGTCGCGGTTGGTCCCGATGATCAGCGGCACGGGGAGGGTGCGGCCGGCGCGGGCCGCCTCGATCGGGGTCTGCGGCAGCAGTTCGCTGCCGGAGACGGGTGCGAACGGCAGCGGCTCACGGAGCCCCGACTTCGCGGCGAACCGCATCAGGCGACGGCCCGCCTGGTGGAGCTCGGCCGCGGTGGCACCGGCGAGCAGTCGCTGGGCCTCGGTCGCCGGGATGGGCTCGCCGCGCGCCGGATCGGTGGTGCGGCGGGCCGGATCGGCCAGGATACGCAGGAACTCGTCGGCGTAGATCGCGGCGGTCTCCTTGGCGATCACCAGGTCCGCGGCCGGGCTCTCGGCGATCGCCCGCCGGAACAGCCCCTGCGCCGACGGGGTCGCGAGCAGCGACACCACCGACGATCCGCCCGCGCTCTCCCCGAACACCGTGACGTTGTCGGGGTCGCCACCGAACTCGGCGATATTGCGCTGCACCCAGCGCAGGGCGGCGAGGTGATCGGCGAGACCGGGGTTCTCGTCGAACTGCCGGTCCGGGGTCGAGTAGGCGCTGAAATCGAGCATCCCGAACGGACCGAACCGGTACTGCACGGTCACCACGACCACATTCTGTGCCCGGGCCAGGCGGGTGCCGTCATAGAGCGGCGTCGCGGTGGTGCCCAGCAGGTAGGCACCGCCGTGGATGAACACCATCACCGGCCGCGGTTGCGCGGACTCCTCGTCGGGCGAGAAGACGTTGAGGGTCAGGCAGTCCTCGGAGACCGGCTGGAAGCGCCCCGGACCGGTGGCGGTGAGCAGCTTGTCCTGGATCGCGGCGAACCCGAATCGGGTGGCCGGGCGCACGCCCCGCCACGGCTGGACCGGCTGGGGCGCGGCGAACCGCCTGCCGTCGACCGGCGGTGCCGCAAACGGGATGCCGTACCAGCCGATGGTGCCGCGGCGGGTGCGGACGCCACGCCGGCCGGCGACGGTGCCGTCGGCGGTCGCGACCAAGGTGTCGATGAGGGCCATGCCCCCGAATCTACAATGCGGGGGTGTCCGGAAGACCTGCCGACCTGACCCTCGATCTCAACGCCGACCTCGGTGAGGGGATCGGCGACGATGCGGCCATGCTCGAGATCGTCACCAGCGCGAACGTGGCGTGCGGCTTCCACGCCGGCACACCGGCCGAACTGCTGACGACGTGCCGGGCGGCGGTGGCCGCCGGGGTGCGGATCGGCGCGCAGGTCTCCTATCCCGATCGGTCCGGATTCGGCCGCCGGTTCATGGACATCGCCCCGGCCGAGCTGACCGCCGACGTACTCTACCAGATCGGGGCGCTCGACGCGCTCGCGGGCTCCGTCGGAGGGACCGTCTCCTACGTCAAACCCCATGGGGCGCTGTATAACTCGATTGTCCATCACGAGCGTCAGGCCGATGCGGTGATCGCGGCGCTGCGCGCGCACGGCGGTGGGCTGCCGCTGATGGGCCTGGCCGGCTCCCCGGTGCTGCGGCGCGCCCGCGACGCCGGGCTGCCGGTGATCGCCGAGGCCTTCGCCGACCGTGCCTACACCCCGGCCGGCACCCTCGTGCCACGTACCGAGACCGGTGCCGTCCTCACCGACAGCGCCGCGATCGCGGCGCGGGTGGTGCGGCTCGCGACCGAACGGTCGGTGCTCGCGGTCGACGGCTCGGTGATCGACGTCGACGCCGAGTCGGTGTGCCTGCACGGCGACACCCCCGGCGCCCTCACCCATGCCCGGCAGGTGCGAGAAGCCTTGGCGGCGGCCGGAATCGACGTGCGGGTCGGCTGAGGGGGCCGTGCTCACGTCCCGGGAAGCCCCTATCCGCTGCGCCGCTGCCGCGCGAACTCGGCGAGCACCACACCCGCGGCAACCGAGGCGTTGAGGCTCTCGACGTCCCCGGCCATCGGGATCGACAGAATCGAATCGCAGGTCTCGCGAACCAGCCGGGACAGGCCCTTGCCCTCCGAGCCGACGACGATGACCGTCGGTCCGGTGCCGTCGTAGTCGTCGAGCGTGACGTCGCCGCCGGCGTCGAGGCCGACGAGCTGCGCCCCGCTCGCGGCCCAGTCCTTGAGCGTGCGAGTGAGATTCGGCGCCTGCGCGACGGGCAGGCGGGCCGCGGCGCCGGCACTGGTCCGCCACGCGACGGCAGTCACGCCGGCACTGCGCCGTTGCGGGATCAACACGCCGTGACCGCCGAAGGCCGCCACCGACCGGATCACCGCACCCAGGTTGCGGGGGTCGGTGATGTTGTCGAGGGCCACGAGCAGCGGCGGATCACCGCTGTCGATCGCGGCCTGCAGCAGATCGTCGGGATGGGCGTATCGGTACTCGGGCACCTGGAGTGCGATGCCCTGGTGCAGGCCGTTGACCGAGAGCCGGTCCAGCTCGCCCTTGCCGACCTCCAGGATCGCGATCCCGCGGTCGGCGGCCACCTGGACGGCCTCGGCGACGCGGTCGTCGGGGGCCAAGCCGGTGACCACGTACAGCGCCGTGGCAGGCACCTCGGCACGCAGGCATTCGACAACGGGGTTGCGGCCGAGCACATACTCCGGACCGTTCTCCTTGGCGCGCGGCTTACCCCGGCCGGCAACGGATTTCGCGGCGGCCCGGGCTCGCTTGTGCGCCGGATGGTAGGGCCGGTCGACCGCCTTGGGGGTGGCCCCGCGCCCTTCCAGGCCACGGCGACGTTGGCCGCCGGATCCGACGACCTGCCCCTTCTTGGTGCCCTCTTTGCGGACCGCACCCCGACGTTTGGAGTTCCCTGCCATCACTCCCGGCCTTTCAAGCTCCACTGCGCCCCATCCGGGGTGTCAGTCACCTCGATACCGGCCTCCGACAGCCGGTCCCGCACCGCGTCGGCGGTCACCCAGTCCTGCGCCGCCCGCGCCGCGGAGCGCCGCTCCAATTCCGCGCGCACCAGCACCTCAAGCGCCGACGTCGCGGCATCATCGCCCGCCGATCCCGGCTCCCAGCGCGGATCACACGGATCGGCACCGAGAATGCCCATCATCGCCCGGACCGACGAGGCCGCAGCCAGGGCCGCGGCGCCGTCGCCCGACTCCAGCGCGGTATTGCCGACCCGCACGGTGTTGTGGACCTCCGCGAGTGCTGCCGGCACGCCCAGATCGTCGTCGAGGGCGGCGGCGAATCCGTCGGCGACCGCACCGATCGGCACCGCGCCGATGCGTGCGACGACCCGGTGCACAAAGGACTCCACCCGCCGATAGCCCGCCGCCGCCTCGGTGAGCGCGCCGTCGGAGTACTCGAGCATCGATCGGTAGTGCGCCGATCCCAGGTAGTAACGCAACTCCACCGGCCGCATCCGCGCGAGCATCGTCGGGATCGACACCACGTTGCCGAGCGACTTGCTCATCTTCTCCCCGCCCATGGTGACCCAGCCGTTGTGCAGCCAGTACCGGGCGAAGCCGTCGCCGGCGCCGTGCGCCTGAGCGATCTCGTTCTCATGATGCGGGAAAATGAGATCCATTCCACCACAATGGATGTCGAATTCCGCACCGAGCATGGAGGTGGCCATGGCCGAGCATTCGAGATGCCAGCCGGGCCGCCCCTCGCCCCAGGGCGTGGGCCACGACGGCTCCCCCGGTTTGGCCGCCTTCCACAGGGTGAAATCCCGCGAATCCCGCTTTCCGGTGCCCACACTCTCCCCCTGGTGGACATCGTCGGGCTTGTGCCCGGACAGCGCACCGTAGCCGGGCAGGCTCAGCACGTCGAAGTAGACGTTGCCGTCGGCGGCGTAGGCGTGCCCGCGGTCGATCAGCCGCTCCATATACGTGACCATCTGCGTGACGAAGCCGGTCGCGCGGGGCTCGCCCGACGGCGGCAAAACCCCGAGCGCATCGTAGGCGCGGGTGAACTCGCGTTCATGGGTGGCGGCCCACTCCCACCAGGGACGCCCGGCTGCGTTGGCCTTGCCGAGGATCTTGTCGTCGATGTCGGTGACGTTGCGGACGAACAACACGTCGTGACCATGGTGGATCAGCCAGCGACGCAGGATGTCGAAGGCGATGCCGCTGCGCACATGACCGATGTGCGGGACGCCCTGCACGGTGGCACCACACAGGTAGATCGAGACCTGTCCGTCATGGAGCGGGACAAAGTCCCGGAGCCCCCGGGTCGCGGTGTCATACAGGCGTAGCGTCACGACGGGCGATTCTACCGGTCGACAACCATGGGGATCGCCTACCCGTCGGCGACGAGCGGTTCGGCGACGAGCGCGGTGGCCATCGCCGCGACCCCCTCCCCACGTCCGGTCATGCCCAGGCCATCGGTGGTGGTCGCCGACACCGACACCGGTGCGCCCAGCGCCGCCGAGAGCACCTCCTGGGCCAAGACCCGCCGTGGGCCGATCTTGGGCCGGTTGCCGATCACCTGCACCGCACCGTTGACCACCCGCAGACCGGCGTCGGCCACCAGGGCGGCCACATGCTCGAGCATCGCGACGCCGGACACCCCCTCCCATTCGGGCCGGCCGGTCCCGAAGACCGAACCGACATCGCCGAGCCCGGCCGCGGAGAGCACCGCATCACAGAGCGCATGCGCGCCGACGTCGCCGTCCGAATGCCCCTCGCAGCCCGCCTCGTCGGGAAAGAACAGCCCGACCATCCAGCAGGGCTCGCCCGCCGCGACGCGGTGGGCGTCGGTGCCGATCCCCACTCTCACCGGTGAACTCCTTCGGCAAGCACGGTACGCGCGATACGCAGATCCCAGGGCGTGGTGATCTTGAAGGCGAGCGCGTCACCGGGTACGACGTGCACGGCGATCCCGGCACGTTCGGCGAGCCCGGCGTCGTCGGTGGCCACCCCCGCATCGTCGGCGTGGGCGCGGGCGAGGGCTGCGGCAGCGAATCCCTGCGGGGTCTGCACCGCCCGCAGCGCCTCCCGGTCGACGGTCCGCGTCACGGCCGCGTCGGCGTCGACCTCCTTGAGCGTGTCGGCGACGGGCACCCCCGGGACCACCGCGGCATGTCCGGCCCGGACGGCATCGATCACCCGGTGAAAGACGGTCGGCGGAGTCAGCGGACGCGCCGCGTCATGGACCAGCACGATCTCGGCATCCCCCGCGGCCGCGAGACCCGCGCGCACCGAGTCGGACCGATGCGCGCCACCGGCGACGACGGCGACGTCGGCAGGCAGGCTCCCCCGCGCCCGGTCCACCAGATCAGCCGGCACCACGACCACCACCATGACCCCGAGCGCGCGGACCGTGTCGACACAGTGCTCGACGATCGTGCGGTCATCAAGAGCGACGAACGCCTTGGGAACCGGTTCCCCGAGCCGGACCCCGGATCCGGCGGCCGGGACGACAACGCAGACATCGGATACCGATGTCTGCGTTGAATACGTCACGGGTGACGGGCCGGTCGGGAACCGGCCGTCACGAGGCGGCGGCCAGCACCTCGTCGAGGATGCTGGAGGCCTTCTCGTCGTCGGTGTTCTGGGCCAGGGACAACTCGTCGACCAGGACACGACGCGCGCGGGTCAGCATGCGCTTCTCGCCGGCCGACAGACCGCGATCCTGCTCACGCCGCCAGAGATCACGCACGATCTCGGCAACCTTGATGATGTCACCGGAGATCAGCTTCTCCTGGTTCGCCTTGAATCGACGGGCCCAGTTGGTGGGCTCCTCGGTGTGCGGAGCGCGCAGAACCTGGAAGACCTGGTCGAGTCCCTCCTCGCCGACAACGTCACGGACGCCGACGTAGTCGAGCTTCGAGGAAGGAATCTGGACGGTCATGTCGCCGTCCGCGACTTTGAGAACTAGGTATTCGACTTGCTCACCCTTGATGGTCCGGGTGACGATGTCGTCGACCCGAGCAGCACCGTGGTGGGGATAGACAACGGTGTCGCCAACTTTGAAATTCAATGTTCCGTGCCCCTTTCGAGTATGGCCAGTCTAACACGGCCGCCCCACGGGCACAGACAACACCGCAGGTCAGGGCCCTGGAAGCGGAACCACCCGGGTATCGTGGCAGGTCGTGACCCACGCCATAGCAGGGCCGGCCGCGTTGCGCAAGCACCCCGCCGCGCCGGCCCCGCCCAACCCCCCGCGGGCACCCGACGCCGACCGCCGGATCATCCACCTCGACACGAATCTGGCACCCCGCCGGGATTTTGTGCCCCCCGCCCACTACGCTGCGTAGTGCAGGGTCCCGCGTACCCCGCGATTTCGCGTTCGACAACCTGGGAGGAACGGGTGTCCGTGCCAACACGACTTCGGCGACCGACGACCGCACGACGGCTGGCCTCGGCCACCGCCATCGCAGCGATCGGTGTCGCGGTCGCACTGGGGACCACCGGGTGTGGTGCCGGTCAGATCTCGCAAACCGCCAACCAGCTTCCCGCCGTCAACGGCGGCAACGCCACCGCGTCGTGGGGCAAGGTGGAACTCCGCAATCTCGCGGTCATCTACCCGGCCGCCGAGGCCGACAGCGTCTTCGGTGAGGGCGGACCGTTCGAGGTCACCTTCACCGTCGTCAACAGCGACCCCACGAAAACCTACAAACTGACCCGCATCACCGGCCCCGCCTCGTCGGACGTCGACATCTCCGCCCCGCCCACCATCGCGCCGAACTCGTCGGTGCTCGCGGGCACCCCGCCGAACTCCGAGGTGATGCCGAGCTCCGGGACGTCCACGAGCAGTTCGGCGAGCTCCTCGTCCTCCGAATCCGCCGCACCGAGCTCCGCCGCGGCGAGCAGCAACAGCCTGACGGTGAAACTCAAGAACACCGGAACCTCCGTCGCCGCGGGCCTGACCACCCCCCTGACCTTCTACTTCCAGGTCAAGGAGCCCGGCTCGAGCAGCTGGACCACCGCAGGCACCATCGAGGCCGAGGCCGCCGTCGACGCGGGACTGCTCACCGAACGCCGCGACGTCGAGCGCGGGGTCGCCGAAGAAGAACACTGAAGTTTCTGCGCAGGCTCCGCCTGCGCGTGTGTCTGCGCCTCTGAGCACCGCTCTTCGTCGTCGGTGCGCACCTGCCCTCGCACCTCTGACGCGAATGTTCGCGGCCGGTGGGGCATGTGCGCCCCTCCTCCTGCATCGCGGCGCGGCGCAAACACGTGCTTGTCTGCGCGGACTCCGCCTGCGCGGTGTTTGCGCAGTGCTTGTCGGCGCCGCCTCCGGCGACGCGGTGTTTGCGCCTTCGAGCACCGCTCTTCACTCACTCCACTTGGTCGCTACGCTCCCGCGCTCCGCTCCCTGCATCGCGGCGCGGCGCAAACACGGTTCCTGCTGGTCGAGAGCGATCCTTCCGCTGGTCGAGTAGCCCGGAGCGCCAGCGGAGGGCGTATCGAGACCACGCAGCTGACGGGAAGTGGCCTCGATCTCGGCCCTACTCGACCCAGCGGGAAAGCCTGCCCTACCCAACCCGCAGCCCCCCGACCAGCGAAACCACCTCAGGCCGGCGCGCCCACCGCGTCGTCGTCGGCCTCCGGCAACGATCCGGTATCGGTTCCGTCGGGCAGGGGCTCGGTCGGTACAACGTCGGCGGGCAGACGCGGCGCCATCACCCCGATCGCGACCATCGCAACCAGCCCCCACCACAGGTACGCGTTGCCCACGATGTGCTGCCACCAAACCCAGGTCAGCTCGATCTTCGCCCGATTGGGCACCCGGACCTGCGGGACCAGCACGAGGATCGTGAGACCGGCCACCACCAGCGAGCACCAGAGCCGCCAGCCGACCCCCCGGCCGGCCCACACGATCATCAACACAAGCAGCGGCACCACGGCAACCCAGTGGTGATCCCACGACACCGGTGAGGCATACAGGGCGACAAAGGCGATCACGATCAGCGCCGCGGTGTCGGCACCGACGGCCAGCAGCCGCCACCCCACCCACGCGATGAGCAGCGTGACGACCCCCGCGACCACCAGCCACAGCACTTGCGAATCCAGGTGCAGCCGCAGCAGCTCACCACGCACGGACTGGTTGCGGGCAAACATCGGCAGACCGATCCGGGCGGGATCGTAGAGCACAGCGGTCCAGTAGCGGAGAGAATCCCCAGGGGCCAGCACCCAGCCAAGCCCGGTGAACGCGAGCGCCGAGGCGACGACCATGCCCGCGGCCCGCCACTGGCCGCGCAACAGGTAGTAGAGCAGGAAGACCGCCGGGGTCAGCTTGACCGCCACCGCCAACCCGGTCAGCACACCCTGCCCGCGGTGCCCGCGCCCGGCGATACCGTCGACGACGACGAGCGCCAGCAAGATGATGTTGACCTGCCCGTAGTCGAGGGTTGCCCAGACGGGTTGGACCCACAGGGCCCCGGTCGTCGCGGCGAGCGCACCCCACCACAGCGTCACCCGATCCGCGTCGACCACGCGCCCCAGCACCAACCGCGTGATGACCAGGAGCCCGGTGATCGACGCGATCGTGATGAGCAACGAGCCCACCCACATCGGCATCGCGGCAAACACCGCGAACAGGACCGCCGCCAACGGCGGATAGGTGAACGGCAGACGTGAGTGGTCATGCAGGACGAAGTACTCGTCGTAGAGTGCGCCACCGCTGCGCACGACCTCACCACCGAGCCGGTACACGTCGAAATCCACCCGGTAAGGTGGCCAACCACCGGCCTGCCAGGTGACCGCGAGACCGGCACTGACCAGGAACGCCACCACGATCGCACCCCGCGCCCACCTCGAACGCACGATCGCGTGGACGACATCTTGCACGTGACTACTCCCCAGTATCCGGTGATTCCGCAGGGAGTCTATGTGCGATACCGCCCCAACACCCAGTCATGCCCCGCCACCAGTCATGCCCGGCCACTCGGTCACGCGCGGCCCACGATCCGGCCCGGACCTCTGGTGTCGGAGGTCCCCGATACCCTGGCCGCGTGGCAAAACCGAAGTCGACATACCGATGCCGTGAGTGCGGGCACCAGGTCCCCAAGTGGGTCGGTCGCTGCCCCGACTGCCGCGCGTGGGGCAGTGTCGACGAGCTCAGTGCACTTCCCGCGTCGTCCGGCGCCGCCCCGACGGTCACCCCGAGCAGCCCGGCCCGCCCGATCACCGAGGTCGACGCCGCGGCGTCGTCGGCGATCCCCACCGGCATCGGCGAGCTCGACCGTGTTCTGGGGCGCGGCGTGGTCCCCGGATCGGTGATCCTGTTGGCCGGCGAACCCGGCGTCGGCAAGTCGACACTGCTACTCGAGGCGGTCAAGCACTGGGCGGCGAGCGGGCAACGTGCGCTCTACATCACCGGTGAGGAATCCGCGGGCCAGGTGCGGATGCGTGCCGAACGCACCGATGCCGTGCACGAGAACATCTACCTCGCCGCCGAATCCGATCTCGCCACGATCCTCGGACACGTCGACGCCGTGCACCCGACCCTGATGATCGTCGACTCGGTACAGACCGTGGTGGCCGCCGGGGCCGACGGCGTGACCGGCGGGGTCACCCAGATCCGGGCAGTCACCACCGCGCTGGTATCGCTGGCCAAGAACCGTGGGATCGCGGTGATCCTCGTCGGCCACGTCACCAAGGACGGCGCGGTCGCCGGCCCGCGCTCACTGGAACATCTCGTCGACGTCGTGCTCTCCTTCGAGGGGGACCGCCATTCCTCGTTGCGGATGGTGCGCGGCATCAAGAACCGGTTCGGCGCGGCCGACGAGGTGGGCTGTTTCGAGCAACGCTCCGATGGCATCCACCAGGTCACCGATCCGTCGGGAATCTTTGTGCACCACCATGACTCGGATGTGACCGGCTCCGCCACACTGATTGCGATGGACGGCAAACGGGCACTGGCCGGGGAGATTCAGGCGCTCACCGCGACCTCGTCGATGGCCACGCCGCGCCGCGCGGTGTCCGGGCTGGATTCCCCCCGGGCGGCGATGATCCTTGCAGTACTGCAAAGCAGGATGAAGCTCGAGCAGTTGGCGAAACTCGAGGTCTATCTCGCGACCGTCGGCGGTATGCGGGTCACCGAACCGGCCGCCGACCTGGCCATGGCACTCGCCGTGGTGGCGGCGATGCGGGAGACCGCGATCCCCCGCTCGACGGTCGTCGTCGGCGAGGTCGGCCTGACCGGCGAGGTGCGGCGGGTGCCGGCGGTCGGCCGCCGGGTGGCCGAGGCCAGGCGGCTCGGATTCCGGCACGTGCTGATTCCCGCGCACACCGACGACGCGATCCCCCCGGGCATCAAGGTGACCCGGGTACACACGCTCGCCGAGGCCACCGACGCCGCCTTCCGTGCGGTGCTGACCGTCGTCGACGCGCCGTTCTGAGATCCGGCGGGCGGTGCGTCATGCGCGTGACGGGCATCCCAGTACCCTGATGCGAAGGTCGGTCGGCATGACACGGGGGGTACTGGGATGGGCGACGGGTCGACGTCGGATTTGCTCATGGCGACACTGGCGCGGGTCGCTCCCGGAACCGGGTTGCGGGACGGCCTCGAACGCATTCTCCGTGGCGGTACCGGTGCGCTCATCGTGTTCGGGTACGACTCCGACGTCGAACGCATCTGCGACGGCGGCTTCCACCTCGATGTGGAGTTCGCGCCCACCCGGCTGCGGGAACTCGCCAAGATGGACGGTGCGGTGGTGCTCTCCACCGACGGCAAGCGGATCGTGCGGGCAAACGTGCAGCTCGTGCCCGATCCCGCGATCCCCACCGAGGAGTCCGGGACACGGCATCGGTCGGCCGAGCGCACCGCCATCCAAACCGGTCATCCGGTGATCTCGGTGAGCGCGTCGATGTCGATCGTGAGCGTCTACGTCGACGGGGTCCGCCGCGTGGTCGAGAGCCCCGATCCGATCCTGTCCCGCGCCAACGTCGCGATGTCGACCCTGGAACGCTACAAGGTCCGCCTCGATGAGGTGATCGCCGCGCTCGGGCGCGCCGAGATCGAGGACTACGTTCTGCTCCGCGACGCGATGTCGACGGCGCAACGCATGGAGATGGTGCGCCGCGTGGGGATGGAGATCGAGGAATACGTCCTCGAGCTCGGCGTCAACGGGCGTCAGGTGAGCCTGCAGCTCGAGGAGCTCGTCGCCGAGAACGACACCATCCGTGAACTGCTCGTCCGGGACTACTATTCGAGTCCCGAACCGGCCACCACCGAGGAGGTCCGGGGCACCCTGGAGAAAATCGAGGAGCTCTCCGACACCGACCTCCTCGACCTCACGTTGCTGGCCGGCGCGTTCGGGTACCCGACGACCATCGAGGCCCAGGACACCGCGATGAGCCCGCGCGGTTATCGCATGCTGGCACGGATCTCGCGGCTGCAGTTCGCCCACATCGACCGCCTCGTGCGCAGCTTCTCCACCTTACAGGCGCTGCTGGCGAGCTCGGCCGCCGATCTGCAGGCCGTCGAAGGCATCGGCAGCATCTGGGCACGGCACATCCGGGAAGGGCTGTCCCGGCTGGCCGAGTCCAGTATCGAGCGTTACGAGTAGACCTCCCCGCCCCGCAGCCCAGCAACTACTGCGCCGGCGCCACCACGTTGAAGGTGATCGGTGCCGATTCCTTCTCGCCGAGTTTCGCGGTCGCCTGATACTGTCCCGCGCCGACGACCGTGCGCGGCCGATTGCAGCCGGGGCTGCTCGTGGTGCCCGACCATCGGATGGTGTCGGTGATCTGTTGCTTGGGCTGCAGGATCTGATTGTTGGGGGCCTCCGACCGCAGGCAGTCCTGGGCCGACCACAGTGTCCGGGTGCCGTCGAGGGTACGGATGATCACGTTCTGCGCGGCCGTGCCGACGTCACGCAGGCAGGGGCTCAGCCCCGCATTGGTGATGACCAGGGTGAACACCGGATGATTGCCGACGGTGTAGGTGGGCTTGTCGGTGTAGAGCACGACGGCGATCGAGGAGTCGGTGCACAGGGGGACCTCACCGGCCGCAGGCGTCGGTGTCAGCGCGGCCGCGGCACCGGACCCGGTCGATGCCGGCGCACTCGCGGACGCCCCCGCGCCGGCGCTGTCACCGGTGCCGCCCCCGGCGGTGCCGCCATCACCGGTACCCCCTCCCGACGGTGCCTGCGACGGATCCACCGAGGGCGGCGTGGTGGCCGTCGACGGTGGGGCGGCCGACGACGAGGACGGTGAACCGGTCGCCGACGCATTGCGGGCGTCGTCGCCACCGGTCTGGGTCCAGACGATCAACGCGACCACCAGGGCCAGGATGGCAGCCAACGCCAGCCCGGCGACGATGCGTCGGCGCCAGTAGATCTCGGGTGGCAGCGGGCCGTTGGGTTCGATCACGTCCCCACGCTAACGGCCACGGCAGAGCACTCCGCCGACCGTCGGCGGCGTGTCGCAAGGATTTGCTTTGGAACGTGCGCAGGAACACGAAGGGTGCGCGAGCAGTGGTTCCGGATGAGGATGCAGATTATTTTGCGGAGGACACGATGGCCTGTGCCGAGCGCACCGACCCCCACCCCCTCCCGCGAGCCCCGAGGACGACCCACCGATGACCAGACTGTGCGCCACCGAATCACTCACCGATGTCCAGCGCGACATCCTCGCGACGGTGCGGGCATTCGTCGACGAGCAGATCCTGCCCGTCGCCACCGAACTCGAGCATCGCGACGAGTACCCCACCGCGATCGTCACGGCGATGAAGGAGCTGGGCATCTTCGGCCTCACCATCGACGAGGAGTACGGCGGGCTCGGTGAATCCCTGCTGACCTATGCACTGGTGGTCGAGGAGATCTCACGCGGCTGGATGAGCGTGTCGGGGATCATCAACACGCACTTCATCGTCGCCTACCTGCTGGCCCGGCACGGCACCGCCGAACAGAAGGCGAAGTACCTGCCCCGACTCGCGGCCGGCGAGCTGACCGGCGCGTTCTCGATGTCCGAGCCCGGCCTCGGCTCTGACGTCGCCGCCATCAAGACCTCCGCGACCCCCGACGGCGAGGGCGGCTACACGATCAACGGGCAGAAGATGTGGCTCACCAACGGCGGCAGCTCCAGCCTCGTCGCGGTCCTGGTCCGCACCCCCGAGGGCAAGGACCGCCCGCACCAGAACCTGACCACCTTCCTGATCGAGAAGACCCCCGGCTTCGGCGAGGTCGCCCCCGGCCTGAGCATTCCCGGAAAGATCGACAAGATGGGCTACAAGGGTGTCGACACCACCGAGCTCCTCTTCGACGGCTACCGCATCGACGCCGCCGAGATCCTGGGCGGCACCCCCGGCCGCGGCTTCTACCAGATGATGGACGGCGTCGAGGTCGGCCGCGTGAACGTCGCCGCCCGCGCCGTCGGCGTCGCCAACCGTGCCTTCGAGCTCGGCACCGCCTACGCCCAGCAGCGCGAGACCTTCGGCAAACCGATCGCCCAGCATCAGGCCGTGCTGTTCCGGATCGCCGAGATGGGCACCAAGGTCGAGGCCGCCCATCAGATGGTCGTGCGCGCCGCCCGCGTCAAGGACGCAGGCCAACGCAACGACCTCGAGGCCGGGATGGCCAAGTACCTCGCCTCGGAGTACTGCCGCGACGTCGTCGAAGACGCCTTCCGCATCCACGGCGGCTACGGCTTCGCCAAGGAATACGAGATCGAACGCCTTTACCGGGAGGCGCCGATGCTCCTGATCGGCGAGGGCACCGCCGACATCCAGCGGATGATCATCGGCCGCCGCCTGCTGGAGAACCATCCGCTCTGATCCCGGCGCGCCCCCCAGACCAGTCCCCTGGCAGGAAACCGGCCGGGGACGGGCCGGCCAGCACACAAGCCACCGGATTGCCGACGACGATCGCGAACACCGCCACCGCGACCGCACCGAACACCGCCGGGTGCAGGTCGGTGTCAGCCGAGACGGTCGGCGGGTGGGATGCATGCCGTGTGCGCGGCGACACAAAGTCAGGCGCGGGTGTTCCGGACTTTCGAACACCCGCGCCTGCGGTCGTCGGCGAAGAACGGGCATCGTCGCCCGCCGGGCTCAGGCCCCCCGCAGCGTCCGCTCGTTGCCGATGTCGCCGTACACGCCCTGCAACTGCACCGCACCTTCGCTCAGCGCGTAGGTCAGGCCGACGATCGCGAGTTTGCCCGCGGCCACCCGGTCGGCGATGGTGCGGCTGCGCTGCATGAGCAGGCGGCCGGTCTCGACGACGTGCCGGGCCTCGAACTCATCGACCCGGGTGAGCCCTTCGCTGCGGCCGGCCAGGATGCTCGGCGTCACGCGTTCGACGACGTCGCGGATGTAGCCGCCCGGGATCTGCAGATCATCGAGGGCCTCAAGGGTGGCCTTGACCGCCCCACAACTGTCGTGGCCGAGGAGGACGATCAGCGGCACCTCGAGGATCTCGACGGCGTACTCGAGGGAGCCGAGGACCGCCGAATCGAGCACGTGCCCGGCGGTGCGCACCACGAACATGTCGCCGAGCCCCTGATCGAAGATGATCTCCGCCGCGAGCCGCGAATCCGCGCACCCGAACACGACGACGTGCGGGTGCTGCCCGCCGGCGAGGCGTTCCCGGTCCTCGATACCCTGGCTGGGATGCTGCGATTCACCGGCGACAAAACGCCTATTGCCCTCAAGCAGGACCTGCCATGCGCGACGCGGGGTCAATCCGATCATGCGGACTAGTGTGCCACCGGCCATGCTGCTCGGCTGGTTCGACCGCAACATCCGGGATTTGCCTTGGCGCACACCGGGTCTACCCGCGTGGCAGATCCTGGTCAGCGAGATCATGCTGCAGCAGACGCCGGTGTCGCGGGTCATCGGTCCGTGGCAGGAGTGGATGCGCCGCTGGCCGGTCCCGTCGGCGCTGGCAGCCCAGACACCGGCCGAGGTGGTGCGCGCCTGGGGCAAACTCGGCTATCCCCGACGCGCGCTGCGACTGCACGAGTGTGCCGGCATCCTGGCAACCGACCACGACGATCGGGTGCCCGACGACGTCGAGACGATGCTCACCCTGCCCGGCATCGGCGACTACACGGCCCGCGCCGTCGCGTGCTTCGCCTACGGGCAGGCGGTGCCCGTCGTCGACACCAATGTGCGACGGGTGATCGCCCGCGCGGTTCATGGACGGGCCGAACCGGGCACTCCGTCGCGCCGCGATCTCACCGATGCCGAGGCATTGCTGCCACGCGCCGCGGACGGAACGTATTCGCCGTCCGCGCCCCGCTTCTCGGCCGCCCTCATGGAGCTCGGCGCACTGGTCTGCACGGCCCGCAATCCGCGGTGTGCGGTCTGCCCCCTGGCCCAGGCGAGCGCAGCGACGGGAAATCAGGCCCAGGCGAGCGCAGCGACGGGCTGTCGCTGGCTGGCGTTGGGCCGGCCCGCGCCGGTGGGGCCGAGGCGGCGCACACAGACCTACGCCGGAACCGACCGCCAGGTGCGTGGGCTCCTGCTGGATGTATTGCGCGACAGCGATGTTCCCGTCGAGCCCGCACGGCTCGATGCAGTGTGGACCCGTGATGTGGGCCAGCGCGCCCGCGCCTTGGACTCGCTGCTGACCGACGGTCTGGTCGAGATTCGGGCCGACGGCCGCTATTGTCTTGCCGGGGAAGGGGATCAGTGACGCCGAACGGTCGCCGGGACGGCTCGGCCGTATCCTGTTCACGGTATTCACGATTCGTGCGCGAGTTGGTAGGTTCACCGCATGACGCAGCCGCCGGATGATTCAACGCCTCCCGGATTCACCAAGGGCCCACAACCGCCCTCATACGGGCAGCAACCACCTGCCTACGGGCAGCAACCACCCGGTTATGGGCAGCAACCACCCGGGTACGGACAACAACCACCCGGTTACGGCCAGCAGACATCGGGCTACGGGCCGCCGTCGGGACCGCCGCCCGGTTACGGGGCACCCCAGCCCGAATACGGCCAGCCCGCCTACGGCCAACCGGCCCCGGGATACGGCGGCGACTCGAATCCGCCGGCGCAGACACCGCCGCCGGCCTACGGAGCCGCGCCCGGCATCCCGCCCCAGGGTTCCGGGGAGTTCAGCGTCGGCGAGTCGGTGGGCTGGGCCTGGTCGCAGTTCAAGTCCAATCCGGTCCCGATGATCCTGCCGGGTGTCGTGCTCCTGGTGCTCGAGGTCGTGTTCTTCTTCGTGTACTTTCTCGCGTTGTCCGGCCTGATCGTCGGCACCGAGACCGTGAACGACCAGTACGGTACCCATGAGATACCGACCGGATTCAACTTCGTCGGACTCATTGTCAGCAGCCTCGCCGTCCTCGTCTTTTACGCCGTCATCCTCTGCCTGCAGGCCGGCATGGTCTCGGGCGCGATCAAGGTGGCCAATGGCGAGCCGATCGAGACGACGACCTTCCTCGTCCCGAAGAATCCCGGCCAGGTGATCGTCACGGCACTGCTCGTCGCCCTGTTCACCGGCCTCGCCACCGTGCTCTGCTATCTGCCCGGACTGATCGCGGCCTTCCTGCTGCAGTTCGCGGTGCTGTTCACCGTCGACCGGGATCTCGCCCCGATGGACGCCGTCAAATCGTCGTTCACCCTGGCCAAGGATTCGATGCCCAGCACGCTTCTGAGCTGGATCGTGACCGCGGCCCTCACCTTCGTCGGATCGCTGGCCTGCGGCCTCGGCATCATCGTGTCGTGGCCCGTCGCGCAGCTGTTCCTGGCACACGCCTACCGACGCCTCACCGGCGGCCAGATAGCCCCGGCGCCGGCCTAACCGACCGACCCTACCGGACCGAGCCCCGAGAGAAAGGCCTCTACCGCACCGCGGTAGAGGTCCGGGGCGTCGTCGTGGATGAGGTGGCCCGCGCCCGGTACCCGAAAGTACGTGGCATGCTCGTTGACCGCGCCCATCGTGCGCATCTGGTTGGGTGGGGTCACACTCATCTCGGCTTCCAGCACGAGCGCCGGAACCCCCACCCGCCGCCACTGCCCCCAGAAGTTGCGACGGCCCCACTCGTCGGCAATCGCGGCCCAGGTCGCCAGACTCCCGTGCAGGCACCCGTCGTCGAAGGCGTCATAGAAGTAGCCGCCGGCAACCGGACCGAACAGAGCAACCGCCTCGTCGAGCGTCGCGAAACGCTCCGGCCACGAGGCGAACCAGGGCGTCCACTCGCCGGTGGTACGGCCCCGGAAATCCGGTGACATGTCCTCGACGACAAGCGCCGACACCAACTCGGGGTATTCCGCGGCAACACACCACGAATGCAATGCCCCCATCGAATGCCCCACCAGGACCGCAGGACCCAGATCGATCCAGGTGAGGACCTCGGCGAGATCGGCGACAAAACGCTCGGTCGAGATATCCGCATCCGCGCCATCCCCGACATTCGCACCCGTATGAAAGGCGGCATCAAAGGTGAAGACCCGCCCGTGCCGGCGCAACCACGGCACCTGCCGCCGCCAGGTGCGCCCCCGCCCCATCAGACCGTGAACAAGCACGATCGGCCCCAGGCCAGGATCCTCGCCGAAGCCGCTACACCCCCGCCCACCGTGATCGAGGAGCCCCACATCGGCCACCGGCTTTGTCACAGCGGGTCAGCCTACCGTGGTAGAAGTCCCGTCGCCGCGCTCGCCCTGCGCCATCCCCCGTCGCCGCGCTCGCCCCGTACGCTGGAACGCATGTCTGTCGTGAAGATCAACGCCATCCACGTCCCCGAGGGCGCCGGACCCGAGCTCGAGAAGCGATTCGCCCACCGCGCCCACTCCGTCGACGGCTCCCAGGGATTTCTCGGCTTCCAGCTGCTGCGCCCGGTCGCCGGCGATGACCGCTACTTCGTCGTCACCCACTGGGAATCCGACGAGGACTTCCAGGCCTGGGCCGCCGGCCCCGCCCGTGCAGCCCACGCCGGCGAACGCGCCAAGCCCGTCGCCAGTGGTGCCGATCTGCTCGAGTTCGAGGTGGTCCTCGACGCCAAACCCACCTCGTAAACACCCCCTGCCATCACGTTTCGCCCGTGCCGTCACCCACCCCGATGTTCCCGCTCGGCAGCGCACTGCTGCCCGGCGAACGCCTCCCCCTGCGCATCTTCGAGCCCCGCTACCGACGACTGCTCGACGACTGCCTGACGCAGCAACATCCGGGTTTCGGCGTCGTGCTGATCGCCCGCGGCCACGAGGTCGGCGGCGGCGATCAGCGCCATGACGTCGGCACCTGGGCGCAGATCGATCGCCACACCCCGGGTCCGGGCGCGTCGGTACTGCTCGCGGGAACGGGAACCTGGCGCTTCGAGGTCGTCGACTGGCTTCCCGACAACCCCTACCCGCAGGCCCGGATCCAGCGCCTGCCCGAACCCCGGGCCACCGCCGACGAGACCGCACGGCTGATCGAGATCGGCACCCGCATCCGCGAACTCATCGACGAAACCCTCTCACGCCGCGGCATTTCCGACCGAACCACGGTCCCTGCCTTCGACGCCGACGATCTCGCAGCCGTGGGGCTCTTCGGCTGGATCGCCCGCCTGCCCATCGGCCAGGCCGATCGGCAGGCCCTGCTCGCCGCCGCCGACACCGCGGCCCGCATCCACATCGTCGACGACGCCCTCGACACCCTGACCGCGCGGATTCGATTCGACATCTGACCGATCTTTTCTAGAACGTGTTCTAGTATGGGTGGTGAAACATCGCACACCTCGCCCAGGAGCACGCATGACCGACATCGTCGAGACCCGTCCCGGCAGCGCCACCGATTCCGATCAGACCCGGCTGTACATCGGCGGCACCTGGGTCGATCCGCATTCCACCGAGATCCTGGCAGTGTTCTCCCCCGCGACCGGCGAGAAGGTGGCGACTGTTCCGCTCGCCGACGCCACCGACGTCGACGTCGCCGTGGCGACCGCGCGGGCGGCCTTCGAGTCCGGTGTCTGGGCGGACAAGCCACCCGCCGAGCGTGCCGCGGTCCTCGAGCGCGCCGCCGATCTCATCGACGAACGCGCGCAGGCCATCGCCGAGATCGTCTCGTCGGAGATGGGCGCACCGCCGTCGGCCATCGACATGCTGCAGAAGTTGCCGGGCACCGGGGTCCTGCGCTCCTACGCCGCGGCCGCGCGCGACCACGCGTGGGAGGAATACCGGTCCGGCTTGTTCGGCACCACCCGCGTCACCCGCGAACCGGTCGGCGTGGTCGGCGCGATCACCGCGTGGAATGTGCCATTGTTCTTGGTGTGCAACAAGTTCGGCGGCGCGCTCGCCGCCGGCTGCTCCGTCGTTCTCAAACCCGCCCCGGAGACCCCGCGTACCGCAAACGTCATCGCCGAGATCCTCACCGAGGCAGGCGTTCCCGAGGGCGTGATCTCGGTGGTCCCGGGCGCCACCGAGACCGGGCAGGCGCTCGTCGCCCATCCCGACGTCGACAAGATCACCTTCACCGGGTCCACCGCCGCAGGCAAGCTGATCGGCGCCGAATGCGCTCGATCCCTCAAACGCTGTTCGCTGGAGCTGGGCGGAAAGTCGGCCGCGATCGTGCTCGACGACGTCGACATCGCCAACATCGGCATGCTGGTGTTCCTCGGCCTGTTCAACACCGGCCAGGCGTGCGTGGCGCAGACCCGAATCCTGGTGCCACGCAACCGCGCCGACGAGATCGTGGCTGCCATGGTCGAGGCCGCGAAGGCCATGAAGGTCGGGCTGCCGACCGATCCGGAGGCCCAGCTCGGGCCGGTGATCTCCGAACGCCAGCGCACCCGCATCGAGGATTACATCCAGGCAGGCAAGGACGCTGGAGCCACACCGGTCCTCGAAGGTGTCCGGCCGGACGGGCTCGACGCCGGATTCTTCCTCACCCCAACCATTTTCACCGGCGTCACCAACGACATGACCATCGCCCGGGAAGAGATCTTCGGGCCTGTGCTGTCGGTTATCACCTACGACGACGTCGAGGAGGCCATTGCGATCGCCAACGACTCCGACTACGGCCTCGCAGGCTCGGTGTGGACCTCCGACGTGCCGCGCGGCATCGAGATCTCCACCAAGATCCGCACCGGCACCTTCGGGATCAACTTCTACGCCATCGACCCGGGCTCACCGTTCGGCGGCTACAAGAACTCCGGGATCGGCCGCGAATGCGGACCCGAGGGCCTCGATGCCTTCCTCGAGCACAAGTCGACGATGCTGCCGATGGGGTACGAGGTGAGCTGAGGTTCGGTGTTGGGGGTGCCGTCGACCGAAGAGTGCGAGCCACCAACCGAGACATCCCCCCGCCGGTCGAACGGGCTCGAGCCACCAACCGACGCGCCCCCTCCGCCGGTCGAGTAGTCGACGAGCCGATAGGCGAGGCGACGTATCGAGATCACCATACCCACCCATCCCAGCAATCACCCCTCGCCCGAACCCCGTTCGCGCCAGGGGCGTGATCTCGATACGCCCGCTCGCCGAACGGCTCGCCGGCCACGCGATCAGCAGGAAGTCCCGCGACGATCGGCGGACATCACGCCCGGAGCAGACAGTTTGGCCGGCCCTCGCAGCCGAATCCCGATCCGCTCACCTCGCGCGCCCCTGGCCAAACCAAGAAGCAAACAGCAATACTTGTTACCTATTCGATGTGCACCTCTCAGGCTCCTATCATATATCGAACTAGACTTCGTCTATGATAGTGGCATGACCCATACTGAGATCACCACCAGAGTCGAGGAACTCCTCAACACCCTGGCCGATCTCGCCGTTCCCGACGAGATCACCGGCCCCGACGCCCACGCCGCCCTGACGGTGCTGGCGCGGCTACGGAACGCCGTTGATGACCAGTGTGCAGTGGGTCGGACAGTGCGACCGCCTCGGCGTCGCACCATCCCACGGCCGCACCACCCGCGAGTTGTTGATGGTGATGGGCTTCGCGCCCGCGGTCGCCTCGCGGATGATCCGACGCGCCGACTTCACCGACGACCGCCTCGACCGGCACTGCGCGGACGGGGCAGTATCGGCGGTTGAACCGACTCAACGTGGGTACCGATGATGATGGTCGGACGCAGCTATCGGCCAACCTGCACGCCCCGGTCGGCGAGAAACTGCGCACCCTCATCGATGCACATTCCGCACCCGCTCCCCAACCGGACGGATCGCGGGAGCCACGATCACCCGAACAACGACGGGCCGACGCCTTTGAACTGATCCTCGACGCCGCTGCGCGGGCCCTGGCCGCCGAGCATCCGCATGGTGTGGGGTCGGGGACGCGGATTGTGCTCAGCGTGCCCGCCGACACCCCGGATCTGGCCTCCCTCGGGTTCCTGGGGTCGGTCACCCGCAACACCCACGAACTGTTGTCGTGTGACGGGACGACACGGGTGGTGATCGTCGACGGCGAGGGCGCCCCGTTACAGGTGGGTCGGGAGAAACGGCTGTTCACCGGGGCGCAGCGGACGGCGATCGGGCTGCGAGATCACGGGTGCATCAAATGCGGTGCGCCCGCGGGATGGACGCACGTACATCACCTGGTCCATTGGTCACAGGGCGGGGCCACCGACGTCGACAACGGGTGTCTGCTCTGCCCCGCCTGCCACGACGCCGTCCATCACCAGGGGTGGGATGTGGTGATGGGGATCGACCGGCATCCCTGGCTCATCCCGCCCGCCACCGTGGATGCGCAGCGGCGGCCGATTCCGTCCTATCACCGGAGGAGGCCCGATGTGGTCGAACCGTTCGCCGCCTGATGCCGGCGACAACCCGCGAGCGCTGTAAGCGAGTCGTGAGAGTCCTTGTCCACCAACCACAACCAGATACCGGCCATATCCGGCGTCGCACGCCACTTGACAACTCCACAGCGAAACCAGCGCACTGGTTCCGATCCGACGATGAGCACGGCCACGGGGGCCGCGCGGCAATCGGAATCACAACCACCGCCCTCTCGTGCAGGCCCGTCAGCCTGCCGGCGCCGAACTCGGCGAAGTCGTCGAACTGGGCGCAGGCGTCGAGCTCGGTGCAGGCACCGGCACCGCCCCCGACGGCGGGGTGTCGACGCGCTCGATCCGACTGCGGAACGAATCATCGGTGATGATGTCGATGTTCTCCACCAGCCATCGGTCGTCACGGCGCACGAGCGTGAACGTGAGCCGGCTCGGATCCACCCGGATCAGGTCCGTGCCGTTGCGGCTCACCGACTGATTCAGGAACAGCAACACCGTCGCCGAGGTGCGCGTGTTGGTGACCACCCCGGCATCCTGGATCACCGCCTGCGAGACGATCTGGTTCTTCCGGACCCCCTCGACAAAGCCGATGTTCTGTCCCGGAACCGGATTCGCGATCAACTCGTCGTACTGTTGCTTGGCGGGACCGGTCACCGCGGCCTTGGTGCGGGCCACATGGTCGGCAACATTGCCGGGGTCGTACCCGAACATCGTCACCGCATGGTCGCGAGCGGCGGCCAGCGCGTCACCGCGGGCCGCCTCGATGGCCCGGGCGTCGATGTAGCGGTACCCGGTGAGTCCCGCGAGTGCTCCCGCCGCAAGAACGAGGACCACCAGGACCGCGCCGACCATCCGGGACCTCGTGATCGGCATCACGTGACCCACTCGAAGTCGGTCATCTTCAGCTCACCGTTGAGCCGGGTGATGTCCACCCGCCACCGAAAGGTCTGGATCTCGGTCTCCTCCTTCGGATCTGCCGGCTTGTACTGCCAGCCGTAGACGACGATGACCGAGCCGTCCTTGTCCGAGGCCTTGGTCACCGCCGAGCTCAACACCGCCGAGCTGACCGTGACATTGTCCTGGCGGACCACCGTCACGATCTGTTCGAGATTCTGGCTGAGTCGCTGCTGCGCCAACCCGCTGGTGCGCTCACGCAGGGTACGCATCGCGTCGTCGACGGTGCCCGGGCTGAGACTGGTCATGGTGACCGTCATCTGCTGGGCAAACGACGTGTACTCGGCACGCAACGCGGCGCGATCATCGATGCGGTCGGTGGCCAGCGCAAACACCGCCGATGCCACCAGCAACGCGACGATCACCATCACCCCCAGCGCCGCCGACACCAGCCACCCCACCGAACGGTCGGTGCGTCGGCGCACCGCCGACACCCGCACCGTCGGCTCGGTGGCTGCCGTCGCCTGCCGGCGCTGCCGACGCTCGCGATAGCTCAGCCCGGCTCCCGCCTCGACGACCACGGAGGCGTCGACGGCAGCATCGGTCTCGTCGTCCACGGTCTTCGTCACCGAGACGGCAGCGGTGTCCGCCGGCGCCTCCTCGGTCGTCGACGCCACAGCCGACGCCTCGGTGACCGTCGATTCGGCAGCCACCGACGTGACCACCACCGATTCGGAGTCCGGCGCAGCCGACTGCGCCCGGCGCACCTTACGGCGACGCAGCGGCGCCGACCGCACCGGTGCGACGCGCGTCACGGCCGGCTTCCGCTCGCCCCGCGACTCCCCGTGGCCACCGCTGTCGTGATCAGGCTCTGCCATGTGCTGTGCTGTCCTTGGTCCTGCGTTCCGGTCCCCGCGTTGTACGTGCGCCCGTCGGGGCCGATGAAATCCCCCGAAGACGGATCGTACGTGGTGCCGTAGACGGCCGGCCCGGCCTCGTAGTTCGATGGGGTTCCCGGGGTGACATAGCCTGCCGGTGCCGGCAACACACCCGGGATACCGTCGGGCAAGGCCACCACCCGGTTGCTCAACGGGCGGTACCCCGCGCGGCACTCCGCGGGCGTCGAGGCCCGTCGGCCTGGGAATTCGACGCACGGATAGTTGCGTGCGCCACGGACCGCGATCTGCGCGTCCTGCGGTACCCGGCACAGCATCCCCGACGGCAGTTCCCGCGCGGTCTGCGCCGACGGGAACCGCCACTGCGATTTCGGCAGGAAACCGACCGTGCACGGCGGCGGATCCTGGAATCCCAGCGAGAACTCCACGCTCGGGCCGTACCGCGGATCGCCGGCGTTCAGCGCGGTCAGCAGTGCATCGATCAGCCGCGGATAGATGACCAGCACCTGCTGCAGGTTCGGCAGATACACCGCGGTGGTCTTCGCCGTCGTCGACAGGTTGGCGATCAACAACGGCAGGCTCTGATCCATGTCGGCGAACAACTGTTGCGCCGACGCCGCGGTTCCCGGCCCCTTGTGGAGCAGATCGGTGACCTCGGGATTGTTGGCGCGCAACTGATCGGTCACCTTGACCGCGTTGGCCGTCCATGCGCGGATCTGGTCGGCGGTCGTCGCCTGGGTCCGCATGAGCGGTCCCGCCTGACGGACCAGATCGATCGTGGCCGCAGAGTTCCGGCTGGCGGCGTCGACGAGCAGGACCATCGAGTCGATCAGTCGCCGCAGATCTTCCGACGTCCCGTTGAAGGCATTGAACGCCTCGTCGATCAGTCCGCGCAGATTGGTGTCGCCGACGCGGTCCAGCAGACCGGTTGCCTGATCGAGCACCGACGAGATCTCCACCGGCATGTCCGCGGCACTGACCGTCAGCTTCGCCCCATCGCCGAGCGTGGTCGGGTCGGTGTCCCCGTCCGGGGGGGTGAACTCGACGAACTGCTCGCCGATCGCGGATTGGCTGCGGACCCGCGCCGACGCGTTCGCCGGGATGTCGGCATCGGAGTCGATCGAGAGCTCGGCGTCGACCCCGCCGGTGGTCAACCGCACCGAGGACACCTTGCCCACGTTGACGCCGCGGTAGGTGACGTTCGCGTTCTGGTAGAGACCACCGGTGTCGGGCATCCGGAGGGTCACGGTGTCGCGGCCCAGTCCGGCCATGGCCGGCAATCGCACGTAGTAGAGGGCCATCGCGACCATCGCGATCACGGTGACGATCGCGAAGATGATCAGCTGAATCCGAACGAAGCGTGTGATCCTCACCGTGTCCCCCCGTTCGGTGCGGTCGAACCCGCCGGAACCGGTGGGAGGTCCGACGATCGGGTCGCCCCACCGGGGGTGAGTGGCGAGGTGAACGGATTGAGGCCCCGGCCGGCGTTCCCGGCCGGCCGCCCGGCCACGGCCTCCGGCCCGACGACGCCCACCGACCGCAGGATACTGCTCTGCAACTTCGGGATGGTGAGGTCCAGGACGAGATCGGAGTTGACGTAGTCGCCCTTGATGATGGTCGGGATCTCCTCCTCCAAGAACGGGAAGGTCAGCAGGATACGCAGGGAACCGGGCAGTGCGGGGCCGGCGTCGGCGAGACCTTTGAACGCGGGCCGGAGATTGGCGAAGATCGTCTTGATGTCGCGGGTGTTGGCGTCGAGGACGTCGTTGGTGGTCGCCGAGAGCCGGCCGACGGCGTCCAGCGCGTCGATGAGCTGCTGTCGCTGATCGTTGAGCAGCCGCAGGATCTTCGGGCTGTCGGCCAGTGCCCGCTCCAAGGTCGGGGTCTGCTCGGTGACGGTGGCGGTGAGCCGGTCGAGGCCTGCCATCGCGCGCACGATGTTGCCGGTCTGCTCGTCGAGGGTGCCCATCAGCTCGGTCAGCCGCGGGATCAGTCGGCGGATCGTCTGATTGCGTCCGTCGACGATGCCGTGCATCTCGTGGACGATGTCACCGATCTGGGAGAGGCCACCGCCGTTGAGGACCACCGACAACGAGCTCAGCACCTGCTCGGTGGTCGGATAGGCACATCCGGCGACCTGCTGGGCCGCGGTGATGTCGGGTATTGCAGCCCCCGACGGGGCAGCGATGTTGTCGGTGTCGGGGCAGGCCGGCAGCGGGATCTGATCCCCGGCCCGCAGGTAGCCGCTCGCGGATCCGGGTGTGTCGGGTGCGACGAGCGCCAGGTGGCTCGAGCCGAGCGCGCTGGTCATCGCGACCATCACGTGCGAACCACGGGGAACCCGCACCCCGGGGTTGAGCCGGATGGTGACCTTGGCCTTCCAGTTCGCCGGCTCGATCGAACCGATGCTGCCGACCGTCGCGTCGTCGAAGAGCACGGGCGCATTGTTGACCAGGCCGGCCGCACTCGGGATGACGGCACTGATCTGGTAGGAGCCGTTGCCGGTGCCCTCGGCGCCGGGGACGGGCAGACTGTTGACGCCGGAGAACCCGCAGGCCGACGCGAGCAGCGCGACGGTGCCGGTGATCACGGCCAGATAGCGGGGTCTCGGCGAGCGCAGCGACGGGGAATGTCTCGGCGAGCGCAGCGACCGGGAATGTCTCGGCGAGCGCATCAGCCCTCACCGCCCCAGGGCACGAGCATGTCGGCGAGGGATCCGCCGCCGTTGGCGCGGCGCGTCGCCGCGTCCTGGGCGCGGATGCCGGCGCGGGCCCGCCTGCGGACGTCGGCGTCCTGGTAGGTGATCTGGTCACCGGTCGCGTTGATGCCGGTGACCGGGTTGGACATGAACGGCGGGTAGGCGATGGACATCGAGGAGAGCAGCGGCCCGAGCACCTCGACGCAGTGGTCGACGTCCATCTGGCTGGCGCCGGGCCGGTTATTGGCGTCCATCGTCCCGCAGAGCAGCGTGATCAGGTTGGTGCCCATCCCGAGGCCGAAGACACCGGAGAGTGATCCGGTGAGCGGATTGTAGATGTTGTAGAAGTTGGCCAGCTGGTTGGGCGCCGAATGCAGCAGCCCACGCATCTGCTCGTCCTTGCGCGCGAGCACACCGGTGGTCTGGGCGAGGCGTGCCACCGCACCGGTCAGCTCGCCCCGGTTGGTGTCGAGGAAGCTCTGGATGTCGGTCATCGCCGAATCAAGGTTGTGCAGGGCGTCGTCGAGCACGTCGGTGTTGTCGGCCAGGACGCTGGTGACCGAGGCGATGCGGCCGTTGAACTGGACGAGTTCGGTGTGGCTGCCGGCCAGTGCGTCGGTGAGTTTCTGCAGGTTGCGGATGGTGGCGAAGAGGTCGTTGCGGCCCGATGAGAGGGTTTTGACGACGTCGGACAGTTCGGCGATCGAGGTGTTGATGGCGGCGCCCGAGCCGTCAAGGTTCGCCGAGAGCACGTCGACGGCGTTGGCGGCCGATCCCCGGTCGGCACCGTCGGGGCCGACGGCCTCGGTGAGCCGCTCCAGTTGTTCTTTGACCTGATCCCATTCCATCGGGACCGCGGTGCGTTCCATCGGGATGTCGGCGTCGGCCGCGAGCTGCGCACCCCCGGAGTACACGGGCGTGAGCTGGACGAACCGCCCCGACACCAGGCTCTGCGCGACGACGACGGCCCGGGCGTCGGCCGGGACCTCGATGTCGTCGTCGAGGCGCAGGGTGACCCGGACGTCGCCTTCGCGGGGGGTGATCGAGGTGACCCGGCCGACGGTGACGCCGATGACCTTCACCGGGTCGCCGTCGTAGAGCCCGGTGGTCGACGGGAAGTAGGCGGTGATGGTCCGCGAGTGGGTGCGGGTGTACCCGACGTAGCCGGCCACCGCGATGGCCACGATCAGCACGAGTGCGGCGAGTACTGCCCAGAAGCGTTTACCCATGGCTCATCCCCCGTCGCCGGTCGTCGGTGGTGCGGGCGTCGGATAGGTTGGCGTGCCGGGTGTCGGGTTCGCCGGACGCGAGCCCTGCGCGGGCGCCTGGCTCCAGGCATTCGGCAACAGCGGGGAGCCGGTGAACCCGAAGGCGCGGAGCGCCTCGGGATACTTCTGCGCCAGCAGGTTGAGCACGGTCGAGGTGTAGTCACCGAAGGTGCTCACCCCGACGAGGGAGTCGAAGTTCGGGCCGTTGGCCACGGCCTCACCGAGCGCATTCGCGAACGGTCCGAGCCGGTCGATGGTCTTGGCGAGGGATTGTTCGCTGTCGTTGAGGATGTCGAGGACCCCGTTGAACTTGTCCAGCACGGGTTTGAGCTGGGCGTTGTTGTCGTCGACGAAGCCGCTGATCTGGGTGGCGACGTCGCGGGTGCCACGCAACAGTTGGGCGATCGCGGCGCGCCGGAATTGCAGTTCCCCGAGCAGTGAGTTGGCGTCGACGAGCAGTTGGTTGATCTGGCCGCTGCGGCGGCCGAGTATCTCGGTCACGCCGTTGGCCTTGGCGAGCAGTTCCCGCAGCGCGGTGTCGCGCTGCGCGACCGCCCGCGAGAGCCGTGCGACACCGTCGACGGCGCCGCGGACCTGCGTCGGTGTCGACGAGAACGTCACCGACAGGGTGTCGAGGGCGCGGTTCAGCTCGTCGGTGTCGGTGTCGGCGAGGGTTCCGGTGGCCTCGTCGAGGGCGTCGGTCAGCGAGTACGGCGAGACGGTGTTGGCGTTGGCGATCTCCCCGCCTGGCTCGATCCGCCCGCCGCCGTGCGGGATGATGGTGAGGTTGCGCCGGCCGAGCACGGTCTCGGTCTTGATCGCGGCCTGGGTGTCGGTCCCCATGATGACGGTGTCGTCGACGCGGAATCCGACGGCGGCCTTGGTGCCGTCGGCGGTGTCGGCGAGCCCGATGCGCTCGACGGTTCCCACGGTGACACCGGCGACGATCACGATGTCACCGGTCGCGAGGCCGCCCGCGTCGTCGAAGTAGGCGGTGTAGGTACTGATCGGTGACAGGAACGGCAGTTTGTCCATCTGCAGGGCGGTCAGGACCACCATCGCGGTGATGACGATGCCGATGAGACCGATCTGCGCCCGGCTGCGGCCACCACGTTTGACCTCGCGTGCGGCGTCGGCGGCGTCGGATTCGGTCTGTCGGCGCTTGAACAGGCTTCCCAGGGGTCCACTCATGATTGCCTCGCGCACCTCCCCCCGGCGCGGGTGTTGTCGCCCATGACGTCGTTGGACGTGAAGTAGTACTGCTGGCCGCCCGGCCCCGACAGCAGCAGGCGGATACGGCAGAAGTAGATCTGCAGCCAGGACCCGTAGCTGCCCAGGTTGGACAGTTTCAGGTAGTCGTCGGGCAGGCGTTGCAGCAGGCTCCGCAGGAACGGCTCGGCATGCAGGACCTCACCGGAGGCATCACCGATCGATGCGACGGTGTCGCGCAGATCGGGTCGGGTCGTCTGCAGCAATCCGGCGAGCCGGTTGGTGACCTGCGCGGTCTCGGCCAGCGAGGTCCCGATGGTGCCGCGCTGCGCGGCGAGCCCGGTGACCAGCATTTGCAGCTGATCGATGCTGGTGTCGAGTCCGCGGCGGTCGGTGTCGAGGGTGCCCAGCAGATCGTTGAGGTTGGTGATGACACTCCCGATGAGCTGATCGCGGTCGGCGAGCGAGTCGGTGAACGACGCGGTGTCGGCGAGCAGTGTGCTCAACGACTCCCCCTGCCCCTGAAACACCGCGACCAGCGAGTTCGACAACGAGTTGACCTCGCCGGGGTCGAGGGTGCGAAAGAGCGGTTTGAACCCGCCGAGGAGCTTGTCGAGGTCGAGGGCGGGCTCGGTCTGTGACAGCGGGATGGTGTCACCGGTGGCGAGCAGCTGCGTCGGGTCCCCGCTGCCCTGCTGCAGTTCCAGGTAGCGGTCGCCGGTCAGGTTCTCATAGCGGATCAGCGCGCGCACCGACTGCGGCAGTGGGTACTGGTCGGCGACGGAGAAGCGGACCTCGGCGGTGTTGTCGCGGGTCAGGTCGACACCGTCGACGGTGCCCACCTCCACGCCGGCGATCTTCACCTTGCTGCCGCTCTTGATCTGTGACGCGCTGGTGAACTCGGCCCGGTAGTCGCCGGAGCCGCCGGAGCGATAGTTGGAGAACACCAGAACCAAGGTGATGAACACCAGCACCATGACGATGGCGAAGGAGCCGAGCTTGATGAGGGTCGCGCGAAACGCGCGGGCGCGGTTATCCACGTCGCGGCTCCCCGAACAAGAGCTGGAACAGCTTCTCCCGGTTGGCCTTCGGCGTGGTGCGGGGCTGATACGGGACCGCGGCGTTGTCGGTGACGAAGAAGTCGGAGTGTTCGGTGGTGCCCGGATCGCTCAGGCCACCGGCACAGGTCGGCCCGGCGTCGGCGCCCACCCGCGGCAGGCTGTTGGGGTAGGTGTAGGGCTCCTTGCCCGGCAGCAGCCCCGCATACAGTTGCAGCATCCCGTTGTTGCCGCCCATGTACGGTTTCGCCAGATCCGAGGCGACGGCCGCGGTGCGCAGGAAGCAGGCGATGCCGGGTGACTGATAGCCCAGCAGCTCCGACACCGGCGAGAAATTTGACAGCATCGAGATCAGCTTCTGCTTGGACGGCGCGATCACACCATTGATCGTGGTGGCCATGCCGGTCACGTTGAGCAGCAGCGCGTCGAGGTCGGCGGTGTTGTCACGCAACGTGTTTCCGGTGTAAACGGCATTGTCGACGGTGCGCATGAGATCGCCGGCCACATCGCCGTACACGGTGGTGGTGGTTGCGGTCTGGCGGAGCAGTTCGGCGAGCTCGGGTAGATGTGGGTTGGTACGGCCGAGCAGCTGCGACAGCTGGTCCATCGTGGCCCCGAGGCGTTCCCCGCGGCCGTCGAGCGCGGTGTCAAGCACCCCGATGGTGACGTTGAGCTTCTCGGGCTGGAGCTTGGCGAGCACCGAGACGAGTTGCTGGTACACGGTGTTGAGCTCGACGACGACGTGGCGGTTGTCGATCACCTGGCCCGGTTGCAGGCGGCCCGACGCGCCGTCGGCAGGCACCGTGAAGTAGACCGACTTGGCGCCGAAGACGGTGTTGGACTTGATCTGGGCGATCACGTTGCCCGGGATTCGGTCCATCTGGCCGGAGTCGATGTCGAGATCGAGGACGGCGCCGTCGCCGGTTTCCCGGATCGCCGCGACGCGACCCACCTGCACGCCGCCCAGCCGAACCTTGGCCTGCGGGGCCATCACCAGACCGGCGCGGGAGGTCTGCAGGGTGATCCGTTCGGTCGCGCCGAACCAGCCCAGGAACTGGGCCGATGCACCCACGATCAGCGCGACCAGTGCGCCGACCATCACCACGGCCGCGATCCGGCGGGTGACGACGCTGCGTTCCAGGTGTGCCATCGCGTCAGCCCGCCAGGTTGAACTTGCCGTCCTGGCCGTAGATCGCCAGGGAGGTGAGCAGGGTGATGACGACGACCACGACCAGCGACGCGCGGACCGCGTTGCCGACCGCGACGCCGACGCCGACCGGACCGCCGGCGGCGTTGAAACCGTAGTAGGTGTGGATCAGCATCACCGCGACGGCCATGCAGATGGCCTGCACGAACGACCACAGGATGTCCGACGGAATCAGGAAGGTGTCGAAGTAGTGGTCATAGACGCCCGGGGACTGCCCATAGAGCACGGTCGTCGCGAAGCGGCTGGCCAGGAACGACGCGAGGGATGCCAGTGAGTACAGCGGGATGATCGCGATCATCCCGGCGACGATGCGCGTGGAGACCAGGTAGGGGATCGACGCGATCGCCATCGTCTCGAGGGCATCGATCTCCTCCGAGACCCGCATCGCGCCGAGCTGGGCGGTGGCACCGGCACCGATGGTGGCGGCCAGCGCGATGCCGGAGATCACCGGCACCGCGATGCGGACGTTGATGAAGGCCGAGAAGAAGCCGGTCAGCGCCTCGACACCGATGTTGGCCAGCGAGCTGTAGCCCTGCACGGCGATGGTGCCGCCGGTGAACAACGTGAGGAAGCCGACGACCACGACGGTGCCGCCGATCATGGCGAGCGCACCCGTGCCCATCGAGATCTCGGCGATCAGGCGCAGTGTCTCCTTTTTGTACTGCCGTAGGGCGCGCGGGATGGAGATGACCGCGTCCCAATAGAAGAGCGCCTGGTCGCCGATCTGGTTCCAGTCCTCGCCGGCGCGTTTGACCGCGACGCGCGCGGTCCGGAGTCGGGTGGTGAACGGCAGTACCATGCTCAGCCCGCCGTTGCCTTGAGACCGACCGCCGTGACGACGACGTTGACCACGAACAGTGCCATGAAGGAGTAGACGACGGTCTCGTTGACCGCGTCGCCGACGCCTTTGGCGCCGCCTTTGACGTTGAGTCCCTGATAGCAGCCGACCATCCCGGCGAACAGCCCGAACAGGGCGGCCTTGACCATGGAGATCATCAGCTCCCCGAAGCCGGTGAGCAGGGTCAGGTTGGCGATGAACGCACCCGGGTTGACATCCTGGAGATACACCGAGAAGACGAAGCCGCCGCCGATACCGATGGTGCACACGAGGCTGTTGAGCAGAATCGCGACGGCGGTCGAGGCGATCATGCGGGGCACGACGAGCCGATGGATCGGGTTGATGCCGAGCACCTTCATCGCGTCGATCTCTTCGCGGATGGTGCGGGCACCGAGGTCGGCACAGATCGCGGTGGCGCCGGCACCCGCGACGATCAGGACGGTGACGATCGGACCGATCTGCGTGATCGTGCCCAGGGCCGCGCCCGCGCCGGAGAGATCCTGCGCGCCGATCTCACGCAGCAGGATGTTCAGCGTGAAGCTCACCAGGACGGTGAACGGGATGGCGACGAGGAGTGTCGGCACCATCGACACCCGGGCGATGGCCCAGGACTGTTCGACGGTCTCCCGCCACTGGAACGGTCGCCGGAAGAGCTCCCGCGCGGAGTCGACGCCGAGCGCGACGAAACCGCCGACACCGTCAAGCGGCCCCGCAAGTTTCCCCAGCACTGCACTCCCCTGCCTTGAACGTGAACCCGTCACCTCGGCCCGACCCATACTAGGTCAGTTGACCCACTTCACCCATTCGCTGCCGCGTCAGCCGATCAGGCCGTGCGCGGAGAATGTCCGACGCGGATCCTGCCCGGCGAAGTGGCTGCTCAGGACCGTGGCGAGATCATCGTCATCCCATGCGTCCCCCGGCGCGGTGAAGACCTCGTCGATCGTCGGCGCGGCCATCACCATGACTCGTGGACCGTACACGACGAACACCTGACCGGTCACCGAATCTGCCTCGGGACCGGCCAGAAAATTCACCAGCCGCACAACATGCTCGGGCGATAGCGGATCGATGCCGTCGGGCGGCGGGTCACCGAACACCGCCGCGGTCATCGCGGTGCGCGCCCGCGGGCAGATCGCGTTGGCGCGGACCCCGTAACGTCCCAGCAGCCGTGACGCCGAGAGGGTCAGCGCGGTGATCCCGGCCTTGGCGGCGCCGTAGTTGGCCTGCCCTTCCGGCCCGAGCAGGCCCGCCTCCGACGAGGTGTTGATGAGCCGCCCGTAGACCGGCGCCCCGGCGGCCTTCGACGTGGCCCGCCAGTACGCGGCCGCGTTGCGGTTGAGCAGGAAGTGCCCGCGCAGGTGGACCGCGATCACGAGATCCCACTCGTCGTCGCTCATGTTGAACAGCATTCGGTCGCGGGTGATGCCGGCATTGCTCATCACCACGTGCAGGCCGCCGAGGTCCTCGGTGGCCGTGCGCACGATCGCGGTGGCGGTCGCTGCGTCGGAGATGTCGCCGGCCACCGCGACCGCCATCCCACCTGCTGCGGCGATCGTGTCGATGGTGTCGCTGTCGTCGAGTGCGCGGGCGAGATCGTTGACGATCACGCGCGCCCCCTGCGCCGCGAGCCCGATGGCCTCGGCGCGGCCCAGCCCCGCACCGGCGCCGGTGACCACGGCCACCTTCCCGTCCAACGAACCCGCCACGCGCCTACCTCCCGAAGTACCGACGGCAACCCTGCCAACATCTGGCCAGCCAAAAACTAGAACCTGTTCTAGCACAGTAGCGGGCCCGGTCGATCACGGGACACCGATCGGGCAAACTCATTCCTCGAGCGACAGCGCCGACTTGGGGCAGCTCGCCACCACCTGTCGCAGCTCCTCCGCGCGCTCGCTGGGGACACCGTCGGCAAGAATCACCAGGTAATCATCGTCGTCGAGGTCGAAAACGTCGGGTGCCATCCCCACGCAGATCCCGTTGGACTCGCAGAGGTCGAAATCGGCCTTGATCCGCATTGTCACCACTCCCTTCGCGGCACCGCCGGTTGACGGGCCCCTGGCTCCCAGGTTAGAACCTGTTTCAGATATTGGCGAGAACCACCCCGGCCGGCAACCCCGGACCGGGCGACGACGAAAGCCGCACCATGCGCATCGCATACACCGACGAGCAGTCCGCACTCCAGCAAGAGCTGCGCGACTACTTCACCGACCTGATGACCGACGAACGCCGGGCCGCCCTGGCCGGCGGCGACGGGGAGCTCGGCGAGGGGGACGCCTACCGCGACGTCGTCCGGCAGATGGGCAAGGACGGCTGGCTGGCGTTGGGGTGGCCCACCGAGTTCGGCGGGCAGAACCGGTCGATGATGGATCAGCTCATCTTCACCGACGAGGCGGCCATCGTGGGTGCGCCGGTCCCGTTCCTGACGATCAACTCGGTGGCGCCCACGATCATGGGTTTCGGCTCGGCCGAGCAGAAGAGCTTCTTCCTGCCCAAGATCGCCGCCGGTGAGCTGCACTTCTCCATCGGCTATTCGGAGCCGGGGGCCGGCACCGATCTGGCCGCGCTGCGCACCACCGCGGTCCGGGACGGCGACTCCTACGTGATCAACGGCCAGAAGATGTGGACGTCGCTGGTGCCCTACGCCGACTACATCTGGCTGGCCGCGCGCACCGATCCGGCGTCGTTGGCACCGGGCGGCAAGAAGCATCGGGGCATCTCGGTGCTGATCGTCCCCGCCGACGCCGACGGCTTCGCCTACACCCCGGTGCACACGATGGCCGGCGTGGACACCTCGGCCACCTACTACGCCGACGTCCGGGTGCCCACGTCGGCGTTGGTGGGTCCCGAGGGCGGTGGCTGGCCGCTGGTGACCAATCAGCTCAACAACGAGCGCGTGGCGCTGTGCAGCGCCGCCCCCATCCAGACCGCGCTGGCGCAGACCGTTGCGTGGGCGCGGGCGACGACCACCCCGGACGGCCGCCGGGTGATCGACGCCGGCTGGGTGCGCGCCAACCTCGCCCGCGTGCACGCCAAGGTCGAGTTCCTGAAGCTCATCAACTGGAAGATCGCCGCCGCCGATACCGAGCGAGCGGGCCGGCGCAGTGCCGCGCCGACCCCGGCCGATGCCTCGGCGACGAAGGTGTTCGGCACCGAGTTCGCGACCGAGGCGTACCGCCTGCTGATGGAGGTGGTGGGGCCGGCCGCCACCATCCGGGCGGGCAGTCCCGCTGCCCTGCTGAGCGGGCGGTTGGAACGATTCCAGCGCACCTCGCTGATCCTGACCTTCGGCGGCGGCACCAACGAGGTCCAGCGCGACATCATCGCGATGACCGCGCTGGGCCTACCCCACCAACGACGCTGAGCACGCAAGGAACCCTCATGGACTTCACCCTCCCCGACGCCGTGACCGAGCTCACGTCGCTCACCGCCGACATCGCGACCACCATCGGCACCGACGAGCACCTGGCTGCGTTGGCGGCCGCCGACGCCCCCCTCGACGACGCCCTGTGGCGGGCGCTCGCCGCGGCGGGCCTGCTGGCCCTGGAACTGCCCGTCGATCTCGTCGGGGATGCCGGCGCCGGCCTGTCCATCGTCGAATCCGCCGCCGTCGCCGAACAATTGGGCCGGTCCCTGGCCCGCGTGCCGTTCGGGGCGCATGCGATGGCCGCGACCCCGGTCCTGGCGCGCCATGGCACGCCCACGCTGCGGCAGACCTGGCTGGCCCGCGCGGCCACCGGTGTCGCGGTGCTCGCGGTGGCCGTCGAGGAGCACCGAACCCACATCTGCGGCCTGTCGGCCCCGCACACCGCTCTGGCGCGCACGGGCGACGGCTGGTCGCTGGCGGGGAGCAAGGTGAATGTCGCGTACGCGGGGGCCGCGGACGCGCTCGTCGTCACCGCGACCGGCCCGGACGGCCCGTGCGTGATCGTCGTGCCCGCCGACGCGACCGGCGTGACGATCACCGACACCCCGGTCACCGGCACGACCCCGACCGCCGTCGTCGACTTCGACGACGTCGCGATCGACGCCGCCGCCATCCTCGACGGCGGCGCCACGGCGGTCACCGAACTCGTGCACCGGTACACCCTCGCGGTCTGCGCCGACCAGCGCGGGACGCTGTCGCGCGCACTCGAACTCACGTCGGCGTATGCCGCCGAACGGGAGCAGTTCGGGCGCGCGATCGGCTCATTCCAGGCCGTCGCCCAGCGCCTGGCCGACGGCTACATCGACGTCCAGGCGCTCTCGCTCACCACGACACAGGCACTGTGGCGGTTCACCCAAGCCTGCTCGGGTGAACCCGACGATCTCACAACCGCCGTTGCCACCGCCAAGTTCTGGGCGTGCGAGGCGGGACACCGGGTGGCGCACACCACGATTCACGTGCACGGCGGTGTCGGCCTGGACACCTCGCATCCGGTGCACCGATTCTTCCTGCGCGCCAAGCAGAACGAGTTCACCCTCGGCGCCGCGCCGATCGCGCTCGCCACGATCGGCGAAGCAGTGGCCACGCGGTAGCCCACGGCCGCGCAACCGAGTTCGGTGCCGGGAACCGCGGCTGCTGTAGCGAGCTCGGTTTCGCACACTCACCGCGGTTACCTGTTCAGCCACCCAGATTCCCGATCGCCTGCCGGAGGAACTCGTCGAGCGCGCGGCTGGCGCCGGTCCGTGCGGTCGGCCCGGCGACCAGGGCGATGTCACGGCACACGGGTCGGTCCATCGCCCGTTCGACGGTGGCACCGAAGGCCATCCCGGCCGGCAGCAGCGCCACCCCGAGGCCACGGCCGACGAGTTCGACGATGCTCGCGAACTCGGTGATCTCGATCGCCACGGCCGGGTCGAAACCCGCTCGCGCGCAGACCTCTTCGGTGAGCCGGCGCAGGTGATAGCTGGCCGGGTTGGCGATGAAGGTCTCCTCGCGCAGCGCGGCGATCGGGACGATCGCGTGGGCCGCCAGAGGGTGATCGTCGGGGAGCACGACGACGATGTCCTGGGTGCCGACCAGTACCCGGTCGACGCCGTCGGCGAGCGCTTGAGGCGGCGGCGGGATCACCACGGCCAGATCAAGCACTCCCGCCGCCAGGTCGGCGATCAGGGACTGACCGTGGGCCTGCTTGAGCCGCAACGATATCCCGGGATGGTGGCGGTGGAATGCGGCGAGGATGTCCGGGATGACGCCCGATCCCATGGTCAGCGGAAACCCGAACCGGACGGTGCCGTGCTCGGGATCGGCCTCGGTGACCGCCCGGCGGACGGCGTCGTCGAGTTCGCGGAGGGCGCCCCGGGTCTGCCGGGCGATGGCGACCGCGGCCGGCGTCAGCATCACCGCCCGGCCCTCGCGGACCAGCAGCGGCACCCCGAGCGTCTTCTCCAGGGCATGGATTCGCCGGCTCATCGAGGACTGCGGGATCCGCAGGGCCGCAGCAGCCCGGGTCATGTGTCCACCATGCGCTGCCAGCTCGTCGAGCGCCCGCAAGTGCGGGGCGAGCAGAGCCATCCACTCATCCATATTCGGATACTACCGATACCTATGATCATTGGACGGATGGATTGGCGGGGGACGATCGTGGAGATCACGACCACCGAAAGGATCTCCCATGCACTCTCGACACCCAGCCGACGAGCACCTCGACACCGATGTCCTGCTGATCGGTGGCGGCATCATGTCGGCGACGCTGGGAGCATTGCTCACCGAACTCGACCCCGCCCGCGGGATTCTGCTCGTCGAGGCGCGTCCCGACGTCGCCACCGAGAGTTCGGGGACATGGAACAACGCGGGCACCGGCCACTCCGGTTATTGCGAACTCAATTACATGCCTGATCCCGGCGACGGCGCCCGCGCCGCCGAGATCGCCCGCGATTTCGACATCTCCCGCCGGTGGTGGGAACACCTCGCCGCGGCCGGCGCCGTCGATATCCGCCGATTCCTCACCACGACGGCGCATCTCGACGTGGTCTTCGGCCACGAGGATGTCGCCTACCTGCGTCGGAGGTTCGAGACACTCGTCGGCATGCCGGGATTCGCCGGCCTCGAGTTCACCGACGACCCCGCCACCATTGCCCGATGGGCACCGCTCGTGATGCGCGGGCGCCGGCCGGGTGAGCCGATCGCGGCGACCCGTCATCGCGCCGGAACCGACATCGACTTCGGTCGTCTCACCAGAGATCTCATCGCCTGGGTGACCGCGAACGGCGGCCGGTGCCGCACCGGATACGAGGTGCGCACGCTACGGCGCGACCCGAGCGGAGCCTGGATTGCGTCCGGACGGCGCTCCGGCGGTGGGCATTTCACGATTCGCGCCGAGTTCGTCTTCGTCGGGGCGGGCGGGAAGGCCCTGACCCTGTTACAGCGGGCGCGACTCCCCGAGGTGCGCGGATACGGTGTACTGCCGGTCGGGGCCGCGTTTCTGCGTTGCGCCGAGCCGGCCGTCGTCGCCCAGCACGACGCCAAGGTCTACGGACAGGCACCGATCGGCGCGCCGCCCATGTCGGTGCCCCATCTCGACAAGCGCGTCGTCGACGGCCGGGGCCACCTGATGTTCGGACCGTACGCGACGTTCAGCACGAAGCTGCTCAAACAGGGTCGGTGGACGGACTTCTTCGCCACGCTGCGCCCGCACAATCTGCACGTCCTGGCGGCGGCCGCATGGGCCAATCTGGGCCTGGTCCGCTATCTCGTCGGCCAGCTCGTGGCCTCGGACAGCACCAAATTCACCGCGCTGCAACGCTACTACCCCGAGGCCAAGCGGGCCGAGTGGGAGCTCGTGGCCGCGGGCCAGCGCGCGCAATTGGTCACCCCGGATCCCGAACGTGGCGGTGTCCTGCGATCCGGCACCGAACTCGTCGTCGCCGCCGATCGCTCGATCGCCGGGTTGCTCGGCGCGTCGCCGGGGGCGTCGACGGCGGTCGGAGATCATGCTCGATCTCCTGCGCGCGGCCTTTCCCGACGCCGCACAGCGGTATCGGGTCAGTCCCCGACCGTCTTGCGCAGGCGAGTCACCGACTCCTCGTACTCGCTGACCATGTCCGCGATCAGCTCGGCCACCGGGGTGATCGTGTGCATCCGCCCCACGATCTGGCCCGCGGGCATGGCCACGACGCCCGGATCCGCCGACGCCGAGATCCGCGAATGCGCTTCGGCGACAAGCAGGTTCTGCAGCGGCATCGGCAGCGGCGCGGGCGCGCCCGCGGCATCCCAGGCATCGGTCCAGCGGGTCTTGAGCAGGCGCGCCGGTTTGCCCGAGTAGATGCGTCGCCGGACGGTGTCCCGTGAGGTCGCAGCGAGCAGCGCCTGCTGCACCGTCGACGGCCCCTCCTGGTCCGCCGGCATCCCGAGCCGGTACTCTGCGGCGGCGAGCCAGTACGTCCCCATCCAGACACCCTGCGCGCCGAGCGCCAGGGCCGCCGCCATCTGCCGTCCACTGCCGACCCCTCCGGCGGCAAGGACGGGCGCCTGATCGCCGACCGCGTCGACGAGTTCGGGCCAGAGGATCATCGACGTCACCTCACCGGTGTGCCCACCGCCCTCGTATCCCTGCGCGATCACGATGTCGACACCGGCGTCGACATGATGGCGCGCATGGTCTTTCGCACCGGCGAGGGCAGCCACCGCCACCCCGTGGGCATGGCTGGTCGCGATCACGTCGGCGGGCGGCGATCCCAATGCGTTGGCGATCAACGCGATCTGCCCGTATCGGTCCGCGTGCGCCATCGCCACGTCGACGTGGGAGCGCGCCACCGAGTGCAGCCAGCCGAGCACCCCCGCGTTCACGCGCTCACCGTCCGGCAGCGGCGGCACTCCGAGGTCGTCGAGGGTGCGCTCGACGAAGGCGCGGTGTTCGGGCGGGATCATCGCCGCGAGGTCGGTCGACGACCCCTCGGTGGGGATCTTGGCCGGCATCACGACGTCGACGCCGAACGGCTTGCCGTCGGTGTTCTGATGCATCCATTCGAGGACCTCGTCGAGTTCGTCGGCCTCGTTGAATCGCACACAGCCGAGCACGCCCATGCCGCCGGACCGGCTGATCGCCGCCGCGACGTGCTGGCTCGGGGTGAATCCGAAGATCGGATACTCGATCCCGAAACGTTCGGTGAGATCGGTCTGAATTCTACTGTCGGGCATTCTCTTACGACCTTCCTGAGACGACTTGCCGGACCTCGTCGGCGGCCCGCGACTCGGTGATTTCCCGGCCCCAGCGGTAATTCGGCTTGCCGGCCGGTGACCGTTTGATCTCGTCGACGTACCAGATGCTGCGCGGGCATTTGTAGCCTGCGATCGACTGATGGGCCACCGCGTGCAGGCTCGCCGCCGACGGCCGCGAGCCCTCCCGGGTGGCGATCACGGCGCCCACGCGCTGCCCGTATCGCTCGTCGGGGACACCGACGACGAGAACATCGAAGACCTCGGGATGCGCCTTGAGCGCCGCCTCGACCTCTTCCGGATACACCTTCTCACCACCGGTGTTGATCGACTGCGACCCCCGTCCCAGCATCGTGATGGACCCGTCGGCATCAATGGTGGCCATATCCCCCGGAATGGAATAGCGCACGCCGGCAAACGTTTTGAAGGTCTGTTCGGTCTTCTCCGGATCGTTGTGATAGCGCAGCGGGATGCTTCCGGTGCGCGCGAGCAGCCCCACCTCGCCGCTGCCCGGCTCGATCCTGCTGCCGTCGTCACGGAGCACAACCGCCTGTTTGTCAGCGGTCACTCGGGGCGCACCGATGTGCGAGCGCCCGCGCGCGGCCGCCGACATCCCGGCAAACCCGGTCTCCGACGACCCGATCGCGTCGACCACCAGCAAATTCGGCAACAACTCCAGATAGCGGTCCTTGACCGCCGCCGAGAACAGTGCCGCCGACGATGCAATCGTGATGAGAGAGCTTGTGTCGTAGGGTTTTCCGGAGTCAAAGGACTCAGCAAGGGCATCGACCATCGGGCGCGCCATGGCGTCGCCGGTGATCATCACGACGTTGACCCGGTGCCGTTCGATGATCTGCCACGTCCGGTGCGGCCCGAACTCCGGGTCGATCACCGCCTTGCCGCCGACGAAGAGTTCCTGGAACACCGCCCACTGCGAGCCGCCGTGGATGAACGGCGGGATCGGGAAGCGCACCAATTGCCCGTTCTGCGCTCCCTGGCGTGCCTGCTGCCATTCGTCGGTGACCGGCTCACCCGAGGAGAAGTCGATGCCGCCACCCAGGACCCGCCAGACATCCTCTTGGCGCCACACGACGCCCTTCGGGAATCCGGTGGTGCCACCGGTGTAGAGCAGATACAGATCGTCCGACGATCGCTCGCCGAAGTCCCGCTCGGCCGGATACCGCTCGACGAGATCGGCGAACTCGGCGGCATCGGTGGCCGTTTTCGTATCCGAGTCGTCGGGCAGCACGATGAGATGCCGCAGGTCCGGTGCGCTCGGCAACACGTTGCGCACCCGCTCGCCGTAGCGGCGTTCGTGAATGAGCACCGTCATCCCCGAATCGACGACAATGTGGGCGAGCTCGGCCTCGACGTAGCGGTAGTTGACGTTCACCATCGCCGCCCGCACCTTGAAGATCGCGACCATCGCGATGACGCATTCGATCGTGTTCCGGCTGTACAGACCGACCCGATCCCCGGGCTTCACGCCGCGATCCAGCAACGCGTGAGCCAGTGCGTTGGCCTGCTCCTCGAGCTGCGCGTAGGTCAGCGCGCGGTCGGCGGATTCCAGGGCGACGCGCTCAGGGACCAGGTCGACGGCATGCTCGATCAGGTCGGCAATCGTAAAGGCCATGACACAAAACTAGAACGTGTTACCGTTTTGGGCAAGCGCGCAGCTGTTCCCGCACCGCACCCGAGGAGGCCACCATGACGACTCCGGCCCCGGAGACCACCACCGACAGTCCGCACTGCCTCGTCGAACAACGCGGCCACATCCTGATCGTGACGATGAATCGGCCGCGGGCGCGCAACGCGCTCTCGGCGGAGATGCTCGCGATCATGGCCGAGGCGTGGGATCGCGTCGACCGCGATCGGCAGATCCGGGTCGCGATCCTCACCGGCGCGGGCGGCGCCTTCTGCGCGGGCATGGATCTGAAGACCATGTCGCGCAGCGCTCCGGGCGACACCGTCGACTCCGGCAGTTGGGATCCGGCCTATCTGCCGGGCCTGCTGAAGGGCCGGCGGTTGACCAAGCCGCTGATCGCCGCGGTCGAGGGACCGGCGATCGCGGGCGGTACCGAGATCCTCCAGGGCACCGATATCCGGGTGGCCGGTGAAGGAGCGAAATTCGGTGTCTCCGAGGCGCGGTGGGGTTTGTTCCCATTGGGCGGCAGTGCGGTGCGCCTGGTCCGGCAGATTCCGTACACGATCGCCTGTGATCTCTTGCTCACGGGCCGGCATCTCACGGCCGCGCAAGCCCTCGAGTACGGGCTGATCGGGCACGTCGTCCCGGACGGGACCGCTCTGGAGCGGGCCATCGAGATCGCGCAGACCGTCGCCGAGAACGGCCCGCTCGCGGTGCAGGCGATCCTGCGCACCATCCGTGAGACCGAGGGGATGCACGAAGTCGACGCCTTCGGCGTCGAGGCACCGATCGGCATCTCGGTCTTCAAGTCCAAGGACGCCAAGATCGGTCCGAAGTCCTTTGTGACCAAGGAGAAGCCGGTGTTCACGGGCGAGTAGCGCACACCTTGTGCCAAATACTAGAACGTGTTCTACTCGAATCGTGAGCAGTTCCCCCGTGACCAGGTCCCCAGTGCGCGCCGACCACCCCACCACGAGCCCGGTGGCGCTGGTACCCGCCCCCGAGCACCCCATCCTCACCGCCCCGCTGACCAACACCTTCGCCTACACGCGCTCACTCGGACCGATCGGCAGCCAATTCGCGCTCGCGCTGCGCGAGGGCCGGATCATCGGATCGCAGGCAGCCGACGGCACGGTCGCGGTACCGCCGGTCGAGTTCGACCCGGCCACCGGTGCGGCGATCACCGAGCTCGTCGACGTGGCCACCACCGGTACCGTGACCACCTGGACGTGGAATCCGGATCCCGTTGCGGCGCAGCCGCTCGACGAACCCTTCGGGTGGGCGTTGATCCGGCTCGACGGCGCCGACACCGCGCTGCTACACGCAGTACGGGCGGCCGCACCCGACGAACTCTCGACCGGGCTGCGCGTGCACGCGGTATGGCGCACGGCACGCACGGGCCGCATCGACGACATCGCCTACTTCGCCCCGGGCGAGACCCCGGAGCCCGCCGCCCCGAACACCGAACCGGCACCCGGGTCGCCGAACGTCGTCATCACCACTCCGATCACCACCACCATCACCCACTCGGCCACCGAAGAGGAATCGTGGTTCCTCGAAGGTCTCAAGGCCGCCAAACTCTACGGCAGCCGGATCGGCAGCGGCGTCGACGCGGGCCGCGTCTATTTCCCGCCGAAATCCGTGAGCCCCGCCGATGGGGCGCCGGCCATCGAACGGGTCGAACTGCCCGACACCGGCATCGTCACCACCTTCTGCATCGTCAACGTGCCCTTCCGGGGGCAGCGAATCACTCCCCCGTACGTGGCCGCGTACGTGCTGCTCGACGGCGCCGACATCCCGTTCCTGCATCTGATCCTCGACTGCCCCGCCGACGAGGTGCGCATGGGCATGCGGGTGCGTGCGGTGTGGGCGCCCCCGGACGAGCGCGAGCTGTCCATGGGAAGCATCAGCCATTTCCGGCCCACCGGCGAGGACGACGCCGACTATCACACCTACCGCGAATTCCTGTAGACCACAAGGAGCTTTCCATGGCCCTGCCCCGGATCGCGATCATCGGGTTCGCGCACAGCCCGAATATCGCCGGGACCCACGGCACCACCAATGGTGTCGAGATGCTGATTCCGTGTTTTGCGAAACTCTATGCCGAACTGGGTATTTCCCGCACCGATATCGGATTCTGGTGCAGCGGCTCCTCCGACTACCTTGCCGGACGGGCATTCTCGTTCATCTCGGCCATCGATTCGATCGGCGCGATGCCACCGATCAACGAGTCGCACGTCGAGGCCGACGGCGCCTGGGCACTCTATGAGGCGTGGGTCAAGATCGCTTCCGGGGAGGTCGATCTCGCCCTCGCCTACGGCTTCGGCAAGGCCACCGCCGGTGACACGGATCTGACGCTGGCCTTGCAGACCGACCCGTACACGGTCGCACCGCTGTGGCCCCAGGCGCGTTCGCTCGCCGCGTTGCAGGCCCGCGCCGGCATCGACGCCGGGACCTGGACCGAGGCCGACATGGCGGCCGTCGCCGCCCGGGCCTCGGGCGCGTCGATCGACAGCCTGCTCGCTGCCGAGTATGTTGCGAATCCGCTGCGCGCCCATGACATCGCGCCCTACACCGACGCTGCCGCGGCCGTCATCATCGCCGGCGAACGCCGGGCGCACGAGCTCGTCGCCAACCCCGCGTTCATCACCGGTTGGGATCACCGTATCGACTCCCCCAATTTCGGGGCCCGCGACCTGACGGTGTCGCCGTCAACCGCGCTGGCCGCCGATACCGCCTTCGACGGGCGTAGCCGCGCCGTCGACGTCGCTGAAATCGCTGCCCCATACACCCACCAGGAACTGATCGTGCGGAACGCGCTGAAACTGCCCGAGTCGGTCCGAATCAACCCTTCTGGCGGACTGGCACACGGTCATTCGCTGTTCTCCGCCGGCCTGCAGCGCATCGGCTACGCAGCGCACGAGATCCTCACCGGCAATGCGGAGACGGCCGTGGCCCATGCCACCGGCGGGCCCCTGCTCCAGCAGAACATGGTGGTCACGCTGGCGCGGGCAGCACACCGGGGCTCCGCTCATGTGGAAGGCGAAAACTGATGGCGCACAACAATCGCGCGGCGGTGCTGGGCACCGGTCAGACCAAGCATGTGGCCAAGCGCCACGATGTGACGATGGCCGGCATGTGCCGTGAGGCCATCGACGCCGCGCTGGCCGACGCCCAGGTCGGCATCGACGAGATCGACGCCATCGTGATCGGCAAGGCACCGGATCTGTTCGAGGGTGTGATGATGCCCGAGCTCGCGATGGCCGAGGCGATCGGTGCGGTCGGCAAACGACTGATCCGCGTGCACACGGCCGGTTCGGTGGGCGGCTCCACCGCCAACGTCGCCGCCTCACTGGTTTTCGGCGGCATTCACCGGCGGGTCCTCGCGGTGGCCTGGGAGAAGCAGTCCGAATCCAATGCCATGTGGGCATTGTCGATCCCGGTGCCGTTCACGAAGCCGGTGGGCGCGGGTGCGGGCGGCTTCTTCGCTCCGCATGTCCGTGCGTATATCCGCCAGTCGGGTGCGCCGGACACGATCGGCGCGGTCGTCGCCGCCAAGGACCGCCGCAACGGGGCCCGCAATCCGCTGGCGCACCTCCAGCAACCGGATATCACCGTCGAATCCGTGATGGCCTCACAGATGCTCTGGGATCCCATTCGCTACGACGAGACCTGCCCGTCCTCGGACGGGGCCTGCGCGGTGGTGATCGGTGACGAGCAGATCGCCGATGCCGCGCTCGCCGACGGCAATCCCGTGGCGTGGATCCACGCGACCGCGATGCGCACCGAGCCGCTCGCCTTCGCTCACCGCAATGTGGTCAGCCCCCAGGCGGGCCGCGATGCCGTGCCGCGCTGTGGAAGGCGGGCGGCATCGACAATCCGGTGGAGGAGATCGACGCCGCCGAGGTCTACGTCCCGTTCTCCTGGTTCGAGCCGATGTGGCTGGAAAACCTCGGCTTCGCCCCTGAGGGGCAGGGCTGGCGCCTCACCGAAGCCGGCGAGACCGAGATCGGTGGCAAGATCCCGTTCAACGCCTCGGGAGGCGTCTTGTCGTCGAATCCCATCGGCGCATCGGGAATGATCCGCTTCGCCGAAGCGGCCATCCAGGTGATGGGCAAGGCGGGCGCCCACCAGGTGCCCGACGCGAG
>JASGFO010000004.1:0-49700 GCA_047605505.1 Gordonia sp. (in: high G+C Gram-positive bacteria) | reverse complement strand
GGCTCGGCGCGCGGCGACGACCGGGCGAAGAAGGCCGCGGAGTCGGCGATCAATTCGCCGCTGCTGGAGGCCTCGATGGAGGGTGCGCGCGGCGTCCTCATCTCGATCGCCGGTGGCAGCGATCTGGGTCTGTTCGAGATCCACAACGCCGCGACCCAGGTGCAGGAGGCGGCCCACGAGGACGCCAACATCATCTTCGGCACCGTGATCGACGACAACCTCGGCGACGAGGTCCGGGTCACCGTCATCGCCGCCGGATTCGACGGCGGTCCGCGGCAGCTGGACGAGGCCCCGGCGCCGGGCGCGACGGCGCCGGCGGGCAAGGTCGGTGCCGGCCAGGCCGGCGCGGTGACGCCGGCCCCGAAGAATGATCCGCTGTTCGGGCAGCTCCCGAGCGGCGGCGACCCCTTCGCCGGCCAGACGCCGCCCGCCCGGCCGCGCCGCAACAACGTGACCATCGACGACGACGACGTCGACGTGCCCTCGTTCATGAAGCGCTGACGTTGCCGCGCCCGCGGGCGCGGCGTCGGGTATCGGCGGTGGGGATGTCGGCGATCGGGACAGTGTGACGGAGGATGCTTCGATGAGTGGGCCGGTGCGTGTGCACCGGGTGGTCACCACCCGGTCCGGCGGGGTCTCCCGCGCGCCCTACGACAGTTTCAACCTCGGCGATCACGTCGGCGACGATCCGGCGGCGGTCGCCGCCAACCGCGCCCGGCTGGCCGCACACCTCGGCCTGGCCGACTCCTCGGTGGTCTGGATGGAACAGATCCACGGCCGCACCGTGACCGTCGTCGACCAGCCGCCCGGTGCCCCGGTCCCGGCCACCGACGCCCTGGTCACGACCACGCCCGGCCTGGCGCTCGCGGTGCTGACCGCCGACTGCGTGCCGGTGCTGCTCAGCGACGACGAGGCCGGCGTGATCGCCGCGGTCCACGCCGGCCGGGTGGGCGCCCGCATCGGGATCGTGCCCGAGACGCTCACGGCGATGGTGGCGCTCGGGGCCCGCCCGGAGCGCATCGGGGCATTTCTGGGGCCGGCCGCCGGTGGCGAGGCCTACGAGGTGCCCGAGCCGATGCAGCGCGATGTCGAGAAGCACCTGCCGGGCAGCGCCTGCCGGACCAACCGGGGGACGGCCGGGCTCGATGTGCGCGCGGGGCTGCGCCGACAGCTGCTGGCCGCCGGTGTCGCGGCGGTCGCGATCGACCCGCGCTGCACCATCTCCGATCCCGACCTGTTCAGCCATCGCCGCCAGGCCCCCACCGGGCGACTGGCCTCGGTGATCTGGATCGACCCCGCCGGCCCCGACCGTGACTGATCCCACAGCGACTGATCAGCGAGCCGCCGATCTCGCCGCACGGCTGACCGCCGTGCGGTCGGAGGTCGCTGCGGCGGTGGCGGCGGCCGGCCGGGCCCCGGGCGAGGTCGAGTTGCTGGTGGTGACCAAGTTCTTTCCCGCCGCCGACGTGCGGCGGCTGATCGACCTGGGGGAGCGGGCCTTCGGTGAGTCCCGGGAGCCCGAGGCGAGCCGCAAGATCGCCGAACTCGGCGACCTCGTGGCGGGTGCTCCGGCCGGCGCGGGACCCGGTGTGGCATTCGACATGATCGGCGGCGTCCAGGGCAAGAAGGCCAAGACGATTGCGCGGTGGGCGCGGTCGGTGCATTCGGTGGATCGCACCAGGATCGTCGAGCAGCTGGCGGCGGGTGCGCGGGCAGCCGTCGACGACGGGCGGCGCACGGGCGATCTCGGCGTCTTCGTGCAGGTCAGCCTCGACGGGGATCCGGCGCGCGGCGGTGTGGTCGCGGCAGATCTGGGACGGCTCGCCGACGAGGTGCTGGCTGCCGGGTCACTGCGTCTGCGGGGGTTGATGGCCATCGCGCCGGTGGGCGGGGACCGGGAGCGATGGCTGGCCGATCTCGCGGCCATCCGGGAGCGCTTCCTCGCCGCTCATCCGACGGCCCGGGAACTGTCGGCGGGGATGTCCGGGGACCTGCGCCTGGCCATCGGCTATGGGTCAACGTGTGTGCGTGTCGGTACCGCGATCATGGGAGCTCGCCCGATACTCTCTCACTAATCACATTCGTCACATGAGAATCACCGAGAACAACGAGCACACTCGCAACAGCTACCCCGCACGGCTCTTGCGTATCGGAAGAGAGAGGCTCCCACGATGACCACGATGCAGAAGTTCAAGGCGTATTTCGGCATGGTGCCACCGAGTGAGTACGAGGACGACTACCTCGACGAGCCCGGGCCGGGGCCGGTACGCGCCCAGCGGGAGCGCAGCTACCGCGACGAGTACTACGGTGACACCTCCTTCCGGGACACCTCCTTCCGGGACACCTCCTACGGGGACGACGAGTACGCCGACCCGGGCTACCGTGAGCCCGCGCCGGCCTACCCCGAGGAGCGTCGCTACGCTGCTCACGGCGGCAGCGAGGGCGCCGCGCCGCGCCGTCCGGCGGCGCCCACCGGGCCGTCCTACGCGGCCCCGACCTATAACGGACCGTCCTACTCCGGCGCGCACGACGGTCCCGGCTACGAGTCGGGGTACTCCGGCGCGCCCGAGTACACCTACGCCGGCGGCCGGGCCGGCGCCGAAGTCCCGCCCGAGCGTCCGCGGCCCCGTCTGGAGCCGTTGCAGCGTTCGGGCGGTGCCACCCTCCGCACCGCCCGGCCGGCGGGCGGTCCCGATCAGCATGGGGAGTTGGAAAGAGTGTTCGCCGATGGTCCATTGCACAAGATCACGACGTTGCGGCCGTCGGACTACGGCGAGGCCCGCACCATCGGGGAGCGGTTCCGGGACGGCAACCCCGTCATCATGGACCTGGTCAACATGAGCAACGCCGACGCCAAGCGTCTCGTCGACTTCGCGGCCGGCCTGGCCTTTGCGCTGCGTGGCTCGTTCGACAAGGTCGCGACCAAGGTGTTCCTGCTCTCGCCGGCCGACGTCGACGTCTCGCCCGAGGATCGCCGCAAGATCGCCGAGACCGGCTTCTACAACCAGTCGTGAGCCGGCGCGTCCGTCGATCCGCGCTCACGAACGCCCGCACCCGCGGTGTTCCCGGTCTGGACCACCGGTACGCCGCGGGTGCGGCATATCAGGCACTCTTGAGGGGTGGAGATGGTCTTTGAGGTCCTCTATTACATCTTGTTCGTCTACTGGCTGTTGCTGTTGGCACGGCTCGTCGTCGAACTCGTACGTACGTTCGCCCGGGAATGGCGGCCGACGGGTATCGTGGTCATTGTGATCGAGGTGATCTTCACGGCGACCGATCCACCGATCAAGCTTCTGCGGCGGCTGCTCCCGCCCATCTCGCTGGGGCCGGTGCGGCTGGACCTGTCGCTGATGATCGTGATGATCGTGGTGATCATCCTGATGCAGGTGGTGGGTTCGTTCCGTCCGGTGAGTGCCGCGATGGGGCTGGGATTGTGAGCCAATCTAGGAAAAAGTCCGCGCGGATGGCTGCGTCGGACTCAGGAGATGTCATAGTTGAGTGACTGTTTGGTTGCGAGACGACATCGAAGCCCTGCAACAAGTGGTACTGATGTGACAGGATGGTACTTCAGTTACAGGTTTTGACTGGTATCAATGATCAGTGACAGTCTGTACTGGTCATCAGTGACCAACCGTCGACAATTTGGACAAACGACATTGAGGGGACCGACATGCGGCTGACACCAGCTGATGTGCACAACGTCGCGTTCAGCAAACCGCCTATCGGTAAACGCGGCTACAACGAGGACGAGGTCGATCAGTTCCTCGACTTCGTCGAGACTGAGCTCGCCCGGCTGATTGACGAGAACTCCGATCTCAAACAGCGGGTGGACGAGCTCGAGTCCGAACTCGCCGCCGCGCGATCCGCCGGCCCGGCCGTGGCGCCGAATCCGGGCGAGGAACGGACCCAGGTCTTTTCGATCGCCAAGTCCGAGCCGGCCCCCCCGCCGCCGCCGGCGCCGGTCGCCGCCCCGATGGGGAGCACGGAGGAGGCCAGCGCCCGGGCCGCCAAGGTGTTGGCACTGGCCCAGGAGACCGCGGACCGGCTCACGACCTCGTCGCGGCAGGAGGCCGACTCCCTACTGGCCGACGCGCGTCAGCGGGCCGACTCCACCGTCGCCGAGGCGCAGGCCCGCTCCGAGGCCATGCTGACCGACGCCCGTCAGCGCTCCGAGGCCATCCTGGCCGATGCGCAAACCCGCTCCGAGGCGCAACTGCGTCAGGCGCAAGAGCGTGCCGATGCGCTGCAGGCCGATGCCGAGCAGAAGCATGCCGACATCATGGGCACCATCAACCAGCAGCGTGGGGTGCTGGAAGGTCGCATCGAGCAGCTCAAGATCTACGAGCGCGAGTACCGGACCCGGCTCAAGACCTACCTGGAGTCACAGCTCGAGGAGCTGCAGCAGCGGGGCAGTGCCGCGCCGGTGGAGAATGGCCGGCCGGCCGAGCAGTCCTTCTCCCAGGATCCGGGCAACAGCGGGTTCACCAACTACTCGCAGAGCTGATGTCGACGGACGTGGGCGACTGACGTGCTGATACTGGCCCTGGCTGCGAGCTTCGTCGGTTTTGCCCTCTTGGTGGTCGGGGTGATGACCGGGACCGTGTGGCTGGCGGTGGCGTGCATCGGTGCGTGCGTGGCGGGTCTGCTGTTCCTGGCGCTCGACATCATCCTGGCGCGCCGCCGGGACGCCGGCTCGGTCACCTCCGGTGCCGAATTCGGGTTCGATGAGAGGGCCGACGACAACACCCGGTCCGGCGACACCGCGCCGGTGGACACCGGCATCGACACCACCGCCGTCGATGCCGGGGCGGTCGACGTTGGGGCGGTTGATGCCGGAGCGCTGGACACCGCAGGACCGGCGACAGCCGACCATGCGGTCACCGACGTGCACGTCCGCCCGGACGGGGTCGGCGGCACCGCCGATCACCGGGCGGCGGTCGGTCCTGCGCCCGAGGTGGCCGCCCCCGAGGTGGCCGCACCGCAGAGTCGGCCGTTCCCGATTGCCGCACCCCCATCGGTCGTACCCGGCGCACCGACGTCGGCGCCCCCGACGGATCGTGGCTATGCCGAGTACGTGAGGTCGGTCGGCGCCCACGCGCCGGCGGCCGGGCCGGCGGGGACACCCCCCGAGCCGACGGCTGCGTGGCCCGGGCCGGGCGCACCACAGACGGATGGCCCGGTACCCGCGACGTCGGGCTGGTCGGCCGTGACGCCGGATCCGGGCCCGGCCGCACCACCGGCAGGCCCGGCGCACCACCACCAGGGTTCGGCCCGGTACCCCAGTGCGGCACCGTACCCGGACCTGTCGCCGCATTTCGATCCGCCGTGGGCTCGCCCGCCCCGGTCGGCGCCGGACCCAGCCCAGCCGCAACCGGGGTCGCCGCGGAAGCTCGACCCCCTCGACCCGGAGTGGCGACCGCCGCAGGACTGAGGAGGCGCTGTCGGCTCCGATTTGGTCGGCGACCGGCGGCGGCCGCTAGACTTGGGTCTGCGTTGATCCGGCCATCACCGGGGAGCACCCGGAAGAACCGGGCGCCCGCAGTCGTCGGGAGTCCCCAGTAGAACCGGGCGGGCCGGCCCGTCACAGCCGACGATCCGTGACAGCGGATCCTGAGCGGCATCGGGCAGCCGATGCAAGCGGGGTGGTACCGCGCCCACCGACTCCGGTGGGCGTCCCCGTGCCGAGCAGTGATGTCCACCTGGCACGAGGAGACCCGCCGTGACCGTCCATTCTGAGCAGCCCGCAGCACAGCCCGACGACGCCGACACCTCCGGCGCTGCGTCGGCGGCGACATCTCCCGTCGCTTCGCTCGCCCCGGTGGGGAGTGTCTACCCGATCGTCGACCTCACCGGCGGCACCGGCCGCGGCGCACCGTCGTTCCCCGCCGTCGAGGAGAACGTCCTGGCCTACTGGGCCGACGACGCCACCTTCGCGGCGTCGGTCGAGAACCGGGCCGGCGCCGAGGAGTTCGTCTTCTACGACGGGCCGCCGTTCGCCAACGGCCTGCCGCACTACGGGCACCTGCTGACCGGCTACGTCAAGGACGTCATCCCGCGGTATCAGACCATGCGCGGCAAGAAGGTCGACCGCCGCTTCGGCTGGGACACCCACGGTCTGCCCGCCGAGCTCGAGGCCGAACGTCAGCTCGGGATCGCCGACAAGTCGGAGATCGAGACGATGGGCGTGGAGAAGTTCAACGACCACTGCCGCGACTCGGTGCTGCGCTACACCGGCGACTGGCGTGAGTACGTCACCCGCCAGGCCCGCTGGGTGGACTTCGACAATGACTACAAGACCCTGGATCTCGACTTCATGGAGTCGGTGATGTGGGCATTCAAGCGTCTCCACGACAAGGGCCTGATCTACCAGGGCTACCGGGTGCTCCCGTACTCGTGGTACGAGCAGACACCCCTGAGCAACCAGGAATCCAAGCTCGACGACGCCTACCGGATGCGTCAGGATCCGGCGGTCACCGTGCGGATGCCGCTCGTGGTGCCCGCCGACGCGCCGCTCGCGGCACTCGACGGGGTCAACGCCCTGATCTGGACCACGACGCCGTGGACGCTGCCGTCGAACCTCGCGATCGCCGTGCACCCCGACGTCGACTACGTCCACGTCCGTGCCGCCGACGGTGCCGAGTACCTGCTCGCGCAGGCCCTGCTCGGTGCGTACGCGAAGGAGATCGCCGACCCCGAGGTGCTCGGCAGCTACCCCGGCCGCGCGCTGGCGGGGCTCGCCTACACCCCGCCGTTCGCGTTCTTCGTCGGCCACCCGAACGCCCACCGCGTACTGCTTGCCGACTACGTGACCACCGACAGCGGTACCGGCGTCGTGCATCTGGCGCCCGCGTTCGGTGAGGAGGACATGGCGGTCGCGACGGCCAACGGCATCGAGGTGGTGCAGCCGCTCGATCCGGGCGGCCGTTTCACCGCCGCGGTGCCCCCGTACGCCGGACAGATGGTCTTCGACGCCAACCCGGTGATCATCAAGGATCTCAAGGCGGCGGGCCGCATCCTGCGGCATGAGACCATCGAGCACTCCTATCCGCATTCCTGGCGCTCGGGACAGCCGTTGATCTACATGGCGGTGCCGTCCTGGTTCGTGGCCGTCGACCCGATCAAGGAACGGATGATCGAGCTGAACAAGCAGATCGTCTGGTCGCCGGAGCACATCCGCGACGGGCAGTTCGGCAAATGGCTCGACGGCGCCCGGGACTGGAACATCAGCCGGAACCGCTATTGGGGGGCGCCGATCCCGGTGTGGATCTCCGACGACCCGGACTTCCCGCGGATCGACGTCTACGGCTCACTCGACGAGCTGGAACGCGATTTCGGGGTGCGGCCGGACAATCTGCACCGGCCCTACATCGATGAGCTGACGCGGCCCAATCCCGATGACCCGAGCGGCCGGTCGACGATGCGGCGGGTTCCGGAGGTGCTCGACTGCTGGTTCGAGTCCGGCTCGATGCCGTATGCGCAGGTGCACTATCCGTTCGAGAACTCCGACTGGTTCGACGGCAACCCCGACGCGGGCGTCCTCGCACACAATCCGGGTGACTTCATCGTCGAGTACAACGGGCAGACCCGGGGCTGGTTCTACAATCTGCACGTCCTGGCGACCGCGCTGTTCGACCGCCCCGCCTTCGCCAGCGTCATCGCGCACGGCATCGTGCTCGGTGACGACGGGCAGAAGATGAGCAAGTCCAAGCGGAACTACCCCGACGTCAACGAGGTCTTCGACCGCGACGGCTCCGACGCGATGCGCTGGTTCCTGATGGCCTCACCGGTCCTGCGTGGCGGCAACCTCGTCGTCACCGAACGCGGCATCCGGGAGGGGGTCCGGCAGGCGTTGCTGCCGCTGTGGAACTCCTACAGCTTCCTGCAGCTCTACGCGGAGCGGCCGGCCACCTGGCGGACCGACTCCGCGCACGTCCTCGACCGCTACATCCTCGCGAAACTCGCGGCGACGCGGACGGCGATGACCGCGGCCCTCGACACCTACGACATCGCGGGGGCGTGTGAGACCTTCCGCGGCTTCGTCGAATCGCTGACGAACTGGTACGTGCGGCGCTCGCGGGCCCGGTTCTGGGCCGGTCAGGACATCGATCCGGATGCCTTCGACACCCTGTACACGGTCCTCGAGGTCGCCGCACGTCTTGCGGCCCCGCTGCTGCCGCTGGCGACCGAGGCGATCTGGCGGGGACTGACCGGCGCGCGGTCGGTGCACCTGACCGATTGGCCTGCCGACGGGGACCTGCCGGCCGACGACGCGCTGGTCGCTGCGATGGACGATGTGCAGTCCGTGTGCTCGACGGCGTCGTCGGTGCGCAAGGCCAACAAATTGCGGGTCCGTCTGCCGCTGAACCGCCTGACCGTGGCGGCACCCGGCGCCGAGCGGCTCGGGCCGTTCACCGACCTGATCGCCGACGAGATGAACGTCAAGGCGGTGACCCTGACCACCGACGCGGCCGCCTACGGTCGCAACGAGGTCGCCGTCAACGCGCGCGTCGCCGGGCCGCGGCTGGGCCGCGACGTGCAGCGGGCCATCAAGGCCACCAAGGCGGGCAACTGGTCCCTGGGCGCCGACGCCGACGGCACCGAGGTCCTCTACGCCGACGGCATCGAGCTGCGCGGTGCCGAATACACCCGCAAACTCGTCGCGGTGGAACCGGATTCGACGGCCGAGCTGCCCGGCGGTGCGGGTCTGGTGGTGCTCGACACCACGGTCACCCCCGAACTCGAGGCCGAGGGCTGGGCCAAGGACCGCGTGCGTGAGCTGCAGGACGCCCGCCGCACCGCGGGCCTGGAGGTGTCGGACCGGATCTCGGTGCGTCTGGTGGTGCCCGCGGAGCGGGTCGAGACCGCCCGCACCCACGCCGGTCTCATCGCCGACGAGGTGCTGGCCACAGCCTTCGAGGTGGCCGACGCGGGGTCGGCGGCGCCGGGGGCGATCGAGTTGGGTGACGGGGTCACCGCGGATCTGGCCACGGTGTAGGGAGACCGGTGCCGCGGTGCGGGCGGGCTCAGCTCGCCCGCACCGCGAACACCGGCAGCAGGTGCGCGAACGGCGCGATCTGCTCGGCCGAGGCCCCGGCGGTGAGGCCGTCGGGCAGGAACCGGCCGACCTCCCAGCCCCGCCGGGCAAGATAGCCGGCGATGATCTCGGGGCGGCGTGTCACGTCGACCTCGGTGAGGGTGACGGTCCGCGCGCGGCGCCCGCGACGTAGTTCGGCGGTGCCCGCGGCGCGGGCGTTGCGCACCCACTGGGTCTCGCCCCGGACCGCGACGAGGTACTCGCCGCCGCTGCTGCGCAGCGGGTTGACCGGGATGGTCTGCGGCGCCCCCGAGCGGCGGCCGCGGACGGTCAGGAGTTCGGCGCCGGCCAGATGGACGCCGTGGCGGGTGAGCCGGCCGACGATGCGGTTGACCAGCACGTCGAATCTCTGCGGGCGGACGTAGTGGTGTGTCGACATCATGGTGGCTCCTTGTGGGTGGCGGGACGGCTGTGGCGGTGATGGATGGTGGCGGTGTCGGCGCCTCCGGCGAAAGCGAGAGCAGTGCTCTCGAATCGAGTATGCGCTGGTCGGTGCGACAATGCAAGAGCAGCGCTCTCGATTGTGCGAGGATGGCGACATGGCTGCCACGACACCGGGCCGGCGGGCCGAGAACCGGGCTGCGATGACCGCGGCGATCCGGCGCCTGGGGCGCGAGCATCTGTCCACCCACGGTGCGGCCGGGCTCTCGTTGCGGGCCATCGCGCGGGACCTGGGCATCGTGTCCTCGGCGGTCTACCGCTACGTGCCGAGCCGCGACGACCTGCTCACCGCACTGCTCGTCGAGGGCTACACCGACCTCGCCGACGCCGTCGACGCCGCGATCGCCACCGTCGACGAGACCGAGTGCCGGGCCAGGATTGTCGCGGCCTGCCGGGCGGCGCGGCAGTGGGGCGTCGCCGATGCCGCGCGGTGGGCGCTGCTCTACGGGAGCCCGGTCCCCGGCTACGCGGCGCCGCCCGAGCAGACCGCCGGCCCCGGCACCCGCGTCGTCGGGGCACTGCTGGCCGAGTTGGCCCGCGCACACGCGCTCGGGCAACTCGCCACGGCACTGCCCGCGGTGCCCGCGGATACGGCCGACGATCTCGCCGGTATCCGCGCCGAGTTCGGTGTGAACCTGCCCGATCCGGCGATCGCGCTGGGCACGGCGCTCTGGGCCACCCTCATCGGGGCAGTCGGCCTCGAGGTCTTCGGCCAGTACGGGCCCGGCGGGTTCGGCGCGGCCGAGCCCATGTTCACCGTCCAGCTCGGCCCGGTGCTGGACGCGCTGTTCGGTGCGACGTAGAGGGATGCGGAGGCGATGACCGACCCCGATGCCGAGCGCGGTGCGCGGTGGGTGCTGCACCTGGACATGGATGCCTTCTTCGCCTCGGTCGAGCAACTGACGCGGCCGACCCTGCGCGGGCGGCCCGTGCTCGTCGGGGGCTCGGGCGGCCGCGGGGTGGTGGCCGGGGCCAGCTACGAGGCGCGCACCTTCGGGGCGCGGTCGGCCATGCCGATGCATCAGGCCCGCCGCCTCGTCGGGGCAGGCGCGGTGGTGCTCCCGCCTCGCGGCAGTGTGTACAGCGTCGTCAGCGGACGGATCTTCGGTGTGGTCCGCCAACGTGTTCCGGTGATCGAGCAGCTCTCGTTCGATGAGGCCTTCGCCGAACCCGCCGAACTGGCCGGCGCCACGGTCGGCGAGGTGCGGGCCTTCGCCGAGGACCTCCGCCTGCGCATCCGGGACGCTGTCGGTCTGGCCGCGTCGGTCGGGGTTGGCTCGGGCAAACAGTTGGCCAAGATCGGCTCCGGGATGGCCAAACCCGATGGGGTGATGGTGATCTCACCCGGCGACGAACTCGCGTTCCTGCATGGGCTGCCGGTCCGCAAACTCTGGGGTATCGGACCGGTGTCGGGGGATCGGTTGGCACGCCTGGGTATTGCCACGATCGGTGATCTGGCCGCCCTCGCCGATGTCGAGGTCGCGTCGGTCCTGGGGCCCACGGTCGGTCCCGCGCTGCACCGGCTCGCGCGGGGGATCGACGACCGGCCGGTCACCGAGCGCGCCGCCGCCAAGCAGATCAGCGCCGAGTCCACCGTCGCCACCGACATCGTCGATCTCGCCGTGCTCCGGCCGGCCATCGAGCGTGCCGCCGCCGACGCCCACCGGCGCCTGCTCGCCGACGGCCGGGGTGCCCGCACGGTGGTGCTCAAGCTCAAGCGGGCCGACATGTCGATCTTGACCCGGTCGTCGACGCTGGCCGCGGCCACCACCGACCTCGACGTCCTCACCGCGACCGCGCGCCGGCTCGCCCTGGACCCGCGGTCGGTGGGCCCGATCCGCCTGGTCGGGGTGGGCTATTCGGGACTGTCGGCGGTCGAGCAGTATGCGCTGTTCGCCGACGCCGAGATCGGCTCGCTCGACGAACCCGCCGATGACCCCGCCGGGGAGGAGTTGGCCGTGAGCGACAGTTCGGAGACTTTGCCGGATCGGTGGCCGACCGGTCTCGACGTCACCCACCCCGACCACGGGCACGGCTGGGTGCAGGGGAGCGGACACGGCGTGGTCAGCGTGCGGTTCGAGACCCGGGCCACCGGTCCCGGCCCGGCCCGGACCTTCCGCGTCGACGACACGCGGCTGGCGCGGGCCGATCCGCGTGACAGCCTGGCGTGGCCCGGGTGAGGTAGGGCCGTCATCCCCGCGGATCGGACGCGGAGAAGAAGTCCCGGATCTCCTCGTCGTCGGCGCCCGAGGTCAACAGGGCCAACAATGCGATCCGGGCCTGCGGGGCGCGCAGCCAGCGCGAGACGATCGCCCCGGCGCGTTCGAGATCGACGGCACCGCCCCCGCCGCCGTAGGTGGGCAGCACCGGTCCGTACGCGACCCGGGTGGTGACCACGACGATCACGCCACGCTGCCGCGCGAGGCCCACCTCGGCAGTGATGTCGGGATGGGTGTTGCCGGATCCGGTCCCGGCCAGCACGATGCCTGCGGCGTTCTGCGCGACCGACGCCGCGATCAGACCGGGCGAGACCCCCGGGTACAGGGTGTAGGCGTCCACGCGGGCGGGCCGCCCCTCGGGGAGGCCGGTGAGCAGGGGCCGGGCCAGGTCGGCATGCACGGTGTCGAAGCCGGCGCGGTCGGTGGTCGACGCCTTGAAGGCCCCGCGGGCGGGCAGGACGTCGCCGCCCAGGGCGATCAGCACCCCGTGCCCCCGGTTGGCGGGGTCGGCGGCCACCTCCAGTGCGGCCGCGATGTTGGCCGGGCCGTCGGCCTCGGGGGAGTCGGCGGGGAACTGCGCACCCGTGAACACCACCGGCCGCGGGTCGGCGGCGAAGAGGTCGGCGAGGAAGGCCGATTCCTCCATGGTGTCGGTGCCGTGGGTGACGACGACGCCGTCGATCGCGTCGTCGGCGAGGATCTCGGCGATCGCCGCGACGATGCGGAACTGGTCGGCGGGTGTCATCGCCGAGGAGTCCACCGACATCAGGTCGACGGCGCCGATCTCGAGACCCGGCGGCAGGTCCGCCCCGGGGCCGGGGAGCAGATCGTCGGCGACGAGGACCGGTATCGCACCGTCGGGCGTGGTCTGCGCGGCGACGGTGCCGCCGGTGGTCAGGACGACGATACGCGTGGTTCCCATGGGGAAAGGCTGGTCGAAGCCGGGCTTGACGTCAACCGTCGCCGCGGCCGGGCGAATCCCCCGCGGGCCGGTGCGCTGGGCCGCGACCACTAAGGCTGATCACAGGCTCGGTTTGGCATAGTGGTGACGTTCGCCGCTGTTCGCGGCGCCATCGGAGCACGCCTGCCGGTCCCGTCGGCGCGGCGTTCGGACATGAGACACAGTCAGTGAGGGGAGTTCGGGTGAGGTTTCCGAAGTTCGTAGGTGCGGCCATGGTTGCGGCCGCGGTAACGGTCAGTCTGGCAGCATGCGGCGGCGAGGATGACGCCGACGCCGTCCCCACGGTCCCGGCGACATCCTCGGCGGCCGCGTCCACCGGCGCGGCGGCCTCGTCGGGTGCGCAGGGTGGCGGCATCGGCAATGTCACCAATTCGCGGGTGCTGCCGACCGTCGCGCAGCTCAACGCGATGCTGGAGACCGCGCTCGACCCCGATGTGCCGAACAGCCAGAAGGTCGCGCTCGTGCAGCACTCCGAGCGTGACCCGGACATCTTCGACAAGCTCGTCCAGGCGCGCCGGGACAACCCGGACGTCCGCTACAGCATCCGCGGCCCGGTGCGCACCGATGGCCCCAACCGCGGCAAGGTCCGGGTGAACGTCAAGTTGCCCGAGCAGGCGCCGACCGACATCGACGCGCAGATCGTCTTCGATCATGGCCGCTGGAAGCTGGCCTCGAGCACCGTGTGCCCGCTGATCACGGGCAACGGGGTGAGCAGCGCGATGTGTCCGTCGGCGAGCACCTCGCGGACCGGCTCGACCAGCGCCACGCGCTAGCGGTCCGATCGCACGCCCGTCGCGGTCCGCCGACAACGCCGGTGGCCACCATGGCCACCGGCGTTGTCGTGCGTCCCGGACCCCGCGATCGACGGTGTTCGGCGTCAGGTCTTCGGCGTCAGGATGTCCAGGTGGCCGCGAAGCCGATCTGCTGGATCAGGGGGGTGGTGGCGTCGGCGCCGACGAGCTCGCGGGCGCCGCGGTAGGTGAGCGATCCGTCGACCGGCAGCCCCCGGGTGAGATCGACGGCGACCTCGCCGGAGCCGCTGTAGGAGTAGCGGGTGATCGTCAGCGGGGTGCTGCCGGGCACCGAGAACACCGAGTTGACCGGCTCCTCCTCGGCGGTGAAGGTCACGGTGAGGCGGTTGCCGTCACGCCGGGTCAGGCGTGCCGAGATCGTCTGCACGGCGGTCACCGCCGCACTGACCGTCCGTTCGGCGTGCCACGTCGCACCCACCCCGATCGGCGCGTCGGGCAGGGCGATCGCGGTCTGCAGGGCCTGCACGAGTGACTGTTCGACGGCGTTGCGGGCCGCCGGCGCCGCCGCATCCGGTGGTGCGAGCTGCAGCGATATCGGGGCGAGACCCGGTCCGCGGGTGATCGTGCCGGTCCCGCCGGCTGCCGCCAGCTGCGCGTTCAGTGCCGGATCGGTGGATGTCGGGGTGCCCAGCCGCAGCGCGACAGCGGCGTCATCGGTGCAGGAGAAGCGAGCGGTCAGCGGAAGGGTGACGGTCTGAGCCGTCGCGGCCGCCGCCGACTCCTCGGTGGAGATGGTCGCCAGCGTCACCTGCTGTGCGGCGGCGCGGTCGGGAATTGCGGTCGCCGCCACGCGGGGCTCGGCGCCCGGATCGGTGAGGGTCACCGCGGCCGGGGCGATCGGGATGCTCCCGGCCGGCGCGGTGTCGTTCTCGCTGCTCGCGCAGCCCGCGGCCGTCGCCGACGCGGTGGTCGGCGCCGGATCCGGGCCGCAGGCCGTCACCAGCAGCGCGCCGGTGAGCACACCGGCCGCCCACGCGGTGCCCCGCCCGGGGCGACCCCTGCCCCGCGGCGACCGGCGACTCAGACGATGCGCGCGGGGCGGGCGAACGGACTCGGACACGGCAGACAGCGTATTGCACGCGTCAGGGAAGATGGTCACGTGGATGAATCAGCGATCAGCGTGACATCGCCGGTGACCCAGGGCGCCCAGGGTGACCTCGAGCGCCGGCGCGGCCGGAAGGTACTGGCGATTCTCGCCGCGATCGCCGGGGGAGTGCTGGCCCTCGACGTGCTCACCAAGAGCTTCGCCGTGGCCGGGATCGACCCGTACCGGCCGGTGTCGATCATCGGTGACACGATCACCCTGCGACTGGTTCGCAACAGCGGTGCCGCCTTCTCGATGGCCACCGGCTACACCTGGGTGCTCACCGTGATCGCGATGGCGGTGGTCGGGGTCATCATCCGATTCAGCAGTCGGTTGCGGTCGTGGTGGTGGGTGGTGGGCCTGGGATTGGTGCTCGGCGGCGCCCTGGGAAACCTGGCCGACCGGTTGTTCCGCTCCCCGGGCCCGTTGCGCGGGCACGTCGTCGACTTCGTGTCCGTCGGCTGGTGGCCGGTGTTCAATCTCGCCGATTCCGCGGTCGTGTGCGGGGCCATCCTGCTGGTTGCGCTGTCGTTGCTGGGTTTCGACTACGACGGGCGGCGATCGGGCTGGGCGGCCCGCACGAGCACGGTGTCGGCGGAGGACAAGGTGGCCCAGGAGACAGTGGCCCAGGAGACAGTGGCCCAGGAGACAGTGGCCCAGGAGACAGTGGCCGAGAAGGTGGCCCAGGAGAAGGTGGCGGGGACCGACACCGTGCACGATGCCGCGGCGGCCGCCGAGCCCGAGGGGGGAGACGCCGAGTCCGAGGCGACCGCAACCGTGGACCCCGACGTGACCGCCCCCGATGGCCCCGCCCCCGATGGCCCCGACCCCGACGGCCCCGAGCCTGCGGCGTCGCAGGTCGGTGCCACGGCGAAGGGTGGCGACGATGCGTGAATCACGGGCGCTGCCGGTACCCGACGGCGTGGCCGGGATGCGGTTGGACGCGGGGGTGGCCCGCATCCTCGGGCTGTCGCGGACCGTTGCGGCCAAGCTCGCCGATGACGGCGACATCACCGTCGACGGCGTGAGCGTCGGCAAGTCACACAAGCTCACCGCCGGCAGCTGGCTCGATGTGACACTGCCGGCCGTCGAACCCCCGCTGCGGGTCGAGCCGACCCCGGTGGCCGATCTGGGCATCATCTATCACGACTCCGACATCATCGTCGTCGACAAACCCGTCGGGGTGGCCGCCCATCCGTCACAGGGATGGACCGGGCCGACCGTCGTCGGTGCCCTCGACGCGCTGGGGCTGCGCATCTCGACGTCGGGGGCGGCCGAACGCCAGGGCATCGTGTCCCGGCTCGACGTCGGCACGTCCGGGGTGATGGTGCTGGCGGTCTCCGAACACGCCTATTCGGTGCTCAAACACGCGTTCCGGGACCGCGAGGTGGACAAGGGCTATCACGCCCTCGTCCAGGGTCATCTCGATCCGCCGGCAGGCACCGTCGACGCCCCGATCGGCCGGCACCGCGGCAGCGACTGGAAGTTCGCGGTCACCGAGGCAGGCAAACCCAGCATCACCCACTACGACACCATCGAGATGTTCGCGGCGGCATCGCTGCTCGACATCCACCTCGAGACCGGCCGCACCCACCAGATCCGCGTGCACTGTTCGGCGCTGCACCATCCGTGCTGCGGCGACCTCACCTATGGTGCCGATCCGGTGCTGGCCCAGCGGCTCGGCCTGCACCGGCAGTGGCTGCACGCGCGGACGCTGGGTTTCGCCCATCCCGCCGACGGGCGGCGCGTCGAGTTCACCAGTCCCTACCCGGCGGACCTGCAGCACGCCCTGGACCTCCTGCGGGAGGGCTGACCGGGCAGGCCGGCCACCCGTCCGCGCGCCGGCGCCGGGGTCCGGTGTCCCGGTGGTCGGGGGAGTCGTGGTGGCCCGGGCGGTCATTGTCGGTGCGGTCATTGTCGGTGCGCCGACCTACAGTAGAGGAGTCCGGTGGTGTCGCCGCCGGCGGCAAGCCGTCTCCCAAGATGTCGAGGTGATCCGCGTCCGTGGCCGATTCGTTTGTTCACCTGCACAATCACACCGAGTACTCGATGCTCGACGGTGCCGCGAAGGTCGCGCCGCTGTTCGCCGAGGCCAAGCGGCTCGGGATGTCGGCGATCGGCATGACCGACCACGGCAACATGTTCGGGGCGAGCGAGTTCTACAAAACGGCGATCAAGAATGGCATCACGCCGATCATCGGGATCGAGGCGTACATCGCCCCGGACTCGCGGTTCAACACCAAACGCGTGCAGTGGGGCACCCGTGACCAGAAATCCGACGACGTGTCCGGCTCGGGTGCCTACACGCACATGACGATGGTCGCCGAGAACGCGACGGGGCTGCGCAATCTGTTCAAGCTGTCCTCACTCGCGTCGATCGAGGGCCAGCTCGGCAAGTGGGCGCGCATGGATGCCGAGCTGATCGCGCAGTACGCCGAGGGGATCATCGCGACCACCGGCTGCCCGTCGGGGGAGGTGCAGACGCGGCTGCGTCTGGGGCAGGAGCGGGCGGCCCTCGAGGCCGCGGCCAGATGGCAGGAGATCTTCGGCCGGGAGAACTTCTATCTCGAGCTGATGGAGCACGGCCTGGAGATCGAGAACCGGGTGCGGGACGGGCTTTTGGAGATCGGCCGTAAGCTCGGCATCAAGCCGCTGGTCACCAACGACTGCCACTACGTCACCAAGGAGCACGCCGCCAGCCACGAGGCGCTGCTGTGCGTGCAGACCGGCAAGACCCTCTCCGACCCCACCCGCTTCAAGTTCGACGGCGACGGCTACTACCTCAAGTCGGCGGCGGAGATGCGTGAGCTGTGGGATCGCCAGGTTCCCGGTGCATGTGACAACACCCTCGAGATCGGTGAGCGGGTGCAGTCCTACGCCGATGTCTTCACCCACCGGGACCGGATGCCGGTCTTCCCGGTGCCCGAGGGCGAGACCCAGCAGACCTGGTTGCGCAAGGAGGTCGCCGCCGGCCTGCGCCGCCGTTTCCCGGACGGACCGCCGCAGGAGTACGTCGAGCGCGCCGACTACGAGCTCGACGTCATCATCGAGATGGGTTTTCCCGCCTACTTCCTCGTCGTCGGTGACCTGATCGCGCATGCGCTCGAGGTCGGCATCCGCGTCGGACCCGGTCGCGGATCGGCCGCCGGCTCCCTGGTCGCGTGGGCGCTCGGCATCACCAACATCGACCCGATCCCGCACGGCCTGCTGTTCGAGCGGTTCCTCAACCCCGAGCGCGTGTCGATGCCGGACATCGACATCGACTTCGACGATCGCCGGCGCGGCGAGATGGTCCGCTACGCCACCGAGCGGTGGGGCAGCGACAAGGTCGCCCAGGTCATCACCTTCGGCACCATCAAGACCAAGGCCGCCATCAAGGACTCCGCGCGCGTGCAGTTCGGGCAGCCCGGGTTCGCCATCGCCGACCGCATCACCAAGGCGTTGCCGCCGCCCATCATGGCCAAGGACATCCCGGTCTGGGGCATCACCGACCCCGATCACGAACGCTTCAACGAGGCCGCCGAGGTCCGCACGCTGATCGAGACCGACCCCGACGTCAAGAAGATCTATGACACGGCCCTCGGCCTGGAAGGCCTGATCCGCAACGCCGGTGTGCACGCGTGCGCGGTGATCATGTCGAGCGAGCCGCTCACCGACGCGATCCCGGTGTGGAAGCGCGCGCAGGACGGCGCGATCATCACCGGCTGGGATTATCCGTCGTGTGAGGCCATCGGCCTGCTCAAGATGGACTTCCTCGGCCTGCGCAACCTCACGGTCATCGGTGACGCGATCGACAACATCAAGACCAACCGCGGCCTCGATCTCGACCTCGACGCGCTCCCGCTCGAGGACCCGAAGACCTACCAGCTCCTCGCCCGCGGTGACACCCTCGGCGTGTTCCAGCTCGACGGCACCGCGATGCGCGAGCTCCTCAAGCGGATGCAGCCCACGGGTTTCGAGGACATCGTCGCGGTGCTCGCGCTGTATCGGCCGGGTCCGATGGGCATGAACGCCCACAACGACTACGCCGACCGCAAGAACGGCCGCCAAGAGGTCAAGCCCATCCACCCGGAACTGGCCGAACCGCTCAAGGAGATCCTCGCCGACACCTACGGCCTGATCGTCTACCAAGAGCAGATCATGCAGATCGCGCAGAAGGTGGCCGGCTATTCACTCGGCCGCGCCGACATCCTGCGCCGCGCGATGGGCAAGAAGAAGGCCGAGGTGCTGGCCGCGGAGTTCGAGGGCTTCGAGGCGGGCATGAAGTCCAACGGGTTCTCCGCACCCGCGATCAAGGCCCTGTGGGACACGATCCTGCCGTTCGCCGGCTACGCGTTCAACAAGTCGCACGCCGCGGGCTACGGGCTGGTCTCGTTCTGGACCGCCTACCTCAAGGCGAACTATCCCGCCGAGTACATGGCGGGTCTGCTCACCTCCGTCGGCGACGACAAGGACAAGGCCGCGATCTACCTCGCCGACTGCCGCAAGATGGGGATCACGGTGTTGCCGCCCGACGTCAACGAGTCGCAGCGGAACTTCGCCGCGGTCGGCGGCGACATCCGGTTCGGCCTCGCCGCGGTCCGCAACGTCGGCACCAACGTGGTCTCCGGCATCCTGGCGGCCCGCGAGGACAAGGGCAAATACACCTCGTTCTCGGACTATCTCGGCAAGATCGACGTGACCGCCTGCAACAAGAAGGTCACCGAATCCCTCATCAAGGCGGGCGCCTTCGACTCGCTGGGGCATCCGCGCAAGGGGCTGTTCCTGATCCACACCGAATCCGTCGAATCGGTGATGAGCACCAAGAAGGCCGAGGCGATCGGCCAGTTCGATCTGTTCGGTGACGCCGGCGGAGGTGCCGACGACTCGATGGCCGAGGTCTTCGCCATCCCGATCCCGGACCAGGAGTGGGACACCAAGCACAAGCTCACCCTCGAACGCGAGATGCTGGGCCTGTACGTGTCCGGGCACCCGCTGGCCGGGGTCGAGCACGCGATCGCCGCGCACACCGACACCTCCATCACCGCGCTGTTGGAGGGCAATGTGCCCGACGGCGCCCAGATCACCATCGGCGGCATCATCTCCGCGGTCACCCGCCGGGTCAACAAGAAGGGGGAGCCGTGGGCCGCGGTCACCCTCGAGGACATGGTCGGTGGTGTCGAGGTCTACTTCTTCCCCCGGGCATATGCGGCCTACGGTCTCGACATCGCACCGGACAACATCGTGCTCATCAAGGCGCGCGTCAACCAGCGCGACGATTCGCTGATGATCAGCGCAAACGATCTCGCCGTGCCGGATCTCGCCGCGGCCGGCAGCGCGAAACCGGTGGTGTTGACGCTGCCCGCACGGATGTGCACACCCGACCGGGTCCAGCAGCTCAAACAGATCCTGACCCGCCACCCGGGTACCGCCGACGTGCACGTCACCCTCGTCAGCGACGAACGCTCGACGGTCCTGCGGCTCACCGAGTCCCTGCGGGTGACCCCGAGCTCGGCGTTGATGGGCGATCTCAAAGCACTGCTCGGCCCCAGTTGCCTCGGCAGCTGAGCAAGGTTTCGGCTGGCCGAACATTTCTGGTCGGGTAGGTCTATACTCGGTGGGGACCACGGCGAAACCCGGCACCCCTGGAGGCCCGATGAGCACCCTGACCGGATCCCTGCCGGTGCGCCGCCCGGGGCCGTCGACCGGAGGCCACGCCACCGTCGAGCTGGCCGGGATCACCTGGCCGGTGTACAAGCTGCTCGCGGTGATCGTGGCCGCGGTGGTCGGGGTCGCCGTGCTGGTCATCGCCACCCCGCAGGCCGCGGCCTGGGCGTCGGCGGTGGCCCTGCTGGTGTGCTGGTGGGGTGGCCGCCTGGCGATCCACCGACCGGCCGGCTGAGATGCCGGACCGTCGAGCGGATCTGCTGTCTGCCTCGCTGTGCGGTTTCTGCGCGGTCGCGGTCGCCCACGGATCGAATCGGAGGGCACGTGTGTCCGCGGCAGGTAGTCGGCTACTCGTTGGTCGATGGGCATACCGCACCGTGGTGCGAGCAAGAGCCGACCCCCGCGTTGTCCTTCGCCGAGATGGGTGCCAATCCACAACGCAGCTGTCACGCCTCGCTCCCCCTCTGACTGGCCACATCGGCGACTCCGTCCATCGACCCCAGATGGTGACGGGATGGCACGGAGCCGTTTCCGACGGTGGCCGCCGGGCGATCCACCGACCGGCCCGATTGGGTGCCACCCGCACACGGTGAGACCATGGACGTCGTGAGTACGACGCCCGCCCCGGTCACCGCTTCGCTGCCCGCCCTGACCGCGACCGCCATCGACGCGGCCGCGGTGCGGATCGCCCCGGCGGTGACCCGCACCCCGCTGGAGGCGGCCCCGCGGATCAGCGACGAGGTGGGCGCGCAGGTCTTCCTCAAGCGTGAGGATCTCCAGACCGTGCGCTCGTACAAGATCCGGGGCGCCTACAACGTGATGGCGCAGCTGTCGGCGGAGGAGCGCTCACGCGGGGTCGTCGCCGCCAGCGCGGGCAATCATGCCCAGGGCGTCGCCTACGCCTGCCGCCGCATGGGCGTGCCCGGCCGCATCTATGTCCCGACCACCACCCCCAAACAGAAGCGGGACCGGATCCGCTGGCACGGTGGGGAGCTCGTCGAACTCCTGGCGGTCGGTGACACCTACGATGCGGCCGCCACGGCCGCGCAGGCCGATGTGCTGCGTACCGGCGCCGCCTGGATCCACGCCTTCGACGATCCGCGGACCGCCGCAGGCCAGGGCACCATCGCCCGCGAGATCGTCGACGAGCTCGGCCGGGTACCCGACGTCGTCGTCGTCCCGGTCGGCGGCGGCGGCTGCCTGGCCGGCATCGCCACCTACCTGCGGGCCGCGTCACCGGAGGTGACCATCGTCGGGGTGGAGCCGACCGGCGCCCCCTCGCTGGCCGCGGCACTGGTCGCAGGTGGCCCGGTGACCCTCGACACGATCGATCCCTTCGTCGATGGCGCGTCGGTCAAACGCATCGGCGGCCTCGGCCACGAGGTGCTCGCCGGTCTCGGCGCGAGCGTCACCGCACACCCGGTGTTCGGTGCGTCCGCGACCACCTCGGTCGTCCCCGTCCGGCCCGCCGAGGCGGTGGCCCTGCCGTCCGGATCGGCGCACGTCACCCACGTCGACGAGGGGGCGATCTGCACGACGATGCTCGAGCTCTACCAGAACGAGGGCATCATCGCCGAGCCGGCCGGGGCGCTCGCGGTGACCGGGCTCTCGCACCTGAAACTCCCCGCGGGCGCGACCGTCGTCTGCCTGATCTCCGGCGGCAACAACGATGTGTCGCGCTACGGCGAGATCATCGAACGCTCGCTGGTCCATCGGGGCATCAAGCACTACTTCCTCGTCGACTTCCCCCAGGAACCCGGTGCGTTGCGCCGCTTCCTTGACGAGGTGCTCGGACCCGACGACGACATCACCCTGTTCGAGTACGTCAAGCGCAACAACCGGGAGACCGGTGCGGCGCTCGTGGGCGTGCAGCTCGGCAGCCGCGACGATCTGCCCGGCCTGATGACCCGGATGGCGCACTCACGTCTGCATTGCGAGCGCCTGGAACCGGGTACCCCGGCCTACGATTACCTGACGTGAGCCCGCGGGGTCACTCCTGGGCGATCCGCCCGATCACCACGTTGTGCCCGGCGCTGCGGAAGCCGGTGTCGGTGCTCTCCGGGGTCTCCCACATCACCACCGGCGCCAGCGGCAGCGGCACCTCAACCGGATGGTCGGCGAGGATGCACACCACCGCCCACCCGCCGCGCAGCATGGCGAACCAGCCCGCGTCGTCGGCGAACTCCGTGGCCACCGAGCCGACGTCGTCGGCGGTGAAGGCCTGCTCGGATTTCCGGAGCCTGATCAGCGTTCGATAGAAATCGAGAACCCGTGCCTGTGGGGGATTCTCGCGCTCGGACCAGTCGAGCCGGGAACGCCGGAAGGTGGCCGGGTCCTGGGGATCGGGGACGTCGTCGGAGGCCCAGCCGTGTGCGGCGAACTCGGCGCGCCGCCCGGTGCGCACGGCCTCGCCGAGCTCCGGCTCGGGATGGGAGGTGAAGTAGCAGAACGGCGTCCGCGCCGCCCATTCCTCACCCATGAACAGCATCGGCGTGAACGGGCCGAGCAGCACCAGTGCCGCCTTGATCGCGAGCTGCCCGTCGTCGAGGTAGCCCGACGGCCGGTCGCCGAGGGCGCGGTTGCCGATCTGGTCGTGATCGCAGGTGTAGGCCAGCAGCGTGGTCGCCGGGAGGGTGGCAGGCATCGGCCTGCCGTGGTGGCGGCCCCGGAACGACGAGTAGGTGCCGTCGTGGAAGAAGCCGCCGCGCAACACCTTCGCCAGGCAGGCGGCGCTGCCGAAGTCGCTGTAGTAGCCCTGCCGCTCCCCGGAGACGAGGGTGTGGATCGCGTGATGGATGTCGTCGTCCCACTGCGCGGTCAATCCCAGCCCACCCGCGGTGCGGGGCGTGATCATCCGCGGATCGTTGAGGTCGCTCTCGGCGATCAGTGACAGCGGCCGCCCCAGCTCCGCCGACAACCGGTCGGTGGCGGTGGCCAGCGCCTCCAGGACGTGGACGGCCCGGTGATCGACGAGCGCATGCACGGCGTCGAGCCGCAAACCGTCGACGTGGAACTCGGCGAACCAGCGCAGCGCGTTCTCGAGGAGGAACAGCCGGACCTCGTCGGAATCCGGTCCGGAGAGGTTCACCGCGGCGCCCCAGCCGGTGTCGGCGGCGCCCAGATACGGTCCGAAATCGGGGAGATAGTTGCCGGACGGCCCGAGATGGTTGTAGACGACGTCGAGAATCACCCCGAGCCCGCGCGTGTGCGCGGCGTCGACGAAACGGGCCAGCGCGTCCGGCCCGCCGTAGGGCTCGTGGACCGCGTACCAGCCGACGCCGTCGTAGCCCCAACCGTGGACACCGTTGAAGGCGTTGAGCGGCAATGGTTCCACAAAGTCGACACCGAGATCGACGAGATCGTCGAGCCGCCCGATCGCCGAGTCCAGGGTGCCCTCGGGGGTGAACGTCCCGATGTGGAGCTCGTAGATCACCGCGCCCCGCACATCGCGTCCGCGCCACCCCTCGTCATGCCAGATCGCCGGATCCACGCGGTGCAGTTGGGCGAGACCGTGCACGCCGTCGGGCAGTCGCGCGGCCCGCGGATCGGGTACCGGCGTCTCGGCGTCGTCGATGAGGAAGCCGTAGCGGACCGCGTCGGCGGTCTCCGCCGACGCGAGGGCGAGCGGGTCGGGCACCCACCAGCCCGCGGTGTCGGGGCAGGCGAGCATCGGCACCACCACCTCGGGCCGGCCGGGTGGTGCGAGCACCAGGTGCACCCGGGCGGCCGCCGGGGCCCACACCCGGATCTCGGCGGGTTCGCCGGGAAGTACCGGTGGTGTGGTGCCGGAGCCGTCGAGGCGTCGCGTGCGGTGCGGCTCGTTCATCTGGCCCACGGTATGCGGCGCGCCGGGGCCGCGCAGAGCACCAGGCTGTGACCCACGCTACAAATTGTGCCCGCGGGTGCGGTATATTTCGGCGCGCCATGCCTGCCGCGGGGGACGACTGACGGTGGCACGATGCAGGGACGGGTAGTGACCACAGACACGGCGACCTCGCAACCGGGGGTGACGACGAAGCGGCCAGGTGCGGTACGGACCTGGTTCCGTGAGCATGTCGTCGCCTCGTTCGAGACCTTCGGCCGTCAGCTGGCGATGTTCGTCGAGGTGTTCGGGGTGCTCGTCACCGACATCGCCAAGCGCCGATTCCCGTTCGGCGAGTTCGTCCGGCAGTGCGCCTTCATGTCGAGCACGTCGGTGTTCCCGACGTTCCTGGTCGCGATCCCGATCGGGGTGATCGTGTCCATCCAGGTCTCCAACATCGCCGGACAGATCGGCGCAACCTCGTTCTCGGGTGCCGCCACCGGCCTGGGCGTGATCCGGCAGGGCGCCCCGCTGGTCACCTCACTGCTGCTGGCCGGGGCGGTGGGGTCGGCGATCGCCGCGGACCTGGGCTCGCGGACCATCCGCGAGGAGATCGACGCGATGCGCGTGATGGGCGTCAACCCGATCCAGCGGCTGATCTCGCCGCGGCTGCTGGCCACCATGGTCGTGAGCTTCCTGCTGTGCGGGTTCGTCTGCTTCGTCGGCTTCATCACCGGGTATGTCTTCAACGTCTACTTCCAGGGCGGCACCCCGGGCAGCTATACCGGGACCTTCGCGTCCTTTGCGTCGGTGTCGGATCTGGTGTTCGCGGTCGGGAAGGCGGTGGTGTTCGGGGCGATCGTCGCGGTCGTCGCCTGCGATCGTGGGCTCAACACCAGCGGCGGCCCGTCGGGGGTGGCCAACTCGGTCAACGCCGCGGTGGTCAACTCGGTGCTGCTGCTGTTCACCGTCAACGTCGTGTTGACCCAGCTCTTCGCGATGCTCGTGCCGGCAAAGGTGGTCTGAGATGGCCACCCAGCGCGTCGCCAGACACGAGCCGGCCCTGCTCAAACCGCTGCGCATCGCCGCGGCCGGCCCCCGCACCGCGCTCGTGCAGATGGGGCACCTCATCACCTTCCTGGTGAAGTCGATCGGCGCGGTGCCCATCGCGTTCACCCACTACCGCAAGGAGGTGTGGCGGCTGCTCGCCGACGTCGCGTGGGGCAATGGCGCGATCGTCGTCGGCGGCGGGACGGTCGGCGTGATGATCATCCTCGGGATCATGGGCGGGGCGACCGTCGGCATCGAGGGCTACACCGCGCTCAACCTGCTCGGCATGGCCCCGGTCACCGGTGGGCTCTCGGCGTTCGCGACCACCCGCGAGATCGCGCCGCTGCTGGCCGCGACGGCCTTCACCGCGCAGTCGGGCTGCCGGTTCACCGCCCAGCTCGGGTCGATGCGGATCAGCGAGGAGATCGATGCCCTCGAGTCGATCGCGATCCGGCCGCTGCCGTACCTGGTGACCACCCGCATGTCGGCGGCGGTGCTGGCGATCGTGCCGCTGTACTCGGTGTCGTTGGCGGCCAACTATCTCGCCTGCCAGATCATGTTCCAGGTGCAGAGCGGCCAGGGCGCAGGCAACTATCTCGCCTACTTCAACGCCTTCATCCTGTCGAGCGATGTGGTGTTCTCGTTCCTCAAGGTGATCGTGTTCGTGCTGCTGACCACCTTTGTCCAGTGCTACTACGGGTTCTTCGCTGCCGGTGGCCCCGAGGGCGTCGGGGTGGCCGCCGGGCACGCCATCCGGCTGGCGATCATCGTGATCGTCTTCGCGAATCTGATCATGACGCTCGTCTTCTGGGGCACCTCGCCCGGAATCCGGATCTCGGGATAAGGGGGGAATATGCTCATCGCCACCGACGGCCGGAACCCCTCACTCACGCAGTACATCCTGCGCGGACTCGCGTTCGCACTGGTGATGGTGGTCTTGTTCGTCGTGCTGTTCCTGCGGTACACGGGTGCGTTCTCGTCGACGGTGCCGGTGCGCGCGGAGTTGACCGACGTCGGCGACGGCCTGACCGACGGCGCCGACGTCCGGTACAACGGGCTGATCGTGGGCTCGGTGACCGGGGTGGCACTGGCCCAGGGGACCGGCGCGAACGGCCTGTCGCTGCGCGACGTCACCATCGATCTCGATCCCGACCAGGCCGAGGGCATCCCGGGGAACGTCACCGCGCGCACCGTGCCGTCGAATCTGTTCGGCGTGAACTCCGTCGAGTTCGTGGTGCCCGAACAGCCCTCGTCGGAGCACGTCGGCGCGGGGGCCGCGATCCCCGCGGACCGTTCGCTGCCGACGATCAAGCTGCAGGATGCGCAGAACCAGTTGCGCACCCTGCTGCGGGCCGTGCCCCCCGAGCAGCTCGCCGGGGTCCTGGGCACCATCGCCGACGCCCTGCGGGGCGGTGGCCAGGTCTTCGGTCTGTTCGTCGGGGTCCTCGACCAGTATTTCCAGACGATCAACGCCCAGTTCCCGGCCGGTGCGACCCCCGGCTTCGCCGATTTCAACGCGTCGGTCCGCGGGCTGTCGGCGTCGGCGCCCGCGCTGCTGGACACCCTGGGCCGCAGCGTCATCCCGGCCCAGACGGTCGCCGAACACCGCGATGATCTCACCGCGCTGCTCGCGGCGGCGCAGGGCGTCACCGACGAGGTCGCGGGCCTGTTTGCGGCCAACGGCGACGCCGGGCGCCACGTCGTCGCTGACGGCAACGTGATGCTCGGCGCCGTCACCTATCACGAGGACGCGCTGCCGCAGGCACTCGAGGCGTTGCGGAAGCTCGCGGCCCGGGCGCTGACGATCTTCACCGGCGTCAACGGGCATGCCGCCCTCAACATCGGAGTCAACTTCAGTGCCTATCAGCGCTATACCCGTCAGAACTGCCCGGTCTATGACGGCGGGCCGTACGGGCAGCTGCGCGGGCCCGGTTGTGTGGGTCCGGGAACCGGCACCGGTCCCACGATGTCGGGTCCGCTCCTGGTGCATCCGTCGCCGGGAATGCGCCGGATGACCCCGGCCGGCTCGGTCACCACGCAGGCCGACAACCAGACCCTGACCACCGCGCTCAACCGCCCGCCGAGGGCCGCGGACACCTTGATGCTGGGGCCGCTCGTCCAGGCGGTCTCGGCGAGCGCAGCGACGGGGGATGGCTCGGCGAGCGCAGCGACGGGGGATGGCTCGGCGATCGCAGCGACGGGGGGTGGGCGATGAGTGCGGCGCAGTCGTCGATCCGTAAACCCCTGATCGGGTTCTCGCTGTTCGCGGTGGCGGCGTTGCTGCTCACCTACATCATCTATTCGACACTGGAGCGGTCGGTGCCCGGTGACACCGGGTTGTTCACCACGTATTTCCGTGATGCCTCGGGGCTGGCGGAGGGCGATGACGTCCGGATGGCCGGGGTGCGGGTGGGTCGGGTGGACACCATCGATCTGGACAACGGGCGCGCCAAGGTGACCTTCTCGGTGCGTGACGACCAGCCGATGTATACGACCACCCAGGCCGCGATCCGGTATCAGAACCTCATCGGGCAGCGTTATCTGGCGCTTGATCGGATCACCGGTGACTCCTCGGTGCTGGCGGCGGGCTCGACGCTGCAACAGCCCGCGCAGGACTCCTTCGACGTGACCAAGCTGCTCGCCGGATTCCAGCCGGTGTTCGAGACGTTGACCCCGGAGCAGGTGAATCGTCTCTCCACTGGTCTGATGCAGGCGTTCCAGGGCGATTCGGTGTCGTTGAGCACGACCGTCGCCCAGGTCGGGGAGATGGCTGCGGACATGGCGAACCGGGATGTGGTGATCGGCGCGATCATCGACAACCTGTCCGGGGTGTTGCATGATCTGTCCCGGCAGGGGGCGCAGGTCACGGCCCTGCTCCAGGGGGTCGCGGGGGTGGTGGAGAGTCTGAACGCGAACTCGGCGGCGCTGGGGCGCTCGGTCCGCGAGATCGGTGAGACCGCGGCCGGATTCGCCGATGTGCTCACGCGGACGCGGGGTGATGTGGCGTCGGCGGCGACGTTGGCGAACCGGGCGACCCGCGCGCTGATCGGCGACGGTGCCCGACTGGACCGGGCCGCGGTCGATCTGCCCGAATTCCTGGGGCATCTGCCGTTGGTGATCGGTGAGGGCGCCTACCTGAACATCTACGTGTGTGATCTCGACGTCGCGATCGGCGACATCCTGTTCCCGCCGGGCTTCATCAACAAGATCGGCGGCACCCAGCATTCGGTGGTGTGCCGATGAGTCGCCTGCGCCGGGGTTTCGGCAAGAATCGGCGCCTCTGGTACGGGGTGATCGGCACCGCGGTGATCATCGCGGTGATCGTCGGGATCACCGCGATCGACAAGGCCGAGATCGGGAAGAAGACCTACACAGCCGACTTCGCGCAGGCCGGTGGTGTCCGTCCCGGCGACAAGGTCCGTGTCGCAGGCATCGACGTCGGCGAGGTCTCGGCCACCGAGCTACAGGGCAATCATGTGCACATCACCATGAAGGTGGAGAACGACGTCGATGTCACCTCCGACGGTTCCGCCGAGATCAAGCTGTCGACGCTGCTCGGGCAGCGCTACATCGACCTCTCGTTGGGCTCCGCACCCGATGCTGCGCCCGGTGGCCGGATCGGTCAGACGCGTGTGCCCTATGACCTCAACCGGACCATCGAGACCGGCACCCCGATCCTGGGCGGCATCGACGACGACGATCTGTCGCAGAGCCTGCGCACCCTCAACCAGCAGCTCGCGGGGGCGCCCGCGGTGACGAAGCCGACCGTCGACGCGCTGACCCGGATGTCGGCGATCATCACCAACCGCCGCGAGCAGATCAATCAGCTCATCACCGACACACGGTCGGTCACCAAGATCGTCGACGACAGCCAGAGCCGGCTCGCGATCATCGTCGGGCAGGGCGCCCAACTGGCGCAGAAGATCGTGGCCCGGCAGGCGCTGATCACGCGACTGCTCGACGGTATCGCGGCACTGACCGAGCAGGCGCGGGCCATCGCGGTGGAGAACGGCGGACAGTTCGCGCCGATCCTGGTGAACCTGAACACGATCACCCAGGGGCTGGAGAAGAATCGCGACAATCTGCGCAAACTGTTGGAGATCCTGCCGGTGACCGCGCGACTGGTGAACAACGGGATGGGCGACGGCCCCTACATGAACGGCTATCTGCCCTGGGGCATCTTCCCCGACAACTGGCTGTGCCTGGCCCGGGTGGTGGACGGATGCTGATCTTGACCGCCCCGGCCCCGCGACGTGCGGGCCGACGTCCCCGATCGGTGTTCGCCGCCACGATCGTGATCCTGTTGGGGGTGCTCTCGGGGTGTTCGCTCATCCCGGCGGGGTGGAAGGCGGCGGCGGGCTCGGCGATCGAGATGTCGGCGTACTTCCCGACCGTGGCCGGGCTGTACCCCAGCAACGACGTGGCGGTGCTCGGGATGCCGGTCGGGCAGATCACCGCGATCGAACAGCAGGGCAGCCGCGTGAAGGTGACGTTCACCGTCGACAAGGACGTGCCGATCCCCGCCGCCGCGACCGCCGCGATCGTCAACACCTCGATCGTCACAACCCGCCACATCGAGCTGACCCCGGCATATGCGGGGGGAGAACGGCTCGGTGACGGGGCCGTGCTGCGCACCGAGGGGCTCGCGCCGGTGTCGGTGGGTGACCTGTTCGACGCGGTCGACCGGTTGGTCACCTCGCTGACCGGGGACGCCCCCGGCGAGGGGCCGGTCGCCGATCTCGTCGACATCACCTCGGGGATCACCGCGGGCAACGGCGACCGGCTGCGGGAGGCGATCGACCAGCTCGGCGGCGCCGCGCAGGTGGCCTCGGGCAATGGTGACGGCATCGTCGAGATCATCCGGTCGGTGCAGAAGCTGACCGGTGCGCTGGTGGCGAACTATCCGAAGATGAAACAGTTCTCGTCGTCGATCAATCAGGTCGCCGACATCCTCGAGCGGCAGTCGCCGGGGCTGGTCGCGACGCTGGTCGATCTCAACCGGGCGCTGACGAACACCTCGACGTTCCTGCACGACAACGCCGACTCGATCAGCGGGTCGGCGGGTCGGCTCGCGGCGTTGGCCGAGAACCTCTCGGACTATTCCCGGCAGCTCGTCGAGGCCGTCGACCTGGGGCCGCTGCTGTTCCAGAATCTCTCCAACTCGATCTCGGCCGAGCAGGGCGCCTGGCGGGCCCAGGCGCTGCTGGACAAGTCGCTGATCGACAACCAGCTGCTGTCGACCTTCTGCCGCGCGATCAACCTGCGCCGCAACGGCTGCGAAACCGGGCAGCTCCAGGACTTCGGGCCGGACCTGGGCATCTTCGCCGGACTGTTGGAGCTGAGCCGGTGAGCGCCGTGACGCGCCGGTGGGCGCGCCCCCGGACGACGATCATGACGGTGATTCTGGCCGCGGCACTGGGCATCTCCGGTTGCGGGGTGGTGCCCGGATTGACCGTCGAGCAGATCCCGCTGCCTGCACCGGGTGGCCTCGGCGACACGATCACGCTGACCGCGAACTTCGACAACGCCCTCAACCTGCCCGGCCGCGCCAAGGTGAAGCTCTACGGCACCGACGTGGGCGAGGTCACCGACATCCGTGCCGAGAACTATCAGGCGGTGGTCACGATGCGGGTGTCGACGACATCGGAGGTGCCGGTGGGCACCGGCGCCGAGCTGCGCCAGGCCACCCCGCTCGGTGACGTGTTCGTGGCGTTGCTGCCGCCGTCGTCGACCTCGGCGGGGTACCTGCGCGACGGCGACAGCCTGACCGGCCCGCGCTCGGCGGCCGCGACCGTCGAGGACCTGCTGGTCAGCATGAGCGGCCTCGTCGACTCGGGCTCGCTGGGGTCGACCCAGCAGATCATCGCCGAACTCTCGGCGGCGGTGTCATCGGGCGCGGACAATCCCGAGCATCTCGCGGGTGCCATCGAGGGGCTGACCACGGCGATCACCAAACTCAACCAGAATGCGAGCCGGGTGGACGCCGCGATCGGCAACACGCGCACCCTGACCGGCCAGATCGCCGACGGCCGCGCCCAGATCATGGCGTCGATCAACAAACTCGCGCCCGCCTTTGACACCGTCAACAGTCAGATCGAACTGATCCTGACGACGCTGGACAAGACCAACCGGGTGACCGCGGCGACCAATGACTTCCTGCGCCATGACCGCGCGAACCTGGTGGAGCTCGTCGCGCATCTGGTGCAGGTCCTCGACGAGCTCGACGCCTCCACCGGTACGCTGGGTCCGCTCGTGGACAACCTGGCCGAGCTGACCCCGAAGTTTGCCCGGTCCACCCAGTCCAGCGCGGCCTCGCTGTCGGCAAAGGTCTACTACCTCAACCCCGGTGTCGGGTTCGACTCGGCGTCGCGGCTGCCCGAGCTCGCCGACATCGACGCCACCTCGCAGTCCTTGCAGCAGACGCTCCGGCATGTGCTGGAGCGCCTGACCGGACCCGGCGGGAGCTACCGATGAGCGGGATATTCGGCTGGCTGCGCAAGCACTCGGTGCTTCTGGGCAACCTCGCGCTGATCGTCGTGATGATCGTGGGGCTGGCCTATCTGGCGTTCGGGGCGCTGCGCTGGCAACCGCTGCAGGGGCGCTACCACCTGACCATCGACTTCCCGGTGTCGGGCGGGCTGCAGGACTCCTCACCGGTCACCCTGCGGGGCGTGCGGATCGGCGACGTCGAATCGCTGCGGGTCCAGGCCGATTCGGTGCGGGCCACGGTGGTGATCGACGACGACGTGCACATCAACCGGAACACCAAGGTCGCGGCGCTGGGGCTCTCGGCCGCGGGCGAGCAGTACGTCGACTTCCAGCCGGCGACCGCCGCCGGCCCCTACCTCGCCGACGGCGACACCATCACCGTCGCGCAGACCTCGGTCACCGCGCCCTTCCCGCGGCTGCTGGAGAGCTCGCTCGGGGTGATCGAGCAGATCGACCCGGACAAGCTGCGTCTGGTCGTGACGAACCTGGACACCGCGCTGCAGCCCGACAGCGACACCAACGATCTGCGCACCCTGTTCGACGCGGGCGGCACGATCTTCGCCGACCTCTACCGGGTGCTGCCGGAGACCACGCGGCTGATCGGGGATGTCGGGACCATCCTGCACACCACCGCCGACATCCAACCCGACCTCGGCGACACGGTGCGGTCGGCGAGCCGCATCGTCAACGCCGCCGTCGCCGCGGACCGGGAACTGCGCACTCTCCTCGGCCGCGGACCGGCGCAGGTGACGAGCCTGACCGGTTCGCTGGGGGAGATGCGGGATCCGCTCACCGACGTGCTGGGTCAAGTCCGTGACATCGCGCATCAGGCGGCGCTGCGCGCACCCGCGTTGGTCACGCTGCTGCCGTCGATCCGGGATGCGTCCATCAAGGGCCTGACGATGTTCCATGATCGTGCCTGGTGGGCGTTCGCGGCGATCGTGCCGCGGCCCTACTGCGACTACCCGATCACGCCGGTCCGGCCGACGAAGATCCTGGAGTTGACGATCCCGACCAATCTGTACTGTGTCACCGAGGATCCGAACCAGCAGATCCGTGGCTCGGTCAACGCCCCGCGCCCCCGCGGTGATGACACCGCGGGTCCACCGGCCGGCTATGACCCCAATGCCCGCACCGTTCCGCTGGACCGGTGACACCGCACGGGAGGGCCGGCAGTCATTTGATGACCGAGAAGGACGACGACATCACCAGCGAGACCGACACCAGCGAGACCGATATCGGCGTAGGTGACGGGGCGGTGGCCGACGGGCCGGCCGACGCCCGGCCGGTGCCGCGGTCGAAGAGCGCCCGCAAGCGCAGCGCCGCGCAGCCGGCGGCGGGTTCCGGCGGCGAGCAGGCCGACGAATCCGACGAACCGGTCACGGTCGCCGAGTCGCCGAAACCCGCAGCTGCGCCGCGTGCGGTGGCCGGGAAGCGGTCGCGGGAGATCTCGATCACGCTGTCTCTGCGGTCGGTGCTGCGGGCGCTCGGGGCCCTGGCCGTCATCGCGGTGCTGGTCGGCGTCGGGGTCCTCGGCTGGGCCTATCACCGGGATCAGCAGCGGCTCGCGGCGTTCGACGACGCCAAGAGCGTGTCGGAGGAGTTCGTGACCCGACTGGTGACCACGATCAACCCGGGCAATGCCGACAAGTACAAGGAGATCCTGGGGCCGCTGTCCACCGGCGACCTGCGCCAGCGGCTCGAACAGGATCGTGCGGACACCGAACGCAACACCGAGGCCCTCGCCATCGCGGCGACCTCGAAGATCCTGTCCTCGTCGGTGACCTCGGTCGACCGGGACTCCGCCACAACCACCGTGATGGCCGAGGTCACCGGGCGCAGCGCCCAGGTCCCCGCAGGTGAGACCCGGCTGATGATCTTCGTGCTGGATCTGCGCAACGTCGACGGCTCCTGGCTGGTCGCGGAGTTCTCCGGTCCGCCCGGCAGCACCCGCAGTGGGGTTGTCGACCCTTCCCAGTCACTGCCCGGCCAGACCGGCCAGGCGGGGGCGGGCGCCGCCCCCACCTCGACGGCCGGCGCGCCCACACCCACCGAGACCGCGCCGGCACCGTGATCCGGTGGCGCTTCGGGCCACAGCAACCTTCCCCGCCGATCACGTCGCGGTCAGGACCGCCACCGGATGCTCGGCGCGCGCCGTGGCCAGATCGATCGTCCCTGTGTGGACGGCACCGGTCAGCGCGTCGGTCCAGGTCCCGGGCGGAAGTATCAGCGGGGTCGCGGCGGCATCGTGAACGGTGAGGCTGTGCGTGAATCGCGCCGTCACCACCACCACCAGCGGGTCGCCGCCGGCAACCCCGCGGGCGAAGGCGATCGCATGATCGGCGGCCGGGCCGTCCACGGGTATCGGACGGTAGTCGCTGCCCGGACCGAATGCCGCCGGATGTGCCGCGCGGACTCCGAGTGCGGTCCGCACGAGCCGGAGCTTGGGGTGATTGGTGGGCTGCCGGTAGTCGACGGGGCGCCGGTTGTCGGGGTCGACGAGGGAGTCGTCGAACCATTCGGTGCCCTGGTAGATGTCGGGCAGCCCCGGACCGAGCAGGGCGATGGCCTTGCGCGCCAACGCCTCCTGCCGCCAGGCGGGCAGGAGCCGGGTGACCAGGTCACCGATCCGCGCGGCCGGTGCGCCGGTGGTCAGCGTATCGAGCCAGGTCATCAGCGCGGCCTCGAACTCCTCGTCGACGGCGGTCCACGTGGTCCGCAGTCCACCCTCCCGGGCCGCCTTGCGTGCGTAATCGTGCAGGCGGGCCCGCACTGCGTCATCGACCGGTCCGTCGGCCGGCCACACCCCGATGAGGTTCTGCAGCAGAAAGTATCCGGTCAGCCGGTCGGGTGGGGGTGCGGTCTCCCAGATCTCGCGGACCAGCAGTGACCAGCGTTCGGGGACCTGCGACAGCAGGGCGATGCGCGCGCGGACATCCTCGCTGCGTTTGGTGTCGTGGGTCGACGTGGCGGTCAGGGCCCGTGGCCAGTGCGCGGCCCGGATCTCGTTGTGTTCGTGGAACCGTGCCACCGAGAGCACCGGATCTGCGGGATCGCCCCCCACCTCCTGCGCCGACACCAGCCGGGCGGTGCGGTAGAACAGGCTGTCCTCGACGCTCTTGGCGGTGACCGCGCCGCAGGTCTGCGCGAGCCGGGAGGTCGGCGCACCCGGCCCGGCGGTGGCCGTGACGATCAACTGCAGCGCCGTGGCGAGGTCGGGCAGGCGTTCGGCGAGTCGCTGCGCGGTCTCGACCAGGCGGGGCCGCAGCGACGGATAGTCGGCCCGGTAGACGCCGAGCTCGGCGATGAGCTCGCCGCACGCCCGCGCCACGAGGCCGGCGTCGGCAGACGGATCGGAGTGGGTGAGGGCGGCGACGAGTCGTCGCCGCTCGGCGGGGAACGCGGTGGCGAGCGTGGCGATTTTGCGTTCGTGTTCGGTGGCGTGCAGCCACTGGGCGTCGCCGGGCAGGCCGGTCGCGTGCTCGTGGATCTCGCCGAGCTCGACGATCCCGGTCGGTGCGGTGAAGAGTGCGTCGATGATGCGCATCTGGTCGTAGCCGGTGGTGCCGTCGACCGGCAGCGTCGGCTCGAGGGCCTCGTCGGCGGCGAGGATCTTCTCGATGTACAGCAACCGCGTGGCCCCGATGTCGGCGCGCAACTGCTCCAGGTAAGTCTGCGGATCCCACAGACCGTCGGGATGGTCGACGCGCACCCCGTCGATCAGGTCGGCGTCGATCAGCTCACGCAGCCAGCCGTGGGTGGCGTCGTAGACCGCCGGATCCTCCTGACGCAATCCGGCGAGCTCGTTGACGGTGAAGAACCGCCGGTAGCCGATCAACCCCGAATCCCAGGGGACGAGCCGGTAGTGCTGGCGCGCGTGCACCTCCTGTGGGGTACCGCCGAGGGTGCCGGGTGCGGTGGGAAAGGCGTGATCGTGGTAGCGCAGGGTGCCGTGGACGTCGACGGTGAGAGGGCTCAGATCGCCGTCGGCGGCGAGCACCGGCAGGGCCAGGGCGCCGTCGCAGCCGTTGTCCGCGGAGAAGTCGGCGTCGAAGAAGCGCGCGTACCGGGAGCCGGCCCCGTGCCGGAGCAGATCGGCGAACCACGGGTTGGCCGTGGCATCGGCGACCCCGGTGTGGTTGGGGACGATGTCGACGAGGATCCCGATGTCGACGACCCGTGCGGCCGCCCGCAGCGCCCGCAGTCCGTCGATCCCGCCGAGCGCCGGTGCGACCTGCGGCGGCGGCACCCAGTCGTAGCCGTGCGTGGAGCCCGGCATTGCGGTGCCGATCGGGGACAGGTAGACATGGCTGATGCCGAGGTCGGCGAGGTGACCGAGGATGCCGACCACGCTGGCGAAGCCGAAGTCGGGCGTGAGCTGCACGCGGTAGGTCGCCACCGGCTGCGGTGCGCCCATGTCACGCCGTCTTGCGCAGGACGAGCAGCGAACGCGCCCGGACCGGGAGGCAGGAGCCGGACACCGCCGCGGAGATCTCCGAGTCGCCGAGGGCGTGCGCGGTATCGAGCACGCCCTCCCATTCACGGCCGTATGACGGGGGCGGCAACAGGAAGTCGATCGTCTCGTAGTGGGCGTTGAAACAGATGAGGAAACTGTCGTCGAGGATTTTCTCGCCGTATTCGTCTTTTTCCGCGATCCCGGCGCCGTTGAGGAACACGGCGAGCGACTTCCCGAATCCGCTGTCCCAGTCGGCAGTGGTCATCTCGGCGCCCGACGGGGTGAGCCAGGCGATGTCGAGCTCCTGATGCCCCCACCGGATGGGTTTGCCCGCGAAGAAGCGGCGCCGCCGGAACACCGGGTGCGCGGTGCGCAGGGCAATGGCCCGTCGGGTGAATTTGAGCAGGTCCGCGTTGGTCTCGGCGAGGGTCCAGTCCATCCAGGCCAAGGCCGAGTCCTGGCAGTAGACGTTGTTGTTGCCCAGCTGTGTCCGCCCCATCTCGTCGCCGTGCGCGAGCATCGGTGTGCCCTGGGACAGGAACAAGGTGGCCAGGATGTTGCGCTGCTGCCGGGCCCGCAGCGCGAGCACCTCGGGATCGTCGGTCGGCCCCTCCACACCGCAATTCCAGGATCGGTTGTGGCTTTCCCCGTCGCGGCTGTCCTCGCCATTGGCCTCATTGTGTTTCTCGTTGTAGGACACCAGGTCCCGCAACGTGAAGCCGTCATGGGCGATGACGAAGTTGATGCTGGCGAGGGGGCGCCGCCCGGTGGCCTCGTACAGATCCGACGAGCCGGTCAGCCGCGACGCGAACTCGCCGAGCGTGGCCGGTTCACTGCGCCAGTAGTCCCGGACGGTGTCGCGGTACTTGCCGTTCCATTCGGTCCACAACGGCGGGAAGTTGCCCACCTGATAGCCGCCTTCGCCGATGTCCCAGGGCTCGGCGATCAGCTTCACCTGGCTGACCACCGGATCCTGCTGGACCAGATCGAAGAACGCCGACAGGCGATCCACGTCGTGGAGCTCGCGGGCCAAGGTGGAGGCGAGATCGAAGCGGAATCCGTCGACATGCATTTCGAGGACCCAATATCGCAGCGAATCCATGATCAGCTGCAGGGTGTGTGGGTGGCGGCCGTTGAGGCTGTTCCCGGTGCCCGTGTAATCCATGTACCTCGACGGATCGGCGTCCACGAGGCGGTAGTAGGCGGCATTGTCGATACCCCGGAAGCACACCGTCGGCCCGAGATGATTGCCCTCGGCGGTGTGGTTGTAGACGACGTCGAGGATGACCTCGATCCCCGCCTTGTGGAAGGTCCGCACCATGGCCTTGAACTCGGTGACCTGGGCGGCCGGCTGATCCCGGTTGGCCGCATATTCCAGGTGCGGGGCCAGGAACCCGAAGGTGTTGTAGCCCCAATAGTTCCGCAGCCCCTTGTCGAGCAGGAAGAAGTCCTGCATGAACTGATGGACCGGCATGAGCTCGATGGCGGTGATCCCGAGTGACTTGAGATGCTCGATGATCACCGGATGGCACAGTCCCGCATAGGTTCCGCGCAGATGCTCGGGCACCCCCGGATGGGTGGCGGTCATCCCCTTGACATGTGCCTCGTAGATCACCGTCTGGTGATAGGGGTGCCGCGGTGCGTGATCGTTCTGCCAGTCGAAATACGGGTTGATGACCACCGACAGCATCGTGTGGCCGAGCGAGTCGAGGCCGGTCGGGCCAGCTCCCGGCGCCGCCCTGTCCGCCCCGGTGGGCACGTTGTCGGTGGGCTCGGGAACCGGGACCGGGTCGGCGGCCTCGGCCGGCGAATCGGTCGTCTCACCGCGGGGGGTTGCCGGCTCGGTGGTCCCGTCGGCCGGGTCGCCGGTCGTCGCCGGTGCGGCCGGGTCGGTGGTGTCCGCGGTGTCGGTGGTGGCGGAGCCGGTGCCGGTGTCACTCGTGTCCGGGCCGGTCGCGGCGGTGGGTTCGGTCGTCGCGTCGGCCCTGGTGGTCGCCGACGCCTTCTCGGTCCCGATCTCGTCGGGATCGAACGGGCTGACGCCGTCGATCGCCGGGGTGGCCGCCACGGGGGTGGCGGCGGGTTCCGGCACCGGCTCGGGTTCCGGCTCGGGCATCGAGTAGGAGAACAGCGACGGATCGCCGTCGAAGTCACCGAAGAACGCCTTGCCGTATGGGTCGAGCAGCAGTTTGCTCGGGTCGCAGCGCAGACCGCGCGCGGGATCGTACGGCCCGTGCACACGGAAACCGTAGAACTGGCCCGGTCCGACGTTGGGCAGATAGCAATGCCAGCAATAGCCGTCGACCTCGTCGAGGTTCACCCGGGTCTCGGTGCCGTCGGGCGCGATCAGGCACAGCTCGACGGCCGTGGCGACCTCAGAGAACAGTGAAAAATTGGTGCCCGCACCGTCATAGGTGGCGCCGAGGGGATACGGCTGCCCGGGCCACACGGCGATCGGGCGGGGTGGGCGCTCGGCCGTGACGGGTTCGGGCCGGTCGACGGCTGCGGGCGGCGTCGGCGCGGCGGCCGGCGGAAGGTGTGTCGTCGGCGATGCGGGCGCAGGTTCCGGCGCGGACGCACCCGAGGTGCCCTCGGTGGGCTCGGGCGGATCCGCGGGAGTCGGCTGATCGGTCGTACCCACCTGGGGCGAGTTCATGCGTCGACCCTAGCCGCACACCGCGGACGCTTCATCCGGAGTGGTTCGGCGCCGTGTTGTGGCCGGTGTCACCGGGTGGTGCTGCGGTGATGTGCGCCGTCGACGATCACGCCGAGACCGTCGGCGAACTCGGCTGCGAAGTCGCGGCCGGACGGGCCGGTCACGCCGAGGCGTTCCATCTGGGCCCGCGTCTGTTCCTCAATCGTCAGGCCGATGATCAGCTGGCAGGTGGCGGTGGCGACAGCGCGGGCATCACGGTCACCGAGGCCGCCGGCGGCGGCGGTGGCGGCGATGTCGTCGGCGATCCGCCGATCGGCGAGTCCGGCGGCCCAGCTCGCCGAGAGCACCTCGGCGCTGTCGGGGACGGCGAGCAGGGCCGCCCGCATGTCGTCTGCGAGGGCGATCAGCCGCATGTGCCAGGGCAGTGTCGGCTGCCGCGGCCGCACCGTGCTCAGGATGTCGTCGGCGAGCGCGGCGAGGAGGGTCTGTTTGTTGGGGAAATGCCAGTACAGTGCGTTGGGTCGGACCCCGACCTCGGTGGCGAGTCGGCGCATCGTGAGGTCGGCGAGGCTGTGCCGCTCCAGGATGCCCCGGGCGGCGGCCAGGATGTCCGCGCGGGTATTCGCCACGGTCGTGAGCCTACTGGGGCACCCGGTGATGACAGCGCACCACCTGGACACCGTCCAGGCGCTGGCCTGTACAGTGTCCAGGGAGAACGTGTGGCGGCCGCGGCCCGGCCGACATCCGGCGCTGCGGTGTGGCGGATGGGGTCGTCCCGCGCCGCCCGACGACCCCGTGAGGACCCGCCCGTGGACGAGACCCGCATCCGCGACATCGATGCCGGACATCTGTGGCATCCCTACGGCGCTTTTCCCGCGACCACCGAACCGTTGGTGGTGGTCGGCGCGCAGGGTGTGCATCTCGAGCTTGCCGACGGACGCCGGCTGGTCGACGGCATGAGTTCGTGGTGGGCCGCGATCCACGGCTACCGCCACCCGGTGCTCGACGCGGCGGTGCGCACGCAGCTCGAGGCGATGGCGCACGTGATGTTCGGTGGCCTCACCCACGAGCCGGCCGCGCGCCTGGCCGAACTGCTCGTCGATCTCACGCCCGGCCCCTTGCAGAAGGTCTTCCTGTGCGACTCGGGGTCGGTCTCGGTGGAGGTCGCCGCCAAGATGGCGCTCCAGTACTGGCGGGCGAAGGGACGGCCCGGCCGCACCAGGCTGATGACGTGGCGCGGGGGCTACCACGGCGACACCCTGGCGCCGATGAGTGTGTGTGATCCCGACGGCGGTATGCACAGCATGTGGACCGGGGTGCTCACGCCGCAGGTCTTCGCGCCCGCGCCGCCCGCCCGATTCAGCCCGGAGTACGTCGCCGCGTTCGCCGAGACCGTCGCCCGACACCGCGACGAGCTCGCCGCGGTGATCGTCGAGCCGGTGGTGCAGGGCGCCGGTGGCATGCGCTTTCATGATCCGGCCTATCTGACGGCGTTGCGCCGCATCTGCGACGACAACGACGTCCTGCTGATCTTCGACGAGATCGCGACCGGTTTCGGGCGCACGGGCACCCTGTTCGCGGCCGAGGCGACGGGAGATGTGACGAGCCCGGACATCATGTGCGTGGGGAAGGCGTTGACCGGCGGCTATCTCACGCTTGCGGCCACCCTGTGCACCGACGAGCTGGCCGCGGCCATCAGTACCGGTGAGGCCGGGGGGCTGGCCCATGGGCCCACATTCATGGCGAACCCGCTGGCATGTGCGGTCGCGGTCGCCTCCATCGAGTTGCTCCGCGCCGGCGATTGGCGGGGACGGGTCGCGGCGATCGCCGCCGCACTCGATGACGGCCTGGCGCCGCTGCGTGGTGTCGACGGGGTCATCGACGTCCGGGTGCTGGGTGCGATCGGCGTCGTCGAATTCGATCGTCCGGTGGACATGGCCGCGGCGACAGCGGCCGCCGTCGACGCCGGTGTCTGGCTGCGTCCGTTCCGGAATCTGGTCTACACCATGCCGCCGTATGTGTGCACCGACGCCGACATCGCCACCATCACCGGCGGCATCCGGGCCGCGGCGGGCGCGACGATCGCCGCCGCGCGGGTCCCGGCGGGGGTCGGGGGCGGCCGATGATCATCCATGCCACCGCTGACCGCGCGGTGCGGGCCGCGGCGCCGGATCCCGACGCCGCGCTTGCCTGGCTCGACGAGGCGGCCGCGCAGACCGCGGCCGCGGGTTTGCACCGCGATCCGGTGGTGCGGCAGGAGACCGACCGGCGGCTCAATCTCGCCTCCAATGACTATCTCGGGCTCTCGGCCCACCCGGCCGTGATCGCGGCCGCGCACCGCGCTCTCGACACCTGGGGTGCGGGGTCGACGGCGTCACGTCTGGTCGTCGGCACGACGCGGGCGCACACCGACTTCGAGGACGACATCGCCGATTTCCTGGGCTTCGACGCGGCGCTCGTCTTCTCGTCGGGGTATCTCGCGAACATCGGTGCGATCGGCGCGCTGGTGGGGCGCGGCGATCTCATCGTGAGCGACACCGGGACCCATGCGTCACTCATCGACGGGTGCCGGTTGTCGCGCGCGCGGATCGAGATCGTCGCCCGCGGTGATCACGAGGCCGTCCGGCGGGCGCTGGCCACGCGCACCGAGGAGCGGGCCCTCGTGGTCACCGACGCCATCTACAGCGTCGACGGGGCCGCAGCGCCCGTCGCCGAGCTGTACGCCGCGGCCCAGGCGCATCGCGCGACACTGCTCGTCGACGAGGCGCATGGGCTCGGCGTGCGCGGTCCCGGCGGGCGCGGGGTGGTCGCGGCGTCCGGGCTGTCCGGCGCACCCGATCTCGTCGTCACCACCGTCGCATCGAAATCCCTCGGTGCCCAAGGCGGTATTGTCGCCGGTCCGGCGATCCTGCGCGGCCATCTGATCGACCGCGCCCGCACCTTCATCTTCGACACCGGCCTCAACCCGGCGGCCGTCGGCGCCGCCCACGCCGCCCTCGGGGTGCTCCGCGCGGAGCCGGACCGGCCGCAACGGTTGCGTGCCAATGTCATCGCCCTCGCGGCCCGCTGCGGCATCGACCTGCCGATCGGTACCGACGGCGAACCCGACACCTCCGCGGTGCTGTCGCTCCTCGTCGGGGAACCACAGCCCGCGGTCGCGGCCGCTGCGGCCTGCCGCGATCGCGGTGTGCTCGTCGGCTGCTTCCGCCCACCGTCGGTCCCGGCCGGCACCTCGCGACTGCGGCTGACGCTGCGCGCCGATCTCGACCCCACCGACCTCGACACCGCCGCCACCGTGATCGGCGCGGCCCTGACCGAGGTGGACGTGCGATGAGCGCGACTCTCGCGATCACCGGGACGTCCACCGACGTCGGCAAGACCGTCGTCACCGCCGCGCTGGCCGCGGCGCTGCTCGCCCGTGACGTCGATGTCGCGGTGTGCAAGCCGGTGCAGACCGGGGTGTCCGCGGGTGAGGTCGGTGATCTCGCGGTCGTGACCGCGCTGGCCGGTCCGGTGCCGATGCTGGAATGTGTGCGTTACCCTGATCCACTCGCCCCGGAGACCGCGGCCCGGCATGCGGGGCGCCCGCTCGTCGACCCGGGTGCCCTGCATCGCAGCATCGAGCGATTCGCCGACGCCCACGATCGGACCCTGATCGAGGGGGCCGGTGGCGTGCTCGTGCGGCTGGGTGCCGATCACACACTCCTCGACGTCGCCACGGCGCTCAACGCCGATCTCCTGGTCGTGGTGCCGGCCGGCCTCGGTGCGCTCAACCATGCCGAGCTCACCGTGCAGGCGATCCGGGCCGCGGGGCTGCGGCCGGCCGGCCTGGTCATCGGTGCCTGGCCCGCCGAGCCCGGGCTCGCGGAGCGCTGCAACCGTGCCGATCTGCCGCGTCTGACGGGGGTGCCGCTGGTCGGGGTCGTCCCGGCCGGTGTCGGCACGCTGAGCCGGGCCGCCTTTGCGGCCGCGGCACCCACCTGGTTCGACCCCGACTGGCTCGCGGCCCTGGCCGGTCCGGATGCCGTAGCCGTCGGGCCGCCAGGCCTCCCGTCCACCCGATCCCAGCCATCGCCACAAGGAGAACCCGTATGACCCAGGCCACCGTCGCGACCTCGAATCCGTCGCCGCAGCCCGCCGAGCCGGCCGCCGGCACCGATATCCTCGCGGTTGCCCGCACGCAGGTCCTCGAGCGTGGCGAGGGGCTGCGCCGGGACCAGGTGCTGGCCGTGCTGCAACTGTCCGACGACCGCCTCACCGAGTTGCTGCAACTCGCCCATGAGGTGCGTATGCGCTGGTGTGGACCCGAGGTGGAGGTCGAGGGCATCATCTCCCTGAAGACCGGTGGTTGCCCCGAGGACTGCCATTTCTGCTCGCAGTCGGGGCTGTTCGCGTCTCCGGTGCGCAGTGCGTGGATCGACATCCCGTCGCTCGTCGAGGCGGCCAAGCAGACCGCCAAGACCGGGGCCACCGAGTTCTGTATCGTGGCGGCCGTGCGGGGCCCGGACAAGCGGCTGTTGTCGCAGGTCGCGGCCGGTATCGAGGCCATCCGCAATGAGGTCGACATCCAGATCGCGTGCAGCCTCGGCATGCTCACCGCCGAGCAGGTCGAGCAGCTCGCCGCCATGGGTGTGCACCGCTACAACCACAATCTGGAGACCGCGCGCAGCCACTTCCCGAATGTGGTCACCACCCACACCTGGGAGGAACGCTGGGACACGTTGCGCATGGTGCGCGACGCCGGCATGGAGGTGTGCTGTGGCGGCATCCTGGGCATGGGGGAGACCCTCGAGCAGCGCGCCGAGTTCGCCGCCGAGCTCGCCGAGCTCGAACCCGACGAGGTTCCCCTCAACTTCCTCAATCCGCGTCCCGGCACACCGTTCGGTGATCTCGACGTGCTCCCCGCATCGGAGGCCCTCAAGGCGGTCGCGGCGTTCCGGCTCGCGTTGCCGCGCACGATCCTGCGGTTCGCGGGCGGACGGGAGATCACCCTCGGTGACCTCGGCGCCAAACAGGGCATCCTCGGTGGCATCAACGCGGTGATCGTCGGCAACTATCTGACCACGCTGGGGCGTCCGGCCGAGGACGACCTCGACCTGCTCGACGATCTGTCGATGCCGATCAAGGCGCTCAACGACAGCATCTGAGTCGTGGATAGGCTGGCAGGCGTGGGGCGCGCGACGAGACGACCGGTAGGTGCGGCAACGAGGACACCAGAGGTGGCCGGGATTCCCGGACCACTCGATCAGCCCTGCCGCTACGGCGTGTTCACCGGCATCGAGCTGACCCTGGAATCACCCGACGCGGTGCCGCCCGCGGCCCGCCTGGGTCTGGAGCCGCCGCGCTTCTGCGGGCAGTGCGGGCGACGGATGGTCGTTCAGGTCCGCCCGGACGGCTGGGATGCGCGCTGCTCCCGGCACGGCACCGTCGACTCCACCGAACTGGGCCGCCGGTGACGCCGGGTACCCGGACATCCCCGCGAGCCCAGGTCGCCCGGGTACCGCATCGGACATCGGCGACGCTGCTTGCGATGATCGGTGTGGTCCTGCTGCTGGGTGTCGTTGCCGGAGGCGCCTGGACGGCGTTGACCCCGGCGGTTGGCGGGGAGCGGACCGGTGACGGCCTGGTCCTGACGGGGGTGGGCTGGGACAACGAGTTCGCGGGCGTCGGCGCGTTCGCGCTCATCATGTTCGTCTACGGGGCGGTGGCCGCCCTGGTGTCCTGGTTCGCCGCCCCTGGCTGGCGCGGGCCGACAGGTTACGGATTCGCGCTCGCGGCAACGGCACTCGGCACGGGGGTGGCCGGTCGGGTCGGGACCTGGCTGGCGGACTGGCGATTCCGGTCGCCGGACGCCGCGACGGCGCTGGGCGAGACGTTTCGGGTGGTGCCCGATCTCTGGCTGGACGGGGCGACCCGCGGTGCCCCGTCGGGGCCGTGGATCCTGGTCATCTGTGCGCCGCTGGCCGCGACGATCAGCTATCTGATCTGCACTCTCGCCATCGGGCGCGGCGATCTCGGCGTGGGTGACGGCGAGCCGGTGGCACCGGTGCCCGACGATCCGGCGTCGCCCGGCGGGCCGTGACCGTCGATGGGGCCCCGGCCGGGCGTGGCCCTCACAGCGGTGGTTTCAGGGTCGCGAACTCGTCGGTGACGCGTAACTGGGTGTCGGCGAATGCGTAGAGTGCCGGTGGCCGGCCACCGGAACGCCCGGTCCGGCCCATGGTGCCGGTGGCCGCGATGACACCACGACGACTCAGCACACGTAGCAGATTCGTCGTGTCCACGCGGTAACCCAGTGCGGCGCCGTAGATCTCGGAGAGCTCGGACATCGGGAACCGCGCCGGCGCCAGCGCGAAGGCGATGTTGGTGTAGGACAGTTTCGCCGCGAGCCGATGACGCCCGGAGGCGACGATCTCGGCGTGGTCGGCGGTGAGTGGGCCGAGCTCGTCGACGCGGTGCCAGGCCGCGGCCGGCGGCAGCGGGACCGCCGCATCGCTGGGGACGAGCCCGAGGTAGGTCGAGGCGATGGTCCGGGTGTGCGGTACGCGGTCGGGGGCAGAGAACACCGCCAACTGCTCGAGGTGGGCGACGGTGCGCACGTCGGTCTCCTCGATCAGGATTCGGCGGGCGCTCTGCGAGAGGGTCTCGTCGGCCGCGACGCCGCCGCCGGGCAGTGCCCACGGCGCGTCGGCGTGCTCGCGCCACAACAGGACGAACAGGTCCGGGGTGTCGCCCGACTCGCCCGGGCGGATCTGGAAGACCACGGAGAGTACCTCCACCTGCAGCTCGCACGGCCCGGGTGGATCCGCGTCGGGGCGAGGTGGCATGGGGACGATCCTAGTGGCCGCACCGGAACCGCTCGATGATCCCCGGAACCCGCCGCCACCTCAGAGCTCCTCGAGGACCACCAGTCCGTCCTGGATGGCGCGGGCGACGAGGGATGCCTTGGTGCGGGCGGGGCGGCCGGCGTCGATGTACTTGGCGCGGATGCGCGCGAGGTGCGTGTTGACGGTGCCGACCGAGATGTTGAGCTGGTCGGCGGCGTCGGACTTGGAGTCGACGAGCAACCAGGTGCGCAGCACCTCGATCTCGCGTGCGGTCAGCGGCACGGTCGGTGTTGCGGGGGCGGCGGGCGGAGCGATCCGGGCCGCACCGAGCCCGGGGACGTGGCGCGGCGGCGGGGTCATCCGGCGTGCGGCGAGCTGTTCGAGGGCTTCCTGGCGCCGGCGTACCGCTTGCAGGGGGGTGGAGTAGGCGCGGCGCACCGGGATCGCGGTGCGGGTGGTTCCGGTCGGCCCCGACGGGCGGGCGGAACGGGGAGACGAATCTCCGAGGCCGGCGGTCATGATTCCTCCTGATGTGCCTGATATGCCTGATGTGGGAGCGATGGGTCGGCAGGAACGTCGATGGGGATGACGCTACGGAGGAAAACACTGCAGAGAACGAGTAGTGGACTACTTGGAAAATGCTGTGAATGGCCGCTGCCGGGCGGGTGTTACGATGCAGGCGAGGTTTTCGATCCCAAGTCGAAAACCCGGTCCGAGAGCGCAGCCCGCGCGCTCAGCGCGCCGCAGCGGCGGCCCCGACCACCAGGAGGGTGGAGATGACCATCACCAGCGACCGGTCCGTGATGACCGGCATGCTCGACGTGGAGTGGGTCGACGGCCCGGGCGGCTACACCGGCGTCGACCCCACCCCGGAATGGGCCGAGGAGATCCGGCGCCTCGCCCGAGCCCGCAATGCGACGCTGCTCGCGCACAACTATGAACTGCCGGCCATCCAGGACGTCGCCGACCACGTCGGTGACTCGTTGGCGCTCTCGCGCATCGCCGCCGAGGTCGATGCCGACGAGATCGTCTTCTGCGGCGTGCACTTCATGGCCGAGACCGCCAAGATCCTGAGCCCGGACAAGCGGGTTCTGATCCCCGACGCCCGCGCCGGCTGCTCCCTCGCGGACTCCATCACCGCCGACGACCTGCGGGCCTGGAAAGCGGAGTACCCGGACGCGGTCGTGGTGTCGTACGTGAACACCACCGCCGAGGTCAAAGGGCTCACCGACATCTGCTGCACGTCGTCGAACGCCGTCGACGTGGTCGCCTCGATCGACCCCGACCGCGACGTCCTGTTCCTGCCGGATCAGTTCCTCGGTGCCCACGTCAAACGCGAGACCGGCCGCGACAACATCCACATCTGGGCAGGCGAATGCCACGTCCACGCCGGTATCAACGGCGACGAGCTGACCGCGCAGGCCGCGGCGCACCCCGATGCCGATCTGTTCATCCACCCCGAATGTGGTTGCGCGACGTCGGCGTTGTATCTCGCGGGCGAGGGCGCCGTGCCGGACGGCCGGGTCAAGATCCTCTCGACCGGCGGCATGATCGACGCCGCCCGCGCCACCGGCGCCCGGCAGGTCCTGGTGGCCACCGAGATCGGCATGCTCCACCAGTTGCGCAAGGCCGCCCCGGGCATCGACTTCCAGGCCGTCAACGACCGCGCGTCGTGCCCCTACATGAAGATGATCACCCCGGCGGCGCTGCTGCGGGCGCTGCGCGAGGGCCGCGACGAGGTGTTCGTCGCCGACGACGTCGCCGAGCGCGCCCGCCGCAGCGTGGAGCGGATGATCGCGATCGGCAACCCCGGTTCGGGTGAGTGACGTGGCCAGTGCCGGGTTCGTCGGGGGCCGCGAGCCCGGCACCGACCTCGGCCCGGTGGTCACCGACGAGGTTCGTGCCCTGATCCGTACGGCCCTTGACGAGGACCTGCGGTATGGGCCCGACGTGACCTCGGCCGCCACCGTGCCCGCCGGGGCCACCACCGATGCCGCCATCGTCAGCCGCGCGGCGGGCGTGGTGGCGGGGGTGCCGGTGGTGCGGGCGGTGTTCGACGAGGTGATCGGCGCCGGCGCCTACGAGGTCACCGCCGAGCTCGCCGACGGCAGCCGGGTGACACCGGGCGATGTGGTCCTCGCCGTCCACGCACCGACCGCGGCGCTGCTCACCGCCGAACGCACGGCACTGAACCTGGCCTGTCACCTGTCCGGGATCGCGACCGCCACCGCGCGGTGGGTGGCGGCGATCGACGGCACGGGCGCGCGGGTCCGTGACTCCCGCAAGACCCTGCCCGGGCTGCGGTCGCTGCAGAAGTACGCCGTCCGCGCCGGCGGCGGGGTCAACCACCGGATGGGACTCGGCGACGCCGCGCTCATCAAGGACAACCATGTGGCCGCGGCCGGCTCGGTCGGTGCCGCCCTGGCGGCCGTGCGCGCGGCCGCGCCGGATCTGCCGGTGGAGGTCGAGGTGGATTCGCTGGCCCAGCTCGACGAGGTCTTGGCGCTGGCCCCGCAACTGGTGCTGCTGGACAACTTCGAACTGTGGGCCACCCAGATCGCCGTCGGGCGCCGCAACGCCCGCTCACCGGAGACCACGCTCGAGTCCTCGGGCGGCCTCACCCTCGATCAGGCCGCCGACTACGCGCGCACCGGCGTCGACTACCTCGCCGTCGGCGGACTCACGCATTCGGTGACCGCGCTCGACCTCGGGCTCGACATCCCCGCACCCTGACCGCGCTTCCCGGGCCCGTCGTACGTCCTCTGTACAGGCACAGCGGTGCGCCATGACAATAATCGTGATGGCCCATCGCGGTGCCTGTACGTGGGACGGTGACCGCCGGATGTCGATGCCCCCCGAACCCGTTTCCCCCTGCCCCGTACTCTGGATGGGTAGATCCCGGCCCAACCAGGAGTGACCATGCTCGCCCGAACCGACCTGCGCGGGAGCACCCCGACGCTCGCCGAACTGCGTCGCGCGCTGCCCCGCGGGGGCACCGACGTCAACGCCGTTCTCGACACGGTGACGCCGGTGGTCCATGCGGTCGCCGACCGCGGCGTCGCGGCGGCACTGGAGTTCACCGAGCGCTTCGACGGGATCCGGCCCGCGTCGGTGCGGGTGCCCGCGCAGGTCGTCGCCGATGCCCTCACCGGCCTCGACCCGGCCGTCGCCGACGCCCTGCGTGAGTCGATCGCCCGTGCCCGCGCCGTGCACGCCGACCAGCGTCGCGAGACCAGCCGCACCCAGGTGGTCGCCGGCGGCGTCGTCAGCGAGAAGTGGATCCCGGTGCGACGGGTGGGCCTGTACGTGCCCGGCGGCAACGCCGTCTACCCGTCGAGCGTGATCATGAACGTCGTGCCAGCCCAGGCGGCCGGCGTCGGATCGCTGGTGGTCGCGTCGCCCCCGCAGAAGGATTTCGGCGGGTGGCCGCATCCGACGATCCTCGCCGCGTGCGCACTGCTCGGCGTCGCCGAGGTGTGGGCCGTCGGCGGGGCGCAGGGCATCGCCCTGCTCACCTACGGCGGGACCGACACCGCCGATGCCGACGAGCCCGGTGCCGTCCTCGATCCCGTGGACCTCATCACCGGTCCCGGCAACATCTACGTCACTGCAGCCAAACGCCTGTGCCGCGGCGTCGTCGGTATCGACTCGGAGGCCGGGCCCACCGAGATCGCGATCCTGGCCGACGAGACCGCCGTCCCCGACCTCGTCGCCGCCGATCTCATCTCCCAGGCCGAGCACGACGTGCTTGCCGCGTCGGTGTTGGTCACCGACAGCGCCGAGCTGGCCGACGCCGTCGACGCGGCCCTCGCCGAGCAGGTGGCGGGAACCAAGCACCGCGAGCGGGTCACCACCGCGTTGTCGGGCCGGCAGTCCGGCATCGTGCTCGTCGACGATCTCGAAGCGGGGCTCGCCGTCGTCGACGCCTACGCCGCCGAGCACCTCGAGATCCAGACGCGCGATGCGGCCGCGGTCGCCGACCGGGTGCACAACGCGGGCGCGATCTTCGTCGGCAACTACGCACCGGTGAGCCTCGGCGACTACTGCGCCGGATCGAATCACGTTCTCCCGACGTCGGGTTCGGCGCGGTTCGCGTCCGGTCTGTCGGTGCAGACCTTCCTCAAGGGCGTGCACGTGATCGACTACGACGAGGCCGCGTTGCG
>JASGFO010000003.1:0-50595 GCA_047605505.1 Gordonia sp. (in: high G+C Gram-positive bacteria) | reverse complement strand
CATGATCGTGATGGGGATCGAGAGCTCCTGCGACGAGACCGGCGTCGGCATCGTGCGCTGGGACGATCAGGCCGGGGCCGTCGAACTGCTGGCCGACGAGGTGGCCTCCAGCGTCGACGAGCACGCGCGGTTCGGCGGGGTGGTACCCGAGATCGCCTCGCGCGCGCATCTGGAGGCGATCGTGCCGACGATGCGCCGGGCCCGCGCGGCGGCCGGTATCGACCGGCCCGACGCCATCGCGGTGACGATCGGGCCGGGTCTGGCCGGAGCGCTGCTGGTCGGGGTGGCCGCGGCCAAGGCCTACGCGCTGGCCTGGGATGTGCCGCTCTACGCGATGAACCATCTGGGCGGGCACGTCGCGGTGGACACCCTCGAGCACGGGCCGATGCCCGAGTGCGTGGCCCTGCTCGTCTCCGGTGGCCACACGCACCTGCTGCACGTCACCGCTCTCGCCGACCCGATCGTCGAGCTCGGCACCACCGTCGACGACGCGGCAGGGGAGGCCTTCGACAAGGTGGCCCGGCTGCTCGACCTCGGATTCCCGGGCGGCCCTTTTCTGGATCGCGCTGCTGCACAAGGGGATCGGAATGCGATCGAGTTTCCCCGGGGAATGACCGGGCCGCGTGACGCCCGCTACGACTTCTCGTTCTCGGGAGTGAAGACCGCGGTCGCGCGGTACGTCGAGAAATGCCGCCGCGACGGCGTCGAGGTCCCCGTCGCCGACGTCGCCGCCTCGTTCCAGGAGGCGGTCGCCGACGTGCTGACGGTCAAGGCGGTCCGGGCGTGCGCGGATCTCGGTGTCGGCACGCTGGTGCTCGGCGGCGGCGCCACGGCCAATTCGCGCATCCGGTCACTCGCCCGGGAGCGCTGCGACGCCGCCGGCATCACCCTGCGCGTCCCGACGCCACGCCGCTGCACCGACAACGGCGTGATGATCGCGACGCTCGGGGCCCACGTCATCGCCGGCGGTGCGTCACCGTCACCGCTGACCGTGGCGACCGACCCCGGACTGTCGGTGACACTCAGCCAGGTGTGAACGTGCGCGGCGGAGTCGAGTAGTCGACTACTCATCCCCGCCCCGTCTCCGCTGGATACCGTCAGCGCGTCGGGACAGCCGCATTCGGCGGCGTCATGGCGACGAGGAGATCTCATGACAGCGATCGTTCGGTGGGTCCGGCTGATGGCGGCGATGGCCGTGGTGGCGGTTGCCGCCATCGCCGGGACGGTGGCGTCGGCGCCGCCGGCGAGGGCGGACTCATTGCATCTGAACCTGCCGCGAGTGCCGAACCGGATAGAGATCGATCCGCGGATCGCGGCCTTGCTCAACGGACCCAACGGGATCATCGCTCCCAAATTCCGGATCGAGGTGTGGATGCCGGCATCGGCCGACAGCGCGGGCACCGGTGTCGGGGTGGCCGGGACGGTGCAGCATGCCGAGTACTTCTTCGACTACTCCGGTGGCCGCGGGCCGGCGACCCTGCTGTCCGGGCCGTCGGTGGTGAAGAAGACCGTGTTCACCCGCCAGGAACTCGAACGGCTCTGGGTGGTTGTGTACGCGCAGACCGGGGTCAGCTATCGGCGGGGTGGTACCACCAGCAACACGTGGCTGCCGGGCTGTCGGATCACGGCCACCGTGCCCGGTTACGGGACCAAGACCTATGAGATGCCGCCACAGGCCAATACGACGGTGATCGTGGGTCAGGACAACGCCTCGTGCCTCACCCCCACGTACACCTTCTGAGATGCTCCGCCGTGATGAGGTGATGAGGACATGATGTCGAGAAGCAGCGGGAGACGATCGGCGCCGGATCGTGCCGTCGGTGCCGTCACCGCCGTTCCCGGGTCCGCTGAACCCCTGGTGGCGGGCGTGAGCACTCATGGCCCTTGAATGCTGGCACTCTCGTGTATAGAGTGCCAATAGGCACTCTGGTGGACCTCGGCACCCGCGACGACGAGGTTCCGTGTAGAGCCCTTCCGTACAAGTCAAAGTTTCTCGGATGAGAAGAGTGAGGACTCACATCGTGGCGAGCGTGAACATCAAGCCGCTTGAGGACAAGATCCTGGTGCAGGCTGTAGAGGCCGAGACGACCACCGCGTCTGGTCTGGTCATCCCGGACACCGCCAAGGAGAAGCCCCAGGAGGGCACCGTCATCGCCGTCGGCGAGGGCCGGGTCACCGAGCAGGGCAACCGCGTCCCCGTGGACGTCAAGGAAGGCGACACCGTCATCTACAGCAAGTACGGCGGCACCGAGATCAAGTACGCCGGTGAGGAGTACTTGATCCTGTCGGCGCGCGACGTGCTCGCGGTCATCGGCAAGTAAGAGCACACCAGCGCGTGTCTCATCCTCCGCCCCGGCACCTCGATGAGGGGTCGGGGCGGAGCCGTCTTGACACTGAAAGCGAACGAACACAGTTATGTCCAAGCAGATTGAATTCGACGAAGACGCCCGGCGGGCCCTCGAACGCGGCATCAACCAGTTGGCCGACGCCGTCAAGGTCACCCTGGGACCGCGGGGCCGCCACGTGGTCCTGGCCAAGGCCTTCGGCGGCCCCAGCGTCACCAACGACGGCGTCACCATCGCCCGCGACATCGACCTCGAGGATCCGTTCGAGAACCTCGGCGCGCAGCTCGTGAAGTCGGTCGCCACCAAGACCAACGACGTCGCCGGCGACGGTACGACCACCGCGACCGTGCTCGCCCAGGCGATCGTGTCGGCCGGCCTGCGCAACGTGGCGGCCGGGGCCAACCCGATCGCGCTCGGTGCCGGTATCTCGAAGGCCGCCGAGGCGCTGTCGGCTGAGCTCCTGCGGGTCGCCATCCCGGTCGCGGGGGAGACCGCGATCGCCCAGGTGGCGACGGTCTCCTCGCGTGACGAGGAGATCGGTGCGATGGTCGGCAAGGCGATGACCGCCGTCGGCGTCGACGGTGTTGTCACCGTCGAGGAGGGATCGGGATTGCAGACCGAGCTCGCCGTCACCGAGGGGGTGCAGTTCGACAAGGGCTACCTGTCGCCGTACTTCGTGACCGACGCCGACACCCAGGAAGCCGAGCTGGAGAACCCGCTCGTGCTTCTCTACCGCGACAAGATCAGCTCGCTGCCGGACTTCCTGCCGCTGTTGGAGAAGGTGGTCGGCGAGGGCAAGTCCCTGCTGATCGTCGCCGAGGACGTCGAGGGCGAGCCGCTGTCGACGCTCGTGGTCAACTCGATCCGCAAGACCATCAAGGTGGTCGCGGTCAAGGCCCCGTTCTTCGGCGACCGGCGCAAGGCCTTCCTCGACGATCTTGCCGTCGTCACCGGCGGCACGGTCATCTCCGGGGATATCGGGGTGAGTCTGGCGACCGCGGGACTGGATCTGCTCGGCTCGGCCCGGCGCGTGGTGGTCAGCAAGGACGCGACGACCATCGTCGAGGGTGCCGGCACCGCTGAGGCGATCGCCGACCGGGCTGCACAGCTGCGTCGGGAGATCGAGAACAGCGACTCGGACTGGGATCGCGAGAAGCTGTCCGAGCGTCTTGCGAAACTGGCCGGCGGCATTGCCGTGATCCGTGTCGGGGCAGCCACCGAGACCGCGCTCAAGGAGCGCAAGCACCGCGTCGAAGACGCCGTGGCCGCGGCCAAGGCCGCGGTCGAGGAGGGCATCATCCCCGGTGGCGGGATCGCGATCGTACAGGCTGCGGCCGTGCTCGACGCCCTGGCCGACGAGCTCGCCGACGACGAGGCGCTGGGGGTCCGCGTGCTGCGTGCTGCGGTGAAGGCGCCGCTGCACTGGATTGCCGCGAATGCGGGCCTTGACGGGGCCGTCGTGGTCGACAAGGTGGCGAACGCCGAACGGGGTCACGGTCTCAATGCGGCCACCCTCACCTACGGTGACCTGGTGGCCGAGGGCATCATCGACCCGGTGAAGGTGACCCGCTCCGCGGTCGTCAACGCCGCCTCGGTCGGGCGGATGGTCCTGACCACCGAGACCGCCGTCACCGACAAGCCGGAAGCGGCGGCCGCCGCCGACGCACACGCCGGTCACACGCACTGACCGCACACAGAGAACAGACCCGGGACGGCTCCTGACGAGCGTCCCGGGTCTGTTCGATTCTCGGCCTGGGAGACACGCCCTAGCTGGCCATCCGCCGGCCGACCCCTCGCTTCATGAGCATGCTGCGTTCGGACTCCGAGAGACCACCCCAGATCCCGTAGGGTTCGGCGACGGCGAGCGCGTGCTCGCGGCACTGGGCGATGACCGGACACTGGTGGCACATTTCCTTGGCCCGACGTTCCCGCTGGGCCCGGGCGCGGCCACGCTCACCGTCGGGGTGAAAGAACATCGATGACTCGACGCCACGGCAGAGGCCTTTCATCTGCCAATCCCAGACATCTGCGTTGGGGCCGGGGAGGTGATTGGGCTGAGGCATGGCAGCATCTCCTTCAAAGGACGGGGCCGATCGTGGTGCGGTGTTGTCGAAGTCCAGCGTCACCGGGAGCCGGGGTGGGAGCGTTCGGTGTGTGACGCAAGCAAACAGTAGGCGGGCGCGAGAAACAGCGTCAATACCGCCAATCGGGTGGAGATGATGACAAAGATTCGTCAATTGTTAACAGGAGATCAGGTGGTCGGGCTGCGCTACCACACCGGTGTCGCGCATCGTCGAGACCCCCGTCGAGACGGCGCGATCATGCCGATGAACTGCGCAGTTGTCGACACCGAGGGATGCTACGACGGGGGAGTGGACGGCGCTTCCTTATTACCACGACGTCCGCCGATTAATCCATCGGAAACAATTTTGTCATTCCATGTTGACGTTCCTGCTTGTTTTAACAAATGTGTCGCCCGGTTAAATTCATGCTAAATGGGACGTCGAGCGGTGACGCGAGCCACGTTGTGGCCGGTCAGGAGCGGTATTCCGGGTGGCGGGCCGCGGTGGAGCTGGGCGGTGCGGGGTGGGGTGCGGCGGCGCTGGCGGCGCTGGCGGAGCTGTCCCGGCCGGTGGGGCGGACCGCCGACGACGTGGTGGCGTCGTTGGCCCACAGCACGGCGGGCTCGCTGTACCGTCAAGCCGGCCGACACGCTGACGCCCTGATTTTCGACGGGCGGGCGCTGGCCGCCGCGGCAGCGACCCGGCGACCCGATCCCGCGGCGCGATGGGCGATGGGTGACGCGCTGGTCAATCTCGCCGCCGACAACCTCGGCCTGGCCCGCTTCGGCGCGAGCCGGCGGCTGCTGGCGCGCGCCGCCGCGGTTCTCGGTGGTGACGTCGCCACCCCGGCGGATCCGTGGGAGGGGGTTGCCCGCTGCCGGCTGCGCCTGTGGTGGGTACGTACCGAGCTCGCGCTGTACACCGGTGATGCGCCGACGGCCGTGCTCTGCGCGGACCGGGCAGTGCGGTTGCTCGACGCGCGTCCCGACGGCGGGACACCGCGACATCGGGTGAAGACCGAGCTGATCGCCGCCGCGGCCAGGGCAGCCACCATGCCGGACGCGGCCACCGCGGCAGCCCGCCGCGCGCGCCGCAGCGCGCACGATCTGGGTCTGATCCCGCTGGAATGGGCTGCGGTGTCCTTGCAGCTCGGGCTCGGTGACGACCGTGCCGATCGCGGCGACCTCGAGCGGCTGACGGACTGTCTCGCCGACCGCGGGATGCCCCTCCCCGATCGATCCGACGCACCGGGTCGGCGTTGACCGGTGCCCCGATCGCTAAGGTGTTGGGGTCCTGTCATGACGGCCTGGTGGACACGGCGCCCCGGTATGCCTACCGGTGTTGCGGTCCGCCGGGTTGGTGACCCACAGCAGTAAGGACCGGCACACAACGTGTGGCCGGTCACACACGGTGTAACACAGGGATCTCACAGAGCGATGAAGTTGGCAGGTACAGAGTTGGACGCCGCCGTCCGTGATGCGCGGAACGGCGACCGAGCGGCTTTGACCTCCGTCCTCGAGAGTGTGCACGAACCTATCCTGCGCTACTGCCGAGGGCGGATTGGTGTGGGAGAACGGCATCTGTTCTCCGCGGACGACATTGCCCAGGAGGCCTTGATGGCTGTGATGACGGCCCTGCCTCGATATGAGGACCAGGGTAGGCCGTTCATGGCTTTCGTGTACGGGATCGCCGCCCACAAGGTGGCCGACGCCCTACGGGTCGCGGGCCGGGTGAAGGCCGATCCCGTCGACGTCGTCCCCGACACGACGAGCTTTGTCGGGGGGCCCGAGCAGCGGGCTCTCGACGCCGACGCGAGTCGGCGGATGGGCCGGCTGCTCTCGATCCTGCCGCCCAAACAGCGCGAGATCCTGGTGCTGCGGCTGATCGTGGGCCTGTCGGCGGAGGAGACCGCCGCAGCCGTCGGCGGTACGCCCGGGGCGGTGCGGGTGGCACAGCATCGGGCATTGGGGAAGTTGAAGGACGAGTTGCGGAAAGCAGGTGAACGACGCGATGAACGACGAGTCTGACCGGAGTGCCGGCGGGCGTCGTCGCGCGTCCGATCCCCACTGGGGACACGGCGCCGGGGACCGGGGGCCACGCGCGTCATGGTCGGTGCACGACGCTGCGCTGTACGACGCCGTCGACGTCGCCGACGTGCGCTTCGACGACGAGTTCTTGGATCTGCTGTCGCAGAGTGCTCCCACCCCCACCCGCGATGCCGCCGAATACGAGCTCGCCGCGCTGTTGTCGGGATGGCGGGCGGAAGCCCTCGCCGAGCCCGGTCCTGCGCTGCCCGGTCTCGACGAGGTCGAGACCGCGATGGGTCTCCGTCGCAAGGGACGTCGCTCCGCACGGGTGATGGCTTCGCTGCGCGTCGTCGCCGGTGCGGCGGCCATCGCGATTGTCGCCGGCGCCGGCCTCAGCGTCGTCGCCGAGGGCGCCCAGCCGGGTGACTCGCTGTGGAATGTCAAGAAGGTTGTCTTCGCGCAGGCCGCATCGGAAACCCAGGCCGCCTTCGACGTGCGCTCGGATCTCGAACAGGCCGAGGCGTCGTTGGCTGCCGGTGACACCGCCGGGGCCCGGCACCTGATCTCGCGGGCACAGAGCCGGCTAGGTCCGGTCCGCGATCCCGAGACCCGGGAGCGGATGAGCCAATGGATCGAGCGGCTGCGCGACGACGATCCGAGTACCTCGGCGACCTCGACGAGACAGCGTCAACGGGCCGGAGAGGAGGAGGGTTCGGTGGCGGATCCCGGATCGGCAACCCCGACGACGTCGTCGACAGAGACCTCCACGTCGTCCGATCGTGACGAGTCCAGCCCAGAGACCTCCACGACCAGGTCGACGCCGAGGACCACAGTGATGGTGCGGCCGCCGACCGTGCCCTCGTTCACGACCACGCCGATGGTGCCGGTGCGGCCGCCGAATGTGCCGCCGTTCCTGACCACGACGACCGAGCCGGGGCGTTAGTCAGCGCCCCGGGGGCCGTCGGGTTCGGTTCTGGGACCGTCGGTGTGCCGGGACGGCCGTCGACCGTCAGCGCTCGGAGTCCCGCTGCCGGCACGCGTCGGCGTAGCCACGGCAGTAGTCCCAGGTGACGTATGACTCCGGCCGCGGATCAACGGCCGGCTCGTGGGGGCGGACCGTGCCGTCGATCAGGAGTTGCAGCAGGTTTGCGCGCAACATGTCCCAGTCGTGATAGTGGTCTTCGTGACAGTCGTCGCACAGGACCACGAGACCACGGATGCCGTGATGCGCGAGCAATGACTCATAGGCGGCGAGATCGGCGAGATCTTCCTCCACCGCCAGACGCTCGTTGGCGTCCAGCGGAATGCCGGGTTCGACCGAGTCCAGCGCCGATGCCGGGTCGCTCGGGTCGTCGGCGAACGGATCGGGCGGCAGGCCGGGTGGCAGATGGTCACGCACATGACCACCGTAACCGATATACGCTGACCAGTGCCGCATCGCATCCACAGATCGACGCCATGGTGATGGTGCTGATCTGCGGGTCGGTGTGCCGTCGCGTTTCTGGTGCGGCGGGCGGGCGCTTACGATGTATAGATGACACACGTTCGTACCGGCGGCGACGATCCCGGCAAGGTTGCCATGCTCGGCTTGACCTTCGACGACGTCCTTCTTCTCCCCTCGGCCTCCGACGTGATTCCCAGCGAGGTCGACACCTCGTCGCGGCTGACCAAGAACATCTCGCTGCGGGTGCCGTTGGTCAGTTCGGCGATGGATACCGTGACCGAGGCGCGGATGGCGATCGCCATGGCCCGGGCCGGCGGGATGGGGGTGCTGCACCGCAATCTGTCCATCGAGGCGCAGGCCGGGCAGGTCGAGACCGTCAAACGGTCCGAGGCCGGCATGGTCACCGACCCGGTGACCTGCTCGCCGACCAATACCCTCGCCGAGGTCGACGCGATGTGCGCGCGCTATCGCATCTCGGGGTTGCCCGTGGTCGACGATCGCGGTGAGCTGGTCGGCATCATCACCAACCGCGACATGCGGTTCGAGGTCGACCAGGACCGCCCGGTCTCGGAGGTGATGACCAAGGCGCCGCTGATCGTCGCGCAGGAGGGGGTCTCGGCCGAGGCCGCGTTGGGGCTGCTGCGCCGCAACAAGGTGGAGAAGCTGCCGATCGTCGACGGCAACGGCACGTTGACCGGGCTGATCACCGTCAAGGACTTCGTCAAGACCGAGCAGCATCCGTTCGCCACCAAGGACGCCGACGGTCGGCTGCTCGTCGGCGCCGCAGTGGGAACCGGTGGCCCGCAATGGGATCGGGCGATGGCGCTCGCCGATGCCGGAGTCGACGTGATCATCGTCGACACCGCGCACGCCCACAACCGGCTCGTGCTCGACATGGTGCACAAGCTCAAGGGTGAGGTGGGGGATCGCGTCGAGATCGTCGGCGGCAATGTCGCCACCCGCGAGGCGGCCCAGGCGCTCGTCGAGGCCGGTGCCGATGCGGTCAAGGTCGGCGTCGGGCCGGGCTCGATCTGCACCACCCGCGTCGTCGCGGGCGTGGGCGCCCCGCAGATCACCGCGATCCTCGAGGCCGTCGCGGCCTGCAACAAGGCAGGCGTGCCGGTCATCGCCGACGGGGGACTGCAGTACTCCGGCGACATCGCCAAGGCACTGGCCGCGGGTGCGTCGACGGCGATGCTGGGGTCGCTGCTCGCCGGGACCGCCGAGGCGCCGGGCGATCTGATCCTCGTCAACGGCAAGCAGTTCAAGAGCTACCGCGGCATGGGATCGCTGGGTGCGATGCAGGGCCGCGGGCAGGCCAAGTCGTACTCCAAGGACCGCTACTTCCAGGACGATGTGCTCTCCGAGGAGAAGCTCGTGCCCGAGGGCATCGAGGGCCGCGTGCCGTTCCGTGGTCCGCTGACCCAGGTCATCCATCAGCTCACCGGCGGGCTCCGCGCGGCGATGGGCTACACCGGGTCGTCGTCGATCGCCGATCTGCAGCACGCGCGGTTCGTCCAGATCACCGCGGCGGGCCTCAAGGAGTCGCATCCGCATGACATCACCCTCACCGCCGAGGCCCCCAACTACTATTCACGCTGACCGCGTGATCACCCGTATGTCAGAAAGGCGCAGCGTTGCGTGACCTTGTCGAAATCGGCATGGGCCGGACGGCCCGGCGGACCTATGAACTCGACGACATCAGCATCGTGCCGTCGCGTCGGACGCGCTCGTCGAAGGATGTGTCGACGGCCTGGCAGATCGATGCCTACCGGTTCTCCTCGCCGATCCTGAGTCATCCCACCGACGCGCTGGTGTCGCCGGCCGTCGCCATCGAGTTGGGCCGGCTGGGGGCGCTCGGTGTGATCAACGGCGAGGGGCTGTGGGCGCGGCACCGCGACGTCGAGGCCACGATCGCCGACCTGCTCGACGTGGCCGCGGGTGATCCGGATCCGTATGCCGCCGTCCGGTATCTGCAGCAACTCCACGCCGCGCCGCTGGATGCCGGGCTGCTCGGTGAGGCCGTCGCGCAGGTCCGCGACGCCGGCGTCACGACGGCGGTGCGGGTCAGCCCGCAACACGCTCCGGAACTGACGCCCGTGCTGCTGGCCGCGGGCGTCGAGCTGCTGGTGGTGCACGGCACCATCATCTCCGCCGAACATGTGGCACAAGCGGATTCGTCCGGTGCCGCGCGGGAACCGTTGAACCTCAAGACCTTCATCGCCGAGCTCGACATCCCCGTCATCGCCGGCGGTGTGCACGATCACCGGACCGCGCTGCACCTGATGCGGACGGGTGCGGCCGGCGTGATCGTCGGGTACGGGTCGGCGGCCGGGGCCACCACCACCGGTGAGGTGCTCGGCATCGGGGTGCCGATGGCCACCGCTATCGCCGACGCCGCGGCCGCCCGCCGGGACTACCTCGACGAGACCGGCGGGCGCTATGTCCACGTGATCGCCGACGGCGACATCCACACCTCGGGTGACCTGGTGAAGGCCATCGCGTGCGGTGCCGACGCCGCGGTCCTGGGAACCCCGCTGGCCGCGAGCAGTCAGGCCCCGGGCCGAGGCTGGTTCTGGCCGTCGGCCGCCGCACATCCGGATACCCCGCGCGGTGCCCTGCTGCAGGTGGGGATCGACGGTGACCTCGCGTCCCTCGACCGCATTCTCAACGGTCCGTCCGACGACCCGAACGGCGAACTGAACCTCGTCGGTGCGCTGCGTCGGGCGATGGCCAAGGCCGGGTACTGCGACCTCAAGGAGTTCCAGAAGGTCGGCTTGTCGGTGCGGGCCTGAGAGGCGATCACCTCCGCCGCGTGATGCGCGGTGGGGCAACGGATCCGCGCCGTACCAGGGGACACTCGGCAAGTAGTAGCTCGGGCACGTGCGGGGCATCCGGCGTCTCGATCTCGTCGAGCAACCGGCGCGCTCCCCATTGCCCCATCCGGTAGTGCGGCAAGGCCACCGTCGAGAGAGTGGGGCGGATGCCTGCCGAGATGAGTTCGAAGTCGTCGATGCTGGTCACCGAGAGGTCCTCGGGAATCGTCAGCCCGAGGCTCCACGCGGCTTCGTAGGTGCCGAGAGCCTGCGGGTCCCGGAAGCAGAAGAGCCCGGTCGGCGGATCGGCAAGGCCCAATAGCCGGAGGGCTCCCTCACGCCCTCCGGACACATCAGGGGTCTCATGGGTGACGAACTCGGGTCGGTATCGGATGCCTGCCTCGGCCAGCGCCGCCCGGTAGCCGTCGAGCCGGTCGGCGGAGGCGAGGACGTTCTGACGGTTGTTCAGGAAGCCAATGCGCCGATGGCCGGCGTCAATGAGCTCTCGCACGGCAGTGCGTGCCGCCGCCGCCTCGTTCGGGGCCACCGCGGAGCAGTTCTTGTCCTTGTCCTCGGCGTTGACCACCACATGGGGCACGCCGCGGACGCTTTCGGGAACCGTGACCTTCTGGTGGTACATCCGTGCATAAAGGATGCCGTCGACCTGGTGTTGGACCAAGGTGGCGATCTGCCGGGTCTCCAGGGCGGTGTCACCACCGCTGTCGACGAGGGTGACCAGCCATCCGCGCTCGTAGGCGGCGTCCTGCGCGCCCAACACGAGGTCGCCGGCGAACGGCGAACTCGCGATGTGGTCACTGACCAGGCCGAGGACATAGGATCGGCGGTTACGCAAGGTGCTTGCGATCCGGTTCGGCAGGTACCCGAGACGGGCGGCAACCTCTTCGATGCGTCGGCGGGTGTCCGCGTTCACCCGCTCCCGGTGATCTACGCTCAGGGCATGTGACACGGTGGTGATGGAGACACCGGCGGCGCGGGCGACGTCACGGATACCGACCTTCGCCACGAGGCCCTGCCTTCCATCGGCAGAGCCCCAGGGTGCCCGCCTGTCGCGCTCACTGTCACTCAAAACGTTTTGCATGTCAACCCCGGATCGCGGTCGCGGCCCGGTGCGACCAGACCCATGGACGGGGCACTGGCCTTCGACGGTTCGCGCCGCGCGGCGGCGTGCAAACAGTTTGCAGATTTTGCACGTTTGAATCGCATGTATGCCCCTCATTGCACCGTTAAGGTCGTTGTGATTCGGGGTGCAGGGATCGCGATGGCTCTCACGGACTCCGAGATCGACAGAATTCAAGGAGGATTCGTGACAGCGAATGTTGTACTCACTGTCGAACGACTCTTTCCTCATGACCGGAAGACGCTATTCGCAGCGTTCACCGATCCGGCGGAGATGAGTCAGTGGCGGGGCGCGGTGGGCACCCATGTGGAGCCCGACACGGTGACCAGTGAGCTGAAGGTGGGCGGCAGACATCACCATGTGAAGGTCAAGGACGACGACCCGTCCGATCGGAACACGACCGATGCGATCTTCACCGAGTTTCATGAGCCGGACGTCTTCGTCGCCCGGCAGCGCATCACCGGCGCACCCGGCATCGACCCGAACACCATCCTCGAGCTCCGCGTGGAGTTTCTCGCCACCGGCCGGGGCGGCACCCTCGTGCGCATCATCCAGGGGCCGTTCGATCCCTCCACCGTGTCCGATTTCAGTGACGGGTGGGACAGCGAGCTCGGAAAGCTCAACGCCTACCTCGCAGCCAAGGAGGTGCGGCAATGAGCGCCGTGACGACAGTGGTGCGGCACAAGCCACTGATGACCATGCGGCAGATCCTGCTCATGAACCTGGGCTTCTTCGGGATCCAGTACAGCTTCGGGATGCAGCAAACCGCAGTGAACCCGATCTACACGTTCCTCGGAGCTGATCCGCATGACCTACCGATCCTCAACCTTGCCGGGCCGATCACGGGGCTCCTCGTCCAGCCGCTGATCGGCGCGATGTCCGATCGCACGTGGACGCCGCGGTGGGGTCGTCGCAAGCCGTACTTCATCGTCGGTGCGATCGGTTGCAGCATCGGGTTGGCGCTGTTCCCGATGGTGGCTGCGGTGTGGATGGCCGTGCTGCTGCTGTGGCTGCTCGATGCCAGCAACAACACCGCGATGGAGCCCTACCGCGCCTTCATCGCCGACCGCCTGCCGCCGTCGCAGCTGGGCAAGGGGTTCCTCGCCCAGAGCTTCTTCACCGGGCTCGGTGTCTGCGCCGCCAATGTCTGTCTTTTCATTTTCCAGAAGGTGCTCACCGGCACGACATCCGCGGGTATCCCGTATTGGGTGTTCGTCGCCTTCGAACTCGGTGCCGTCTTCTCGATCGCTGCCGTACTCATCTCCGTGCTGTCCACCCAGGAGCTTCCGCCCACGGACGAAGAACTGGCCGAGCTCCGAGCCAAGAAGGGCAACGCATTCAAGGACATCGCCGCGGCGATCGTCGAGATGCCGAAGGAACTGCGCAAGCTCGCGGTGGTCTATCTGTTCCAATGGTTCGGCATGAACTGCTACTGGCAGTTCATCACCCTCTCGGTCAACGAAAGTGCTTTCGGCAACGGCGATCCCACCTCGCCCGGGTACGCGCAGGCAGTCGGTTGGACGGGCTTGGTGAACGGCTGGTACAACGTCGTCACGTTCTCGGTGGCATTCGTTCTGGTCGGGTTTGCCCGGCAACGTGGCGCGAAGATGGTGCATACGGCGTGCCTGCTCCTGGCCTGTGTTGGCCTGGTCATTTTCCCGCATATCCATAATCAGTACCTCATGCTTGTCCCGATCACCGCACTCGGTATCGCCTGGGCGTCGATCATGGGTGTGCCCTACATCATGGCCGTGCGGATGGTCCCGTCCTCCCGGCTGGGCGTCTACATGGGGATCATCAACATGATGATCGTCATTCCGATGATCATTCAGAACTTCACCTTCGGGACCATCTACGAATGGATCGGTGGCACTCCGGGCGCGGCGATCACCTTTGCCGGCGTCATGTTGGGCGTCGCGGCCCTGGCAATGCAGTGGATCAAGGAGCCACCGGTGGTCCGCGATGTCGACGCGATGCTGCCCACCCCCGTGCCCGCGATGGAAAGTTGAGGAGACCGTCATGGTGATGAAGGACTACCGCGCGATCGTGGTGGGAACCGACGGCTCGGAACTCGCCGAGCCCACCGTGTCACGAGCGGCCTGGCTGTCGGCCCACGGCGACGCCGATCTCATCGTGGTCTGCGCGTGGTCGGGCCTCAGCCGTCGCGACGACGCCAAGAACGTCATGACCACCGGGGGCGACACCCGGGTCGGTGTCGTGATCGGCAGGACTGCGGCGAACGCGGCCCTCACGTCGGCGGTGGAGACCGCTGCCAAGGCGGGTGCGACCATCCGTGCCGCGCTGCTCGTGCAGGGCGAGCCGGCCGAGGCACTGTTGGAGGCCGCCCAGACCCACACTGCCGAGCTCATCGTCATGGGTGCCACTCGGCGGGTCAGCCTTGCCGACCGGCTGATCGGCACAGTCGCGAATGACGTGGTCCGACGGGCGGACTGCGATGTCCTTCTCGTGCGCCCAGAACGAGATGCCGAAGAGTTCGAACGCCCGGAGAGCGGTGGGTGACGTGCCGTGCACCACCGCGGTCTGGACTCGCGAGCACGTCGAATCCATGGAGCTGCGGTCCGAGTTGATGGCGCCGCCCATCCCCCGGGACTTCCCGGTGATGAGCGATGACGTGTGGCTGTGGGACACCTGGCCGCTGACCGATCTGTCGATGCGACCGGTCAGCGTCTGCGGCCGGCACGTGATCATCGGGCTGGTGGCCCCGCGCGCGATCGCCTTCGACGACCGGCACGCGATCGCGCGGATCGGCTGGTTCACCTCATGCGACGGACACCAGTGGAACTACCGAGGGCATCTCATTCCCGACGGTGTCGCCCTGGGTACCCGGCAGTGGTCCGGTTCGGCGGTGCTGATCGGCGATCAGGTGCATCTCTTCTACACCGCCTGTGGCAGTGGCGACGATCCCGGCGCCGACTGGGAACGCACCGACTATGTGCAACGGGTCGCTCACGCGACCGCCACCGTCGAGGCAACTCCGGATGGGTTTGATCTCGGTGCCCGCCGATTCCTCGACAGTGTCATCGTCGCGGAAGGCGACGGCCGACTGTACCAGACCCACCACGAGGCCGAGGGCAGTGAGATTCTCTACGGATTCCGCGACCCTTTTGTCTTTGGCGACGATGGCGACGTCCTCATGCTCTTCTCGGGCAATCAGCCTGGCCCCGGATGCTTCACCGCCAACGTCGGTCTGGCGCGCGCCCTGGATTCGGCACTCGATCGTTGGGAACTCCTGCCTCCGCTGTTGCATGCCGTAGGTGTCAACCAGCAGCTCGAGCGTCCCCACCTCGTGCGTGACAACGGGTTGTACTACCTGTTCTTCCTGAGCCATCGAGAAACCTATGCTCCGGGTCTTTCGGGTCCGGACGGCCTCTACGCATTCGTCTCGGAGCGACTCCGCGGTGGCTACCGACCGGTCAACGGATCCGGCCTGGTCATGGCGAACCCACTCGATCGCCCGCCGGAACGCTATGCCGATTACGTGATGCCCAACTGGCTGGTGGAGGGATTCATCGACATGGTCGGCGATCGCCGAGGCGGTACGCTCGCGCCGACGTTGCATCTGACAGCGGACGGCGACGGTCGTGGTGGATCGCTCCCTCGGCTTCGCCGAGGTCCCTGCCATGATCGACGTGGACATCCCGGCACAGCACTGACCGTTCGGCGCCCTCGCGGTCCGGCGTCGACTCGACCGGATTGTCCCCGAGCACGTGGAGCGTCACGGCCGTACCCGACCAGGTGGGGGACCGGTGGACCGGCACCGAAGTAGTAGGGTCTGTCCATGGCAGCCCACCATGACTTTGACGTGCTCATCATCGGTTCCGGATTCGGCGGGAGTGTCAGTGCGCTCCGGCTGGTCGAGAAGGGATACCGCGTCGGTGTGATCGAGGCCGGTCGCCGCTTTGCCGACGACGATTTCGCCAAGACCAGCTGGCGCCTGCACAAGTGGCTGTGGGCGCCGAAGCTCGGACTGTTCGGCATTCAACGGATACATGCGCTCAAGGACGTGATGATCCTGGCCGGAGCCGGCGTCGGCGGGGGCTCGCTCAACTACGCGAACACCCTGTACAAGCCGCCGACACCGTTCTTCACCGATCCGCAGTGGAATCACATCACCGACTGGGAGGCCGAACTCACCCCGCACTACGAGCAGGCCCGCCGCATGCTCGGCGTCGTCACGAACCCGACGGTCACCGATTCCGATCGCGTGATCGCCGAGGTGGCCGCCGAGATGGGCGTCGCCGACACCGTGACGCCGACCCCCGTCGGGGTGTTCTTCGGTGCCAAGACCGGCCTGGCCGGGGAGCCGGGGGAGACGGTGCCCGACCCCTACTTCGGCGGCGCCGGCCCCGAGCGGACCGCTTGCACCGAATGCGGTGCGTGCATGACGGGATGCCGGGTGGGAGCGAAGAACACGCTGCTGAAGAACTATCTGGGCCTCGCTGAGCGGGCCGGTGCCACCATCATCGACCGCACCACCGTCAACTCCCTGGCAACCGAGTCGGACGGGAGCTGGCGGGTCGGCACCCACGCCTCGTCGTCGTGGGGGCCGTTCGGGGCGCGGCGGCGCACCTACACGGCCGGGCAGGTCATCGTCGCCGCCGGGACCTTCAACACCCAGCGGCTCCTCCACCACGCGAAGGCGTCGACACTGCCGGGGATCTCGGAGGCGATGGGGGTCCTGACCCGGACCAACTCCGAGTCCATCCTCGGTGCGATGTCGTCCCGCTATGACCCCGACCATGACTATTCCCGGGGCGTGGCCATCACCTCGTCGTTTCACCCGGAGCCGCAGACGCATATCGAACCGGTCCGCTATGGCAAGGGCTCCAATGCGATCGCCTATCTGCAGACCGCCCTCACCGATGGCGGGACGCGGCGCCACCGCTTCGGCCAATTCCTCCGAGAGGTCGCCCGGAATCCCTTCCTGCTGGTCCGCTTGTTGTGGGTCCGGCAATGGAGTCAGCGGACCGTGATCGCCCTCGTGATGCAGAATTCCAACAATTCGCTCACCACATTTGTCCGCCGCCGCGGGCCGCTGCGCTACATCACCAGCAAGCAGGGCCACGGCGAACCCAATCCGACGTGGATTCCCAAGGGCAACGAGGCGACCCGCCGGATTGCGGACAAACTGCCCGGCGGAATCGCCGGCGGCACGTGGGGCGACATCATGAACATGCCGTTGACCGCGCACTACCTCGGCGGCTGCGTGATCTCCGACGACCCGGCGACCGGGGTCATCGACCCCTATCACCGCGTGTGGAACTATCCGACGCTGCACATCACCGACGGTGCGGCCATCACCGCCAATCTCGGGGTGAACCCGTCGCTGTCGATCTGCGCCCAGGCCGAGCGGGCGATCTCGTTGTGGCCTAACTCCGGTGACGTCGATACCCGGCCCGCGCAGGGGGCTCCGTACCGACGGCTCACGGCGGTCGCGCCGCAGTCGCCGGTGGTGCCCGCCGACGCCCCGGGCGCCCTGCGCCTGCCCCTCGAGGTGATCGAGCGGCCGACCGGGTAGGCGGGGCTCGACGGGCAGCAGGCCGTCATAGCCCGGCCCAGCCACCAGGCCGGCGGGGCCGCCGGGCCGGCGGGGCCGCCGGGCCGTGAGTGTCGGGGTCATTCGCCACGGGCTATGAGGGTCTCGGCAAAGCCGTCGGCGGTACGGAGCGCGGCGATCACGAGGGGAACCACCAGTATTCGTGGTCCCGGACGCAGCCCGCGGGCCTGGCGGGCCTCGTCGACCTGCTGCACGATCTCGGCCATCAGCGGGATGCACCGGATGGTCAGTGCCAACGCCAGGGCCACCCGCTCCACGGGAACCCCGAGGCGTCCCAACGGTTTCAGTGCTCCGACAAGGGCGTCGAGCAGGGCCGTGGTCCGCGTCGTCAACGTCACGACGGTGGCCAGCGCCATGGTCGCCAGCAGGCTGCCGCACACCACCGCGGCGCGTTCGGGGCCGGTGAACAAGGCCTGAAAGACGAAGATCACCACCAGCATCGGTGCCAGTGGCCGCACCTGCCGCCACGCGGTGAGCGGGCCGATCGCGCCGAGCGTGAATCAGCAGGCGGTAGGCGGTCAGCGCGGGCCCCGGCGCGTCGTCGGCGACCACCCGGCCGTCGTCGACGACGATGACCCGGTCGAAATCGGCGATGAACCCCAGATCGTGCGAGACGACGACGAGCTGTTGATCGAGGCCCGCGAAGGTGTCACCGAGCAGCTGTGTGTTGCGCAGATCGAGAAGGGTCGTCGGCTCGTCGGATACGATCACCGACGGCTCGGTCACCAGGATCGACGCGAGGGCGAGCAACTGCTTCTGCCCAGTGCGGCATCATGAGCGCGGTCAGCAGGCCGATGACGAGCGCACCTGGCAGGAATCCGAGGAAGAATCCGCCGGTCGGGGAGGCGAGTGCCACCCAGCCGGTGCGCCCGCCCGCGAGGATCGGCAGGCCCGCGAGCGCCAGGACCATGAACAGCGCCACCGCGAGGGTGCCCTTCTTGGGCCCCAGGATGGCCCCGGCGAGCATCACACCCAACGCCTGCAACGTGATCGGGACACCGCTGGAGAGATTGATCGTGCCGGGCAGGCCCAGGGCGGCGACCAGCGCGGTGAACACCGCAGCCTGGGTGAGCTCGCCGATGCCCAACGACCAGCGGTTCGGGGTATCCGTCGATGCGTTTATATCGGATGCACAGCGTAGAGCACCGGGACCGGACCCGGAAGGCGCAAGCCTTGGTTCGAGAAAAATCTCGGTGGAAGGTTCCTCCGCCTTGCCGGCCCACGGTGCAACCACCTGTCTGTCGCAGGAGATCGGAGATACGGCCTAGACTCACTTCAGTGAGCGATACCGCAGTGACCAGCCCCGGCTCCCCGATCGAGGCGCCGCGCCCCGTCCTCGTCGTCGATTTCGGCGCCCAGTACGCACAGCTCATCGCCCGGCGCGTGCGCGAGGCGCGGATCTACTCCGAGGTCATCGCGCACGACGCGCCGATCGAGGAGTTCCACGCCAAGAACCCGGCCGCGATCATCTTCTCCGGCGGCCCCGCATCGGTCTACGCCGACGACGCCCCCGGCCTCGACCCGGCGGTCTTCGAGCTCGGTATCCCGGTCTTCGGCATCTGCTACGGCTTCCAGTCGATGGCGCGCCACCTCGGTGGCGAGGTCGCCAACACCGGTGGCCGGGAATTCGGGCGGACCACCCTGACCGTGTGCGGTGACGGCGTCCTGCATCGCGGGCTGCCGGGCGAACAGCCGGTGTGGATGAGTCACAACGACGCGGTGCAGGTGGCGCCGGCCGGGTTCACGGTGACCGGGTCGACGCCCGGCGCACCGGTCGCCGCCTTCGAGAACACCGAACGCCGGATGGCCGGCGTGCAGTATCACCCGGAGGTGCTGCACAGCCCGCACGGGCAGCAGGTGCTGACCCGCTTCCTCTACGAGATCGCCGGCCTGGAACCGACCTGGACCGCGGCGAACATCGCCGACAGCCTCGTCGACGCGGTCCGTGAGCAGGTCGGCGCCGATGGGCTCGCGATCTGCGGACTCTCCGGCGGCGTCGATTCCGCGGTCGCGGCCGCGCTGGTCCAGCGGGCCATCGGGGACCGGTTGACGTGCGTGTTCGTCGACCACGGGCTGCTGCGCGCCGGAGAGCGCGAACAGGTGCAGGAGGATTTCGTGACGGCGACCGGCGCGCGGCTGGTCACCGTCGACGCCGCGGAGACCTTCCTGCGTGAGCTGGCCGGGGTCAGCGATCCCGAGGGCAAACGCAAGATCATCGGCCGCGAGTTCATCCGGTCGTTCGAGGGTGCCGTCAGCGAGGTGCTCGGTGATCAGGCGGCGGCGGGAAAGAGCGTCGACTTCCTGGTGCAGGGCACCCTGTATCCCGACGTCGTCGAGTCCGGCGGCGGCAGCGGCACCGCCAACATCAAGAGCCACCACAACGTCGGCGGCCTGCCCGACGACCTTGAGTTCGCCCTCGTCGAGCCGCTGCGGCTGCTGTTCAAGGACGAGGTGCGCGCGGTCGGCCGTGAGTTGGGGTTGCCTGAGGAGATCGTGGCGCGTCAGCCGTTCCCGGGGCCGGGTCTGGCGATCCGGATCGTCGGCGCGGTCACCGCCGACCGCCTGGAGATCCTCCGCAAGGCCGACCTCATCGCGCGGGAGGAACTCTCGGCCGCAGGACTCGACGGGCAGATCTGGCAGTGCCCGGTGGTGCTGCTCGCCGACGTGCGCAGCGTCGGTGTGCAGGGCGACGGCCGCACCTACGGTCACCCGATCGTGCTGCGCCCGGTCTCCAGCGAGGACGCCATGACCGCGGACTGGACCCGGGTGCCCTATGCGGTCCTCGAAACCATCTCCACCCGCATCACCAACGAGGTGCCCGACGTCAATCGCGTCGTCCTCGACGTCACGAGCAAACCACCGGGCACCATCGAGTGGGAGTGACCGCCGAGTGTGGGGGACCGCCCGCACCACCGTCACCGCCTTCGCACCCGTCACCTCCCGCCCGCGGATTACATTCCGTCGCCGGCGATGTCGCCGCCCGCGCCGGCCGGGGTTGTGTCGGCCGCGGCGCCGTAGTCGCTGGTCGTGACGTCGGCAGCGGCGCCGTAGTCGCTGGTGGTGCCGACGTCGACGGGGCCCGGATCGGCATAGGTCAGGCCGGTGTCCGCGTCGAGATCGCCGCCGGCCGGGCCGGTGTCGGGCATCGGCGGATCGACGACCGGTTCGGCGGCCGTGTCGATGCCGAGGTCACCCCAGTCGGGGCCGGTGGCCATCGGCACCGGAGCACCGAGATCGGGAGCACCGAGTTCGGGAGCACCGAGGTCAGCGCTCACGAGACCTGCGGGGAGGTCGAAGGGGATCGCCGACTGCGACTCGACCGGGCCGTCGGCCGGAACCAGGGCGGCCGGAACCAGGGCCTCGTCGAACGGCTGATCCAGCGGGATCGTCGCCGGGTTCAGTGATTCCGAGATCGGGAAGGCGCCGTCGAGACCGCCGGCGTGCTCGAAGACCAGCCCCGGATTCGGGACGCCGCTTTCGGGGAGGTCAGGGGCGATCGGTCCGGGATGGTCGGGGTCGAGCCCGCCGGAATCTCCCTGCGCGATCACCGAACCCGGGTCCTGACCGACGGTGATGCCCCCGGGGTCGTCCGAGATCGGATCCTGATCGACGATGCCGCCCTCGGGAACCCGCCACTCCGCGGGTTCGGCCGGCGGCGGGGTGTAGACGACCGGCCCCGCATCGGGGTCGTAGAACACCGTGCCGGATGGCGGGTTCTGCGGATCGAAACCGTCGAGGTGCTCGGCGTCGGGGCCGGGCTCGAAGTCCGGATCAGGCACGAACCTGGTGTCCTGCACCCAGTCGCCATCCTGGCCGTCCGCCCGCGGGATGAAGTACTGGTTGGTGTCCGGTACCCACTGGGTCGACGTGACCCACTCGCCGGGGATCACGGTGCCATCGGCGTCGACGACCTTCGGCAGATCCGTGGGCGGTTCCGGCGGTGGGGGCCGATGGTCGTCACCGGGAATTCGCCCTCCGCGACGCCCGGCCCGGGCGTCGCGGCAGGGGTGGTCTGCGCATCTGGGCTTGTCATCGTTGTTGTCTCCTCGCATCGCCCGGGGCGGGCCCCGTCTCTGACACCCGCCGGTCGGTGGGCTCACCACGAACCTATGCGGACGGTCACCTGCCGGAAACGGGGCACAACCCCGTTCTCGGTCGGTACGGCCCAGGGATTCGGGTGATCCCCGACCCCGTACTCACGTGTGGATCGGATCGTTCGTCCGACGGGGTGACCTGAGGGGTTGATCGTTCGGAGGAGGGGTGGCCTATCGTCGGCCTGCCCGGGCCCCGGCGATCACCAGGGTCACCCCGGCCACCAGGGCGGCGCCGACAGCCAGCCAGATGAGTACCTGGATGTCCGGCAGCGCCGGGCCGTCGGCGAGTCCCCAGCCGGCGATGGCCAGCGCGACGATGCCGAGGACGGCCAGGGCCGGTGAGCGACGGCGGGTCTCGGCGTGGTCCGCGGCGTCGGTGCGTGGCGTGTTCATCGGGTCACCGCCACCGTGCCCATACCGGTGTGCGCCGTGATCGTCAGGACCGGTCCGCCGACACCGTCCGGACCGCCGTCGAGCCCGTCCGGGCAGGTGTAGTCACCGAGACCCACGCTGCACTCGGTACGGACGTCCATATTCGCGGGAAGTCTGACATGAACCTCGCCGACACCATTGGTGACCGTGACGGTGCGGTCATGGGTGAGATCGATCGCGCGGAGATCGAGTTCCGCCGTGCCCATCCCCAGTGAGTATTCGGGATGGATGTCGTTCTCGGTGGGTGGCTGCCACCGCCGCTCGCCGACCCCGCCCGACGGAACACCGACGCCCACACCGGAATCCCAGTGCGCCGCGACGGTGCTCGCGACGACGACGGCGCCGAGCAGGAACGCCACCGGAATCAATCCGGTGGCCGGGCGCCGCGTCCCGCGGCGCAGGAACGCGCCGGTGATCAGACCCGCACCGACCACCGCGAGCATCAGCGACGCGGTGTGCGAGACGGTGAACCAGCCGACGCCGACCCGGTTGAGTGCCGCTCCCAGCCCGCCGACGATGACGGTCATACCCAGGACGACGACGGTGAGCGGGGAACGACGGTCCCGGGCAGGGGCGGGCAGCTCCGGGGTACCGGGTTCGGGGAGATCCCACGCGAAGCGGGCCGTTCCGAGCGGATCCCAGGCCGGCGGGGTCGTTTCGAGGGGGTCCGATGCGGGCGGTGGCGAAGCGGGTGGTGGCGAAGCGGGTGGTGGCGAAGCGGGTGGTGGCGAAGCGGGTGGTGGCGGCGGGGCGGACACCACGTCCGACGCGGCCCCGACATCCTTGGTCAGCCCGACATCCTTGGTCGGTGCGACCGGCGTGTCGGCCGGGACGACGGGCGGCACACCGGGCATGGTGAGGTTGTCGGGCAGTGGCGACCACGCGACCGGCGCGCGGGTCGGGACGGTCGGACACGACGACAACCGCACCACACCGGTACCCGCGGGCGCCTCGGGGGTGCGCTGGTAGAGCAGCCACCAGGCGATCAGCAGGAGGATGACCCCGAGGGCACTGCCGCCGTTCCACGCGTCGTGGGAGCCGAGCGCCGAGATCACGACGACGATCACCACCATCAGCAGCAGGATCGACGGCCCACCGTGATGGCGTCGTCCGATCTCGTGCTGGTTGGGTGCGGGTGCGCCGCTGGGGAAGGCGATCCAGGCCGCCAGATAGACCAGCAGTCCGCTGCCGCCGAAGATCGTCGCCACGACGAAGGCGACCTTCACCAGGATGGGGTCGACCCGGTAGCGGTCGGCGATACCGACGCAGACACCGGCGGCGGTGCGCGGGACAGATGGGCGGACGGGGCGAGTGGCCCACATGTCCTCGAGCCGGGGGCGAAGGCCGGTGGTTTCCATGATGACCATGGTGGTTCGGGCGCGGGCCGGTCACATCGGGGAGTGACCCTGAGAAATACCCGGGTCTGCCCGTTCGCCGCGGTCAGGGGTTTGCGGTCACCCGGTCTGCGGCCAGGGGGTCACATGCCGAGGGCTCACATGCCGTCGGCCCCGAAGTCGGCGGGTGCCGCGGCGCTGTGGTCGACGACCGATCCGGGGTCGGCGGGGATGCCGTAGTCGACGGGACCCGGATCGGCGGTGCCCGGAGCGACCGGACCCGGGTCGGCGAATCCGCTGCTGTCGACGCCGACCCCCACGCTCGGGTCGGGTGCGTCGAAGTAGAGGTAGTCGTTGGCGCCGATGTCGAGTTGCCCCGGGTCGTATCCGGCGTCGCCGGTGGCCTCCGCCCCGGCCAGCGGGTCGGGATGATCGATGTTGCTCACGGTCAGATCACCCCAGCTGGTGGGGGCGTCGCCGGGAGTCCCGCCGGCCGGCTCGGTCTCCGGCTCGGTCCCCGGCTCGGTCTCCGACGGATGGAGATAGAGGTAGTCGTTGGCGTCGACGTCGTACTGCCCCGGGTCATATCCGGCGTCGCCACCGGGCGCGGTACCCGCCGGCGGGTCGACGTGATAGAGATTCTCGGCGAAGACATCCCCGCCGAGCGGGCCAGTGTCCGCGGGTCCGCCGAGATCGGTCGGGGGCGCATCGATGCCGATCGCTGCGGGCATCAGGGTGTTCGCGATGGGGATCGCGCCGCCGAGCGCGGTGTGGTAGTCGCCGTGCGCGACGATCGGCCCGCCGGGGTACGGGCCGGATTGGCCGGGATCCTCGAAGACGATCGGCGGGGGATCGCCAAGGGCGGGGATGTTGGTCGGCTCGGTGCCGGGATCGACGGGCGCGAACCGCGGCGGTGCCTCGTGCCCGGGGCTGTACAGCACGGTGCCGGCGGGCAGGGTGTTCGGGTCGAGTTCCCGCCCGAGCTCCTGGTAGCTGGGGTCCTCGTGGAAGTCGGGGTCGGGCTGGAAGTCCCAATAGCCGTGGGCGCCGTCATCACCCCCGTCGGTGTAGGGGTGGAAGGTCCAGTCGCCGGGGACGTGCTGGCCGTGGTGGGTGAACACGTCGGGCGGCTGCGGGGGGATGAACACCTGCGGCGGTGCGACGTCGACGGTGGGCGGATCCTCCGGCGTGCCGTTGTAGGTCAGCGCCGATTGCCCGGCGGGCAGGAGGATGGTCCCGGGCGGCGGATGACCGGGGTCGAAATCGGCGTAGCCGTGGGTGGACGGCTCCGCCTGGGGATCCGGGGCGAACTGCCAGTGACCGGGAATCCCGTCCCGGCCATCCGGATCCGGGGCCACGACGGTCTCGACATCCGACTCGAACACCCAGTGACCGGGGATCTCCTGGCCGTGGGCATTCACCACGTGGGGAAGCGCGTCGCGGGTGCAATGGAGGCCGCTGCCGACGCCTCCGTTGATGCCGCCGACGGCCATACCGGGTTCTGCTTGTTCGCTCATTGTCGTCTCCTGAATCGTTGTCCCGACCGGGCCAGATCGACGGTCACGGGTGAAGCTATGAGACAAAATTACGGCGGCGGACGGCGCGGAGATACGGGGCTGATCCCCGTATCCAGGCTCCGATGATTGGGGATTGTCGGCACCGGTTTGCGAAGGGCGGAGGTGGATTCGGTCGCCGACCCGATGGGCGGCGACGTGAGGGTCTGATCCCCGGGACAACCCCGATGTCCGAGGCGCGCGATCGTGCCAGGATCGAAGGATGGATGTGGTGAGAACCGGGACCGGGGTACCGCCGCCGCGGCTGACCCGGCGCAGTGGTGGCCGCGTCATCGGTGGTGTCGCCGGTGGTGTCGCCGACCATCTCGGGGTCGACGCGTTCCGTGTGCGGGTGGTCTTCGTCGTGCTCACGACACTCGCCGGTGCCGGGGTACTGACCTATGCGCTGCTCTGGTTCTTCTGTCCACCCGGCACCGACGTCGTGCCGCCCACCGCAGGCGAGCGGCGGCAGGCCTACGGGCTGGCGCTGATCGCGCTGGTGGCGATGGCCGTCGTCGGGTTCGCGTCGTCGGGCGCTCCGGCCGGGTACCTGGTGCCGCTGGTGTTCGTGGCGGTCGGCGCGAGCCTGGTCTGGCGGGAGTTCGACGCGTCGGGTCGCGCGCACAGTCCCGTGCTCACCTGGACACGGCTGTCGGGGGGTGTGCTCCTCGTTGTCGGCGGTCTCGTCGTGATCGTGCTGGCCGGCAACCGCAGCTTCGGCGGACCGATGACGATCCTGCTCGCCGTGGCCGCCACCCTGATCGGCGTGGTGCTGCTGACGGTGCCGCTGTGGATGCGGATGTGGCGGGCCCTCAACGAGGAACGCGCCGCGCGTATCCGCAACGCCGAGCGTGAGGAGATCGCGTCCCACCTGCACGACTCGGTCCTGCAGACCCTCGCGCTGATCCAGAAGCAGGCAGGCAAACCCGACGAGGTGATCCGGCTCGCGCGGGGGCAGGAACGTCAGCTGCGGGGGTGGCTCTTCGGGGATCCGGCGCAACAGGGCAGCTCACTGGCCGCGGCACTGCGGGAGGTCGGTGCCGAGGTCGAGGACGACTATGGCATCGAGGTGGAGGTGGTCACCGTCGGTGATCTGCGGCCCGATGATGATTCGGACAAGACGATCGCCCGCCGCTGGCCTGCGCTGATCGGGGCCACCCGAGAGGCCCTGGTGAACGCGGCCAAACATTCCGGGGAACGCACCGTCGACGTCTACTGCGAGGTCGGCGACGACGAGGTCGAGGTCTTCGTCCGTGACCGGGGCACGGGTTTCGACCCTGATCAGGTGGACGCCGACCGGCAGGGCGTTGCGCGGTCGATCCGGGCGCGCACCGAACGCGCAGGCGGGCGGGCCGTCGTCGACTCCGTTCCCGGTCGCGGCACCAACGTACGGTTGATGATGCCGCGGGGTGCGGCCGCCGTGGTCGGACCGGACACCGAGGAATCCGACGAGCCGGAACCGGGCGAGGGCAGGAGGGTGTCATGACCATCGAGGGATCGGTGCGTGAGTACCGGGTGTTTCTCGTCGACGATCACGGGGTGTTCCGCTCCGGGGTGCGCGCCGAGCTCGCCGGCGAACCGGGACTGACGATCGCCGGTGAGGCGGGCACGGTCACCGAGGCCATCGCCGGGATCACCCGGTTGCGCCCCGACGTCGTGCTGCTCGACGTCCACATGCCGAGCGGCGGCGGGGTCGCGGTGCTGCGCGGGGTCACCGAGGCGCTGGGCACCGACGCCCCGGTGTTCCTGGCATTGAGCGTGTCCGACGCGGCCGAGGACGTCATCGCCACGATCCGGGCCGGGGCGCGGGGATATGTCACCAAGACCATCGGCGGTGCCGAGCTCGCCGACGCGGTGCGCCGGGTGGCCGAGGGCGACGCGGTGTTCAGCCCCCGACTGGCCGGTTTCGTGCTGGACTCGTTCACCGGGAAATCCGGGGTGCCCGAGCCGAAACTGGACCCCGAACTCGATTCGCTGACCCGCCGGGAACTCGAGGTGCTGCGGTTGCTCGCCCGCGGATACACCTACCGGGAGATCGCCGAGGAACTGTTCATCTCGGTGAAAACCGTCGAAACCCATGCGTCGAATGTGTTGCGCAAGACCCAGCAGTCCAACCGCAATGCGCTGACCCGGTGGGCGGCGACCCGGCATATCGGCTAGTTGCGCCACAGATGACACCGGAGCGCAGCGCCGAACCGATTATTGTCGTGGCGGACCGCTCACGTGTGGGCTGTGGCGGTATTCCCGTTCATCCCGCCAGCGCGATGACCAGGGCGATCACGGCCGCCAGCACGAGAAAGAACAGCAGCACCGCGGCGGCCAGCGCTGCCGGTGAGGTGTGCGAGTGCGCCCCCGGCGGTGGGATGTGGGTGGGCATCGCACTGGGCGGCGGCGTGTACGGGGGCACCGGGAGGGGCGTGCCGCCGTACTGGGGGGTGGACACCAGACCGGGTGCGGAGACCGGCGTCTGCGGCGCCGGTGTCGCCACCCGGGTGGGTGGCCAGGAGCCACCGGCCGGCGGGCCGGATTGGGTCTTGGGGCCGATGCTCGAGCGGGAGATGCGGGCGGTGAGGACCTGTTCGGTGGTGCCGTGCGTCCCGGCCGCCACCTGTGCCAACGCGTCGCGGGCCTGGCTCATCGTCATGCGCCGCCGCGGGCTCGGTTCCAGCATCCGTAGCAGCACCGGCTCCAGGATACCGGCCTTGGTCATCGGGTTGATCTGGGCGCGGGCCACCTTGTGCAGCATGACCAGGGAATTGTCGTCGACGCCGAAGGGTGGGACGCCCTCGACCATCGTGTAGATGGTGGCGCCGAGAGAGTAGACGTCGGAGGCCTCGCCGGGCTCGTCCCCACGGGCGACCTCGGGGGCGAAGTAGGCAGGCGTGCCGGTGATCAGCCCGGTCTTCGTGAGCGTGACGTCATCCTTGGCCTTGGAGATGCCGAAGTCGGTGATCTTGACCAGTCCGGCGTTGCGGCCGGCTCCGCTGATGAGGATGTTGCCGGGTTTGATGTCGCGGTGAATGATGCCCGCGGCGTGGGCCTCGGTCATCGCGTCGGCGACCTGCGCGCCGATCTTGGCGGCCTCGATCACGTCGATGGTGCCGTTGGCGTGCAGGATCTGCGCGATGCTGCGGGAGGGCAGATATTCCATCACCAGCCACGGTTCACCGCGTTCGAGGGCGACATCGTGCATCGCGATGGCGTTGCGGTGACTCAGCTTGGCGGCGATGCGGCCCTCGCGCATGGCCCGTTGCCGAATGTTCTCGGCGGAGTCCTCCGACAGGCCCTCGGTGGAGAGGACCTGTTTGACGGCGACCTCACGGTCGAGGAGCTGGTCCTTGGCCAGCCAGACCGTGCCCATCCCACCGCCGCCGATCCGGGAGAGCAGGCGATACCGGCCGGCCACGAGGTATTGCGGACCGGGGGTCCGGTGGCTGTCGGTGTCAGCGGGCATGACAGCGATGATAACCGGGGGTGGGGCTTTCCGGCCCCGTCACTTGACATCATCTAGTACTCATGTTCGACTCATGGATATGCGATGGTCCGAACAGATGGTCGAGATCGACGACGGTGCCCTGCCGGGCCTCGGCCGATCCGGGTTGGTGCGGTCGGTGCAGACCCCGGAGTTCGCGGGCATCACCTTCCACGAGGTCCTCGCCAAGAGCGTCCTGAACCGGATTCCCGAGGCCTCGGGATTGCCATTCGAGTTCACCGTCAACACCTTTCGGGGGTGCACGCATGCCTGCCGGTATTGCTTCGCACGGCCGACGCACGAATATCTCGACCTCGACGCCGGCCGTGATTTCGATACCCAGATCGTGGTGAAGCTCAACGTCGCCGCGGTCTTGCGCAAGGAGCTTCGGCGCCGCTCGTGGAAGCGGGACACGGTGGCGCTCGGCACCAACACCGATCCCTATCAGCGGGCCGAGGGACGCTACCGGCTGATGCCGGGGGTGATCGCGGCGCTGGCCGAGTCGGGGACGCCGATGTCGATCCTCACCAAGGGCACGCTGCTGCGTCGCGACCTGCCGCTGTTGCGGCAGGTGGCCGGGCAGGTCGACGTGGGGCTGGGGGTGTCACTGGCGATCCACGACGCGGAGCTGCACAAGCAGATCGAGCCGGGCACCCCGTCGCCGGCCGCACGCCTGGCGCTGATCCGCGACATCGCCGATGCCGGGTTCGCCCCGCACGTGATGGTGGCGCCGGTGATTCCCTATCTGACCGATTCGATGTCCCAGCTCGACGAGTTGCTCTCGGCGCTGGCCGACGCGGGCGCGGCCGGTGTCACGGTCCTGCCGTTGCATCTGCGGGGATCGACGAAGCCGTGGTTTCTCGGCTGGCTGGCGGAGAATCACCCGGCGCTGGTGCGCCGATATCGGGGCCTGTACGGGCATGGGGCGTACGTGACGCCCGAGTATTCGTCGTGGCTCCGGGAACGTATGCGGCCGTTGGTTGTTCGGTACGGTCTGGCCTCGCGGTCGGATCGGCCGGTGGCGGCACCGGAACCGAGGGTGGCGGCCACGCCCGTGGTGCAGGAGGCATTGACGTTGTTCTGAGGCTCGGGGCCGCTGCGTTGCGTGGTGGTCGGGGTGTCCGGTCTGCCGGTGCCGGGGGTGGTCGCGCCGGGGGTGGTGGTGATCGTGGTGACCGGGTCGTGACCTGCGCCGTTGCGGATTGTCGGTACCTCGTCGTACTATCGACGACATCGAAATGATGTTCGATGACTTGTTTGTTCGAGTGATCGAGTGGCGCGGCAACTTCCCGGCTCGCCAAGCATGATCCGTGCTGGCCAGGAGGGATGTGTCATGAGTGGTGTACCACTGCATCGTCGGGAGTCGGGGCGGGACCCGGGGGGAGCGGAGCTCTCCGGGGACCGCTCCGGGACACTTGCGGCGTTGCGGCACAGGATGGCGATCATGTCGGGTCTGCCCGACCGGCGGTCGGTGGACGAGGCGGGTGCCGAGGTACTGCCCTTGCCGGACGGGGTGTCGGAGCTGTTGCCGCAGCGGGGAATCGCCCGCGGAACGATTCTCGGCTGCAGCGGTGCGCGGTCCTTGCTGGTGGCCGTGATCGCGACGATCACCCGGGCCGGGGGGCAGGTCGGCATCGTCGGCCTGCCGTGGCTGAACCTGCTCGCCGCCGCGGAGATGGGGGCCGATCTCGACCGGGTGGCCGTGGTTGCCGATCCCGGCATCGACCCGGTGGAGGTGGCCGCGGTCCTGCTCGACGGCATGGACCTGGTGGTCCTCGGGCTGCGCGGCACGCCCGTGCCGCCCTCCCGGGGCCGGGTGATCGGCGGGCGGGCGCGGCAGGCCGCGTCGGTGTTGCTGGTGGTCGACGGCGACTGGCCGGGTGTTCATGCGCATCTGCGTGCCCGGGTGCTCGGCTATCGGCAGGTGCCCGCGGCGACGACCGCTGATCTCGGCGCCGCCCGCAGTGGGTACGGCCGGGTGGCCGGGATGCGATTGCGCGTCGTCGCCGAAGGCCGGGATCGCCGCCGCCGGAGCATCGAGCTCGACCTGGTCGCCGGCGGTGGTGGTGACCGGCCACCGGTCCGGCTGGTGCCGGCCGACACCGCGATCGCGGCACCGTCGCCTGCCGGGACGGCGGTGGCCAACTGATGTCGAAAAGTCCCGACCGGCGTCGTGTCCTGGCCCTGTGGTGCCCCGACTGGCCCGCAGCCGCCGCAGCGGTCGCCGCCGACCTGCCGCCCCACCACCCGATCGGGGTGCTCGCCGCCAATCGGGTGCTCGCCTGCTCGGCACCGGCCCGGGCCGCCGGGGTCCGCCGCGGCATGCGGAAACGGCAGGCCCAGGCCACCTGCCCCGAGATGACGATCGTCGCCGCCGACGAGCACCGCGACGGGCGGATCTTCGAGCCGATCGTGGCGGCCGTCGCCGATCTCGTCCCCGCGATCGAGGTCTTGCGGCCCGGCGTGCTGGTCCTCACGGTCTCGCGGGCCGCCGCGGTGCACGGCGGCGAGGAGGTGCTCGCCGAGAAGCTCATCGACCGGGTCTCGGCCTGCGGGGTGGAGTCGCAGGCGGGCATCGCCGACGAGCTGTTCACCGCGGTCCTCGCCGCCCGACAGGGGCAGTGCGTGCCACCGGGCGGGGACCGCCGGTACCTGGCGTCCCGGCCGATCGCCGAGCTCGCCGCCGAACCGTCGGTGTGTGGGCCGGACCGGGCCGAGCTGGTCGACGTGCTCCGACGCCTCGGACTGGTCACCATCGGCGACTTCGCGGCATTGTCGGTGGCCGACGTCGCGACCCGGTTCACCGCCGACGCAACGCTCGGCCACCGCCAGGCCAATGCCCAACCGGGGCGGCCGCCGTCGGCCCGGGACCTGCCCGTCGACCTGTCCGTGGACTGCGTCTGCGATCCGCCGATCGAGCGGATCGACGAGGCGGCCTTCGCCGGGCGGCGGCTTGCCGAGGCATTGCACCGGCGGCTCGCCGCTGCCTCGATGGCCTGTACCACACTCGAGGTCGAGGCAATCACCGAACGTGGACAACGGCATTCACGAACCTGGCGGTGTGTGCAGCCGCTGCCGTCGGCGGCCACCGCCGATCGGGTGCGCTGGCAGCTGGAAGGCTGGCTGACCGGTGCGGGCCGGGCATCGGCGGCCGGGGGCCGCGGCCGCCCGGACTCACCGATCGTGATGCTGCGGCTGCGGCCGGTCGAGGTGGTCGACGCCGGGGCGCTGCAACACACCCTGTCCGGTGCCGGTCTGCCCGGTGGCGCCGAGCTCTCCGCGCGGGCCCGGCGCAGCATGGAACGCGTTCAGGGGCTGCTCGGTGGCGACGCGGTACAGATCCCGGTCCGCGGGGGCGGCCGGGGTCCGGCCGATCAGATCACCCTGGTCACCGTGGGGGAGGAGCCGGTCCCGGGCCGCGACGCCACCGCACCGTGGCCCGGACGGTTGCCGCAGCCGGCGCCGGCGGTATTGGCCGACTACCCGGTGGAGGTGGTGGACCTGTCCGGGGAGCCGGTACGCGTGACCGCCCGCGGCGCCTTCTCGGCCGAACCGACGACGGTACGACTGCCGAATCGGCGGCAGAGCTGGGAGCTGCGGTGGTGGGCCGGGCCGTGGCCGGCCGAGATGGGGTCGACGACCGAGGAGATCAGTGCGCGCGCCCAGGTGCTTCTCGACGATTCGCGGGCCTTGCTGTTGCATTACCGGGCCGATGCCTGGCTGGTGGAAGGGGTGTACGAGTGACGGCCCGCCGGTCGGCTCCGCGCCCGGGCGCCTCAGCTGTTCCGGCCGCGCGCCGCCACCGGCCAGAACTGCCGGCCGCCCGGCCCGCCGACGACGCACAGCTCGTCGACGAGATTCACCGCAGAGCACACATGATTGGGGATCACCGCGATGATCGTCCCGAGCCGGGGGATTCGGCCGGCGGCCTCGGCGGGATACTCGATCGTCGCGTGATGTTCGGACAGCGCGATGATCCGTGCGCCCGGCTCGCCCATGACCCGGCCGTATCCGGTGGCCCACCCCGGCCGGTCGGCGCCGAGGATCTTGCTCCCGGCATCCACGACGACACGCCGGTCGGCCCGGTGGACGACGGTCGTGACCGCGGTCAGCGCCACGTCGTCGAACCCGGCCACCCCGAGTTCGACCTGCTGCGCGTCGAAGAACGGGTAGACGCCCGGGCGCAGTTCGGTGAGGACATCGGAGGTGGCAAATGCGGCGGTCGGGGTCGACCCCCCACTGCGTACCTGCGGATAGATGCCGTTGGCGCGCAAGCTATCTGCGGCCCGCGCCAGGGCGTTGACCTCCTGTGCGGCGGCGCGTTCGCGGGCATCGCCGGGGCCATACCCGTGCCCGGGGAAGGTGAACACGCCGATCACGTCGAGTCCGGCGTCGCGGCCTGCCGCGGCGACCGTCCCCGCCTGATCCGGTGCCACCCCGGTGCGGTGGTGTCCGGAATCGACCTCGACGAGCACCTCGATCGCCGCGCCGGCCACCGCGCCGGCCAGCTGTTGGGCGCCGGCCACCGAATCCACCCCCACCCGCACCGATATTCGCTCGGCGAGTGTGCGCAGTCGTGCGCCCTTGTCCGCGGTCACCCACAGCGGATAGGCGATGAACACGTCGGTGCAGCCGGTCACCTCGGCAGCGGCCGCGAAGACCTCGGCCTCACCGATGGTGGCCACGGTCAACCCCGCGGCACCGCAGGCAATCTGGCGGCGGGCGAGTTCAATGCACTTGTGTGTCTTGACGTGGGGCCGAATGTCGAGGAACAGTTCGGCGCCCTGGATGGCCATCGCCGCCAGATTGGTGTCGAGGCGGGGCAGATCCACGGCGAGGTAGGGGGTATCCATCACTCCGACTTGCCGACGTCGACCCGCGCCCGCCCCAGCGCCGCCGCCGACTCGGAGCTGAGCAGGTATCCCTGATGCAGGACACGGGTGGTCAGGCGCGGCGCGAAGAAACGCCCCAGCGCCGCCAGATTGCCGAGCGGCGTGGAGATGCGTGGGGGCCTGCGCAGGATCGCGTCGAGGACATGGGCGGCTGCCTTGTCGACATTCCACACCCGCATCGCCTCACGGTAGCTGTCGGTCGGCGTGATCATCCGGGTCCGCACCAGGGGCAGTCGCACGTTGGTGAAGGTGAGGTGCTCGGACAGGGTCTCGACGGCGAGCGTGTCGGTGAACGCCTCCAGCGCCGCCTTGGAGGCGGCATATGCGCCGAACCGGCCGGCGCGCGCCTGCACCTCGATCGACGTCACGTTCACCACGTGGCCGCTGCGGCGTTCGGTCCAGTGCGGCAGCACGGCCAAGATCATGTTGACCGCACCGAAGTAGTTGACCGCCATCACCCGGTGATAGTCGTGGGAGCGGTCGACGGCATTGATGGTGGCGCGCCGGATCGATCGCCCGGCATTGTTGACCAGGACGTCGATGTGGTCATGCTCGGCGAGCACCGTCTTCACGGTGGTGAGCACCGACTCGGAGTCGGTGACGTCGCAGACGTAGGAGTACGCGCGTCCCGCAGGAAGTCCCGGTTTGGGTGTGATCTCGTTCAATTCTGCTGTGGCATTGTCAAGGTCGCCGGCATTCCGGGCGACGATGACGGTGGTCGCGCCGCGGGCGACGCATTTGCGGGCGGTGGCCTTGCCGATTCCGGCCGAGCCGCCGGTGATCAGCACGACCTTGCCCACCAACGGTCCACGGGGATCGGTGCGGCGATGCCGGGCCGGATCGAGATGGTCATACCAGTACCTCCACAGCCGGGGGCCGTAGTCGCGCAGACCCCGCGGCTGCACCCCCAGCGGGGCGAGCAGGTCGACGGTCTGATCCGACCGGAAGTCCACGGGCAACGCGGTCGCGTCGAGCAGGGCCGGGGGGACGCCCTCCTGGGTGGCGAGCAGATCCCGGCCGATCCGCAACGGTGCCCGGCCGGCGAGGAACATCGCGGGCGCGACCAGGGCATGCGGAACGGCGGTGTAGGCCTGCGGCCCGCCGAAGGCCGGGGCGAGTGCGTTGTACATGTCGGTGACGGAGGTGGCGGCCGGATCGCCCAGGTGGAACACCCGACCGCTCACGTCGGGCTCGAGTGGTATCAGGGCGAGCAGCGCCTCGACGACGTAGTCGACCGGAACCAGGTTGATCCGCCCGAGATTCGGGAACGGGATCGGCACCGCCGACGGCAGGGCGCCGAGCTGCCCCAGCCGTCCGAAGAAGTGATACGGGCCGTCGATCTTGTCCATCTCGCCGGTGCGGGAATCGCCGACCACCACCGACGGCCGATAGACCCGCCAGCGCAGCCCGACGCGATGCCGCACGATCGACTCGGCCTCGAATTTGGTGCGGTGATAGGGGGTGGGAAACTGCTGGCCGAGATCGAAGTCCGCCTCGGTGAACGGGCCACGGTGATCCCCGGCGACCGCGATCGAGGAGATGTGATGACACAGTGCGTCGTGGCGGACCGCGAAATCGGCGACCCGATCGGTGCCGAGCACGTTGGCCTGATGCTGGGACTCGGCGTCGGCGGCCATGTCGTAGATCGCGCCGAGGTGGACGACGTGATCGACGTGGAGGGCCTCGTCGACCTCGGGGGCCAGGCCCAGCCGCGGGGCGGTCAGGTCGCCGAGGACCACCTGCACCCGCTCGCCACCGGGCAGTGCGGTCAACAGTTCGGTGAATCGGGTCAGCGACGACTCGCGAACCAGCGCATGAACGGTTGCGGTCCCGTCGGCCGCGAGGAGCCCGGCGAGCACCCGCCGGCCGATGAACCCGCTGCTGCCGGTGATGAAGTAGCTGGGCATGAGTACCTTCCGTTGGCTCGGCACCCAACCCTGTCATCTCGGGATGATGACGGCAAGGAATGGCGCTCTCGGTGGTGGTCCGGGCCACCGGACACCACCCCACCACCCACTGACATCGAATATTTGTTCTATACTGGCCGGATGGGATGGAACAACGGACCGCCGACCTGGTCGGAGATGGAGCGTGTGCTCTCCGGGCGCGCCCGCCGTGGCGACGCCGGGGACTTCGCCGGGCCGGGGGACGGCAACGATTCCCCGGCCTGGTCGCCGCACCGTGAACCGTATGTGGCCCCCGACCTCATCGTCGAACCGTCGCGGGTGCCCTACGCCGAGCTGCACGCGCACAGTTCCTACAGTTTCCTCGACGGCGCCTCGATGCCGGAGGAGATGGCCGCCGAGGCGCGGCGACTCGATCTGACCGCGCTCGCCATCACCGACCACGACGGCTTCTACGGTGTCGTCCGATTTGCCGAGGCGGCAAGGGAATTCGACCTGCCGACGATCTTCGGTGCGGAACTGTCACTGGGCTCCGGCGGTGATCGGGCCGCCGATTCGGTGGCCCGGACGGGGGTGCTGGATCCGCCCGGCGAGCATCTTCTCGTGCTGGCCCGCGATGTCGAGGGCTACCGGCGGCTGTCCCGGGTGATCGCCGACGCGCACATGTCCGGCGGCGAGAAGGGAAAGCTGCGCTATGACCGGCAGAAGCTGGCCGATGCGGCCGGGGCCTGGCAGATCCTGACCGGCTGCCGTAAGGGTGCGGTGCGCCGGGCCCTGGACCGGGGTGGGCCGGCGGCGGCCCAGGCCGCGCTCGGCGCCCTCATCGAGACCTACGGACGGGAATCGGTGGCCGTCGAGCTCACCGCACAGGGACTGCCCGACGACGACGAACGCAATGCCGCACTGGCCGGGCTGGCCACCCGGATGCGGGTGCCGACCGTGGCCACCACCGGCGCACATTTCGCCGGCCCGTCCCGCCGCAGGCCGGCCCTCGCCGTCGCGGCCGTACGCGCCCGCTCCGACGTCGGCACCATCGCCGGGTGGATGCCCGGCGTCGGCGGCGCGCACCTGCGCAGTGGTGACGAGATGGCCCGGCTGCTGTCGGCGCATCCCGAGGCGATCGACACCGCGGTGCACCTCGCCGCCGACTGCGCCTTCGAGCTGCGCCTGATCGCGCCCGAGCTGCCGCCGTTCGACGTGCCCGACGGATACACCGAGAACACCTGGCTGGCCGAACGCGCCCGGGCCGGGGCCGCGCGACGTTACGGCACCCGCACCGAGAGACCCGATGCCTATCGGCAGATCGAGCACGAGCTCGCCATCATCGCGACCCTCGATTTCCCCGGCTATTTTCTGGTCGTCGCCAGTATCGTCGATTTCTGCAAGGAGAACGACATCCTGTGTCAGGGTCGCGGCAGTGCCGCCAATTCCGCGGTGTGCTATGCACTTGGTATCACCAACGTCGACCCGGTCGGCAACAATCTGCTGTTCGAGCGATTTCTCTCACCCGAGCGCGACGGACCGCCCGACATCGACGTGGACATCGAATCCGACCGCCGGGAAGAGGCCATCCAATTCGTCTACCGTCGATACGGTCGCGAATACAGCGCCCAGGTCGCCAATGTCATCACGTATCGGCAGCGCTCGTCGGTGCGCGATGTGGCCCGCGCGCTCGGCTATGCCCCCGGGCAGCAGGACGCGTGGAGCAGGGCCCCGGACACCGCGCCGGCCGACGTCCGGGAACTGGCCGAGGAGATCGGCGGGATGCCCCGGCATCTCGGCATCCACTCGGGCGGCATGGTCATCTGCGACCGGCCCATCGCCGATGTCGTGCCAACCGAATGGGCGCGGATGGCCCATCGCAGTGTGCTGCAGTGGGACAAGGACGACTGCGCCGCCATCGGCCTGGTCAAGTTTGATCTGCTCGGCCTCGGGATGCTCTCGGCACTGCACTACGCCATGGATCTCGTCGCCGAGCACCAGGGCATCGTCGTGGATCTGGCGACACTCGACCTGTCCGAGGAGGCCGTCTACGACATGCTGTGCCGCGCCGACTCGGTCGGGGTGTTCCAGGTGGAGTCACGGGCCCAGATGGCCACGCTGCCGCGGCTGAAACCCCGCAACTTCTACGACCTCGTCGTCGAGGTCGCACTGATCCGGCCCGGCCCGATCCAGGGCGGGTCGGTCCACCCCTACCTCCGGCGGCGCAACGGGACCGAGCCGGCGACGGTCGAACACGACTCGATGAGGCGGGCCCTCGACCGCACCCTGGGGGTGCCGCTGTTTCAGGAGCAGCTCATGCAATTGGCCGTCGACGTCGCCGGATTCACTGCGACCGAAGCAGATCAGTTACGCCGGGCGATGGGCTCGAAACGGTCGCCGGCGAAGATGGCGGCATTGCGCCGGCGGTTCTACGATGGGATGGAAAACCTGCACGGCATCACCGGGGAGCGGGCCGACCGCATCTATGAGAAGATTGCGGCCTTTGCCAATTTCGGGTTCCCGGAAAGTCATTCGCAAAGTTTCGCCTCGTTGGTCTTCTACTCGGCATGGTTCAAATTGCATCATCCCGCGGCATTCTGCGCGGCGCTCCTCCGGGCGCAGCCGATGGGCTTCTACTCGCCGCAATCGCTCGTGGCCGACGCCCGCCGGCACGGGGTGACCGTGCACCGGCCCGACATCAATACCTCGCTGTCCTTCGCGACGCTCGAGTCCGAAGGCCGACAGGTGCGGCTGGGTCTGGGTGCGGTGCGGGGGATCGGGGACGAGGTGGCCGAGCGGATCGTCGCGGTCCGGGCGGCCGGCGGGGACTACACCGGGCTGACCGATCTGGTCCGGCGGGCCGAGCTGACCACCCGGCAACTGGAGGGCCTGGCCGGTGCGGGTGCCTTCGACTGCTTCGGCCTCAGTCGCCGGCAGGCGCTCTGGGAGGCCGGCTCGGCGGCGACGGCGCGGGCCGATCATCTCGACCTGACGCCGGCCGCCGCCGCGCCGACCTTGCCCGGTCTGTCGGAGGTGGAGCTCGCCGCGACCGATGCCTGGGCCACCGGGGTGACCCCGACGTCGTATCCGACCCAGTATTTGCGGCCGCGGCTGCAAGCACTCGGTGTGATCCCGGCCGACCGGCTATTGTCTGTGCCGGATGGCTCTCACGTTCTCGTCGGTGGGGCAGTCACCCATCGACAACGACCTGCGACAGCGTCTGGGGTGACCTTCATCAACCTGGAGGACGAGACCGGGATGGTCAATGTGGTGTGCTCGGTGGGTTTGTGGTCGCGGTACCGGGACCTGGCACACTCGGCGTCTGCGCTGCTGGTTCGCGGCCGGGTGCAGAACGCCGAAGGGGCGGTGACGGTGGTCGCGGATCGCTTGCAACGGATGGATCTTCGAGTGGGGACACGGTCACGTGATTGGCACTGATCGGGTGGTGTGGGATATGAGGGGAAGTGGCGATGCCAGAGCAAGTGATAGTGACCGTCAAGCCGAGCAGCCGCAAGGGGCCGCTGGTGGAGACCGGGCCGGACGGATCGATCACGATCTACGTGCGGGAACCGGCGACGGAGGGCAAGGCCAACAGGGCGGTGGCCGAGGTACTCGCCGCGCATCTCGATGTTCCCAAGAGCAAGATCGTGCTCGTCGGCGGCGCCACCGCACGGACCAAACGGTTCCGGGTGGGGTGAGCGCCACCGATCCCCGGCCGCAGAGTCGCGCGACATGCCTTACACCGCCCCCGCGAAGCCGTTCTGCCGCCAGGCCTCGTAGATGACGATGCTCGCCGCATTGGCGAGATTGTGGGAACGGCGGTCGGGCAGCATCGGGATGCGCAGGCGGTCGGTGACCCTCGGGTCGTCGAGGACCGCGGCGGGCAGGCCGGTCGGCTCGGGCCCGAACAGCAGGACATCGTCGGGCGCGTAGTCGACGTCGGTGTGGTAGCGGTCGGCGTGCGCGGTGAGTGCGAACACCCGCCGCGGCCGTAGCCGGTCCCACGCGGTCCGGAGATCGGGATGCACGCGCACCCGCGCCATCTCGTGATAGTCGAGGCCTGCGCGTCTGAGCTGCGCATCCGACATCGAGAAGCCGAGCGGCTCGATCAGGTGCAGCTCGCAGCCGGTGTTGGCGGCCAGCCGGATCGCGTTGCCGGTGTTCGGCGGGATACACGGCTGATAGAACATGATCCGGAACATGGGGCCATTGTCCCGGGCCGTGCCGACCACCTGTCGCCGGCCACCCCGGGACCGGCCACCCGGGACCGGCCCGTCACCGGCGGCCGGGGTCGGTGATGGAACAATGGTCGGGTGACCGCGACACGACTCGATGGCAAGCTCACCCGCGACGAGATCTTCACCGACCTCGCCGCCCGGGTGGAGGCCCTGCGGGCCGCCGGGATCGTGCCCGGCCTCGGCACCATCCTGGTGGGCGACGATCCGGGCTCGCGGTCCTACGTGAAGGGCAAACACGGCGACTGCGCCCGCATCGGCGTGGCGTCGATCCGCAAGGATCTGCCCGCCGACACGACCACCGAGGAACTCAACGCCGTCATCGACGAGCTCAACGCGGACCCGGCCTGCACCGGCTACATCGTCCAACTGCCGCTGCCGCGGCATCTCGACGAGAACGCGGCGCTCGAACGCATCGCCCCGGACAAGGACGCCGACGGGTTGCACCCGATCAATCTCGGCCGACTGGTGCTGGGCACACAGTCCACCCTGCCGTGCACCCCGCGCGGTGTGATCCATCTGCTCCGGCGCTATGACATCCCGCTCGACGGTGCGCGCGTGACGGTGATCGGCCGCGGCGTCACCATCGGTCGCCCTATCGGTCTGCTGCTCACCCGCCGCAGCGAGAACGCGACGGTGACGCTCTGCCACACCGGCACCCGGGATCTCGCCGCCGAGGTGGCCCGCGCCGACATCGTGATCGCCGCGGCCGGCGTCGCGCACTTGGTGACCCCCGACATGGTCCGGCCCGGCGCCGCCGTCATCGACGTCGGGGTCAGCCGGACCGATGACGGGCTCGCCGGGGATGTGCACCCCGATGTGTGGGAGGTGGCCGGCGCCGTCTCCCCGAATCCCGGTGGCGTGGGACCGCTGACCCGGGCATTCCTGTTGGTCAACGTCATCGAGCGGGCCGAGGCCCAGCTCGCGGCGCGATCGCCCGCATGATCGGCGGCGCCCCCGGGTGGATCCGGCGGTGGCACCGGGCACGAGGGGTGCGGACAGTGATCACCCAGATCCCCTACGTGCTGGTCATGCTCGGCGTGGTGGCCGCGGCCGGTCTGGTCCTGTTCGATCGCTGGCGGCGTGGCGCATTCGTCTTTGGCTCCGCATTGTTACTCGGCGCACTCTTGCGTGCGCTGCTGCCGACCACCCGGGCCGGATTTCTGCAGGTTCGGGGCCGGGCCTTCGACGTCGCGGCGATGGCGGGCACCGGGGCCCTCATGCTGTGGTTGGCGACATCGATCGACCCATTGGGCACAGACTGATTACACTGGGGTGTCGGCTCCGCATCTGCGGGTGGAGTGACCGTCGTGGGGGCCGCATCGGGATCGTTGGCGCACCATCGTTGGCGCAGCCACGAGACCGGGAGAACCGACAACGCTAGGGATCCGCCATTTCTGCCTTCGACACCGACGATGACCTGACGCCTCGCGGCACGACGTCGCTGGGTGTCTCCGTCGGCGAGGGGATGATCCGATACGCCTTGCTGACCTGCGACGAGGCGGGCCGCAGCGACGTATCGTCGCGCGTCCTGGAGGTCGATCGGACCGACGGCCTCGATCCGGTCAGCCGGGTCAACGCGGGCATCGACCTGATGCTCGGCGCCGCCCGCGCCGAGGGCCGCAAGGTCGGGGTCATCGGCGTCGCCACCCGGGCCGAGACCCGCCGCAAAGGGTGGTCCGCGGGGACCGGGCCACGGCGCCAGATCCATGCGGTCACCGATGAGGAAGCGGTACTGATCTACCTGTCGGGCAGTGGCCGGATCGACCGCTACGGGGCGGTGGTCGTGGCCGATTGCGGTGACACGGGGATGTCGCTTTACACGGTGGAACCGGCAACCCGCCGGGTTCACGATCGCCGTCGGGTGCCGGTCCCGGCCGGTCGCCTGCTCGACGCGCAGATCGCCGACTACGTTGCCGGCAGCGACGCGTCGATCGGTCCCTGGATCGCCGACCGCTACGGGCGGGACGTGCTCATCGGCGCCTGTCGGACGGCCAAGGAGGAGGCCGCCCCGGCTACCTCGACCGGCGGTTCGGCCACCCTGACCTTGTCGGCCGATCAGCTCGACGAGGTGGCCCGGCCGATGATCGCCGAGGCCCGTGCCACCGTCGCCGAGTACCTTGCCGATCTCCGGGCCGTCGGCACCACGCCCGAGGCGCTGGTCGCGGTCGGCGGCCTCGCGAACCTCCCGGCGATCCGCGAGATCGGTGCCGGACTGGAGGTGATCGTCCCGCCGACACCCGAGCTCGCCGCCGCGACCGGTGCCGCGATCGCCGCCCGCAGCGCCGACGCGCCGACCGCACTGACCTTCATCGGTGGCCGCCGCGGCCGGGGTCGGCTCTCGGTGCTGCCCGCGGCGGTGGCGGTGGCACTCGTGTGCGGTGTGGCGCTCGCCGCGGCGGCTCTCGGCGCGACCCTGACCGGCGGCGGCCCCCCACCGGCACCGTCGAATCCGGTCACCGAGTCCACCGTCGACGCCTCGACGACGGTGCCGCGGGATACCGCCGCGAGCTCGCCGGTCCGTCGGCGCACCACGCGGTCGAGCGAGCCGCCCGCCGTCGTGGCACCGATCCCGGATCCTGGCTGGGCGACCACCGAACTGCCGCAGACCACGTCGAACACGACGACGCTGACGCTGTCGCCGCCGGAGGATCAGACACCCTGGCCGTGGCCGATCCCCCCGGAGTTCCTGCCGCCCGCGCTGCGGTCGTCGATCACCATGCCGTCGCTCTCTCCGTCGGCCTCGACCGATGCGCCGTCGACCACACCCACCGAGAGCACGACACCCGATCCGACACCGAACAGCGACCACGCCTCCGAGGTGCAGACACCGGACGCGCCGACCGAGGTACCGCTCACGGAGGTGCCACTGACCGAGGTGCCACTGACGACGGAGTCCGAGTCCGACAGCGGTGACACGGGTGATGGCCTCGGGTGAGGCCGGTCCCGCTGCCGCGAAGCGGGGGCACCGACCTCGCTCTCGGACGAGGAGCTATCGGCGGGCGAGGTCCATCGTCTGCTTGAGCAGGTCGGCGACCGCGTCGAACTCGGTGAGAAAGCCGTCGTGGCCGTTGTCGGAATGGACGACCTGCAGTCCGCCGACACAGTTCCCGAGGCCGGTGGCGATCTCCTCCTGCAACCGGATCGGGTAGAGGCGGTCGGAGTCGATTCCGCCGACGATGACCGGCACCTGACAGGAGCGCAACGCGGCGGCCACCCCGCCGCGGCCCCGCCCGACATCGTGGTGATTGAGGACCTCGCTGAGGACGACGTAGCTGCCGGCGTCGAACCGCTGGATCAGCTTGTCCGCCTGATGATCGAGATAGCTGGCCACCGCGTAGCGACCACCGCGGAGCGGGGATTCGTCGCCCTGGGGGACGTTGGCGAACCGCTCGTCGAGCTCGGCCTCGCTGCGATAGGTGAGATGGGCGATCCGACGGGCGATGCCGAGGCCGGTGGTCGGGGCCCGTCCGGTGCCGTGGTAGTCGCCGCCCTGCCAATTCGGGTCACCGGTGATCGCGGCGATCTGGGTGGTCTGGGTGCCGATCTGATCGGCGGTCGCGCGCGCACCGACCGCGAGAATCAGTGCGGTGCGGACTCTTTCGGGGTATTCGAGGACCCACTCGAGGGCGCGGGCACCACCCATCGAGCCGCCAAGGACCGCACCGACATTGTCGATGCCGAGCGCGTCCATGAGCGCGACCTCGGCGCGGACCTGATCGAGCACGGTGATCTGCGGGAACCGGGACCCCCAGGGCCGCCCGTCGGCATCCAGGGACGCCGGACCGGTGGACCCCCGGCAGCCGCCGAGCACGTTGGCCGCGATCACACACCATTCGTCGGTGTCGACCGCACAGCCCGGACCGACGAGCCCATCCCACCAGCCCGGGGTGGGATGGGCGTCGTCGGTGGGGCCGGTGACATGGGAGTCGCCGGTGAGCGCATGCAACGCCACGACGACGTTGTCCCGCCGGGGTGACACCGTGCCCCAGCGCTGGAATGCCAGGGTGAGGTCGTCGATCCGCCCCCCCGAGTCGAGATCGATCGGACCGAGGCGAACGCTGAGCATCTGCCCGTCCGGGACGGTCTCCCAGTCGGGGTGATGCGCCTGTGATGCCTGCGGGTCGATGGTCACCGACACGGGGTGGGTACTCCTCTCACACGTGACTCTCGTCTACTCGGCTGCCTGCTACTTGGCCGCGGCGAAGCCCTGGTCGAGATCGGCGAGGATGTCCGCGATTCCCTCGATGCCGACCGCCAGCCGGACCAGGCCGGGGGTGACGCCCGCGGCGAGCTGCTCCTCGGGGGTGAGCTGGCTGTGCGTGGTGGAGGCCGGATGGATGACCAGTGAGCGCACATCGCCGATGTTGGCGACATGACTGTGCAGGCTCAGTGCATCGACGAAGCGCTTGCCCGCGTCGACGCCGCCGGCGATCTCGAAGGCGATGATCGCGCCCTGCCCCTTGGGCGCCAGCTGCTGTCCGCGCTCATACCACGGCGACGACGGCAGCCCGGCGTAGGCCACCGACTCCACCTGATCGTGCGCACTCAGGTATTCGGCGACCTTGCCGGCGTTGGCGACATGACGCTCGATGCGCAGGCTCAGCGTCTCGAGGCCCTGCGCCAGCAGGAAGGCGTTGAACGGCGAGATCGCCGCACCCGTGTCCCGCAGCAGCTGGACGCGCGCCTTGAGCGCATAGGCGGGCGCGCCGAGATCGGCGAAGACCGCGCCGTGGTAGCTGGGGTCGGGGGTGGTGAAACCGGGGAACAGATCCTCCCCGTCCCGCTGGACCCGCCAGTCGAAGGTGCCGCCGTCGACGATCACGCCGCCGATGGCGGTGCCGTGGCCGCCGATGTACTTGGTCGCCGAGTGCACGACGATGTCGGCGCCGTGGGCGAGCGGATTCAGCAGGTACGGGGTCGCGACGGTGTTGTCGACGATCAGCGGCAGACCATTGCGGTGGGCGACACCGGAGATCCCGGGGATGTCGAGGATCTCGTTGTTGGGATTGGAGATCGTCTCACCGTAGAGGGCGCGGGTGGTGGGCCGGATGGCGGCTTGCCACGACTCGAGGTCCTCGGGATCGTCGACGAAGGTGACCTCGATACCCAGCTTCGGCAGGGTGTAGTGGAACAGGTTGTAGGTGCCACCGTAGAGCCGCGGGCTCGACACGACGTGACCGCCGGTCTCGACGATGTTGAGGATCGCATAGGTCTCGGCGGCCTGGCCGGAGGCCACCAGCAGCGCGGCGACACCGCCCTCGAGGGCGGCGACGCGCTGCTCGACGACGTCCTGCGTCGGGTTCATGATGCGGGTGTAGATGTTGCCCGGTTCCGCCAGGCCGAACAGGTTCGCCGCGTGCGCGGTGTCGTTGAAGGTGTATGAGGTGGTCTGGTAGATCGGCAGCGCGCGAGCGTTGGTCACGGCATCGGCGGTCTGCCCCGCATGGATCTGCTTGGTCTCGAAGCTCCAGCTGTCGGCCGGGTTCACGGAGCCGTCGTTGGCTGCGTCAGACATGGGGAATGAATCCCTTCCTTACGGTCGGCAGGATCACGGGGACCCTGAGGTTGGGGTCCGACCTTCGGACCCGCGCTTGTCGGGGATGGCATCTGGCATCCTCACAACCCGGTCATCACCCGGAGCACCCCACCGCGGTTGGAGGGTTGCCGATCAGCAAGCCGGGGCTTCGCGCTGATGCTCATGACCTGGCGACAAGGATATAACACGGGCCGTCGAGGCCGGGAACCCTCCTGATCGCGCCGGTTGCAACCCTGGTCGGCGGGTCCGGTGCGGTGGCCGCGATCTGCCAGCGGTGCGCGCGGGAGCAGCCAGGACTGAGGTCGGCCGCGGTGTGAACGACCTCACGTGCCGATGCGGGTATCGGTGGGCGGGCCGGGTTCGTTGAATATCGCCGTGCCCCACGAAGACATCACCGCCACCGGATCGGCCGCCGGATCGGCGTCGAGCACCGCCCGTATCGGGCATCGCTGGGCGATCCTGGCCCTGGCGCTCGGCGGATTCGGCATCGGCACCACCGAGTTCGTGTCGATGGGACTGCTGCCGGACATCGCCGCGTCGATGGGTGTCGGCGAGCCCACCGCCGGGCGGTTGGTCTCGGCGTACGCACTCGGTGTGGTCGTCGGTGCGCCCGTGATCGCCGCGCTGACCGCCCGGATGTCACGCCGCACCGTGCTCGTCGCCCTGATGGCCGCGTTCGCCGTGGGCAATCTCGCCACGGTCTGCGCACCCGGATTCGCCCCACTGCTGATCGCCCGCTTCGTGGCCGGGCTGCCGCATGGCGCGTACTTCGGGGTCGCGGTGCTGGTCGCGGCGCATCTCGCCGGTCCCCGCGGCCGGGCCACGGCCGTCGGACGGGTGCTGTTGGGGCTTGCGGTGGCCAATGTCGCCGGGGTGCCCCTCGCCGCCTGGGTGGGTGACCATCTCGGCTGGCGGGCCGCGTACGTGATGGTGGTCCTCGTCGCGCTCGCCACCGTCGTGGCGCTGCTGTGCAGTCTGCCGCCGCTGTCGGGGATGGCGGCGACCAACCCGCTGACCGAGCTCGGCGCGTTGCGCCGCCCGCAGGTGTGGTTCACCCTGCTCATCGGCACCGTCGGGTTCGGCGGGATGTTCGCCTTCTACACCTACATCAACACCGCGCTGACCTCGGTATCCGGACTGCCCTCGGGGCTGGTGCCGCTGGCACTCATGCTCTTCGGGCTCGGCATGATCGCCGGCAACGTCGTCGGCGGGATTCTCGCCGACCGTTCCGTGTCGGGAACCGTCGCCGGGGGACTCGCGGGCACCGCCGTCGTGCTGGCCGCGTTCGCCGGGTTCGGCCGGTATCTACCGGCGGCGCTGATCCTCACCTTCTTGGTCGGATTGGTGGGGGCCGGCACCGTGCCGGCGCTGCAGACCCGACTGATGGACGTCGCCGACGACGCGCAGACCCTCGCCGCCGCCCTGAACCACTCGGCCCTCAACATCGCCAACGCGGCCGGTGCCTGGCTGGGCGGGACGGTCATCGCCGCCGGATACGGCTACCGTTCCCCGTCGGTGGTCGGGGCAGGCCTGGCGGTCGCGGGCATCCTCGTGCTGCTCGTCGCGGTGGTGACCGGGCGGCGTGCGGTCCGGGCGCCCACGGGGCACCGGTAGTCTGCACCGTCGTGCCGACCACCATCACCACCGTCAACGTCAACGGGATTCGCGCCGCGGTCAAGCAGCGCTCCGAGGTGAATCCGGGGATGCTTGCCTGGCTGTCCTCGACCGATGCCGACATCGTGCTGCTGCAGGAGATCCGCGCCGACCACGATCAGGCACACGACGCCTTGCGGCCGGCGCTGGCGGCCGGCTGGCACCTGTCGATGACCGACTCGGTCGTCAAGGGGCACGCCGGCGTCGGGGTGCTCAGCCGATCGGCGCCGACCGCGGTCCGGGTCGGTTTCGGCAGTGCCGAGTTCGACGCCACCGGACGCTATCTGGAGACCGATTTCGACGACGCCACCCTGGGTGCGCTGACGGTCGCGAGCCTGTACCTGCCCAAGGGTGCGGCGGCCCCGACGGCCTCGTCGTCGGCCAAGGATGCCGAGAAGTACGCGGAGAAGAAGCGGTTCCTCGCCGAGTTCGGGGAGCATCTGACGCGGACGGCGCGGCGGCGCCGCGGGGTGGTGGTGGGTGGGGACTGGAACATCGCCCCGGCCGAGGTGGACATCAAGAACTGGAAGGGCAACCTGCGTAGCCCCGGCTTTCTGCCGCATGAGCGGGACTGGGTTGCGCAACGCCTGACCGGTGGCTGGCGTGATGTGGTGCGTGAGCTGCATCCCGACGCCGAGGCGGGTCCGTTCTCGTGGTGGTCGTGGCGCGGCAAGGCCTTCGACAACGATTCCGGGTGGCGTATCGACTACCAGCTGGCCACCGCGACACTGGCCCGGCGGGCGGTGCGCGCCCGGACCGAGCGCGCGAGCGCCTATGACCGGCGCTGGTCCGACCACGCCCCGGTCACCGTGGTCTACGAATAGACCAATAGCCCCACCGCCGGGTCGACCCGGTGGTGAACACGTGGTGTGACGGTGCGGCACCCGCACCTGACAGACTGGGATCCATGAGTGACACGACCGGTGAGTCCACCCCCGCGCCGCGGCGGCGGGTGCTGTCGGGCATCCAGCCCACCAGTGATTCGTTCCATCTGGGCAACTACCTGGGGGCGGTCAGACAATGGGTGCAGTTGCAGGACGAATTCGACGCGTTCTACTTCATCCCCGACATGCACGCGCTCACTGCCGCATTCGATCCCACGACGCTGGCTCAGCGGACGCGGATGTCGGTGGCGCAACTGCTGGCGCTCGGCGTCGACCCGCAGCGGGCGACGGTGTACGTCCAGTCGCATATCCCGGAGATCGCGCAACTGACCTGGGTTCTGCAGTGCATCACCGGTTTCGGCGAGGCCGGCCGGATGACCCAGTTCAAGGACAAATCCGCCAAGAACGGCACCGACGCCGCGGGGGTGGGGCTGTTCACCTATCCGATTCTGATGGCCGCCGACATTCTCGCGTTCGACGTCGACTCCGTACCGGTCGGTGAGGATCAGCGTCAGCACCTGGAACTGACCCGTGATCTCGCCCAACGCTTCAACAAGCGATTCGGCACCGTGTTCACGGTGCCGAAGGCGCATATCGTGACCGAGTTCGCCAAGATCTACGACCTGCAGAATCCGACGGCGAAGATGAGCAAGTCGGCCGAGACCGACAAGGGCCTGGTCAACCTGCTCGACGATCCGAAGCGCTCGGCGAAGAAGATCCGTTCGGCGGTCACCGACACCGGCAGCGAGATCGTGTTCGACCGGGAGCACAAGCCCGGGATCGCCAACCTGCTCACCATCGCCTCGGCGCTGTCCGGGCAGTCCATCGACGATCTCGTCGCCGCCTACGCGGGCAAGGGATACGGGCAGCTCAAGGTCGATACGGCCGAGATCATCGCCGATTTCGTGACCCCGCTGCGGCAGCAGGTCGATGCCTACCTCGACGATCCCGCCGAACTCGACGCGATTCTGGCACGCGGCGCCGAACGCGCCCGGGAGGTCGCCGCCGTGACCCTGGCCTCGGTCTATGACAAGGTTGGGTTCCTGGCGCCCGCACGGCCGTAGCCACCTTTGCGCCCGTGCCGGCCGATGCTCACGGCTCATCGGGGAAGGCGGATCGCGCAATGGCGGCGGCGGTTGATCAGGGCAAGGCATTCATCACGACGGCGAAGGAGTTCTTCGCACGGTTGCGTCAGCGGTGGCCCTGGCTGGATCACCTGATCCTGATGCAGGATCGCTACACCGTCCGCCGCGGCAACCAGCATGCCGCGAGCATCGCCTTCACCGGCATCCTCGCCTTGGTCCCGATCATCATGGTGGCCTTCGCGATCGGTGGTTTCGTGCTGGCCAGCCAGCCGACCCTGATCGACGAGATCAAGGAGGCCGTGGTCAAGCAGCTACCGGGTTCGCTGGGCACCCAGGTGTCCGGGGTCATCGACTCGGCGATCCGGTCGCGGTCCACCGTCGGCCTCCTCGGTCTCTTCGGCGCGGCCTTCACCGGAATCGGCTGGATGTCCGGGGTGCGACTGGGGATGACCGAGATGTTCGGCGGGCGGGTCAAGCGCAATGCGGTCATGTCCAAGCTCACCGACCTGGCCACCTTTGTCGTGCTCGGGCTGGCGTTCGTGGTCACGCTCGGGCTGAGCACCCTGGCCAACGGCGGCAAGATCGTCAAGGAACTGCTCGATCTGGTGGGGCTTGCCGACGCGAGCTGGGTGCCGCCCTTGCTGCGGGGGGTGGCGATCGCGATTTCCGTGCTCGCGGGCTGGGTGCTGTTCACGTTGATGCTGACCCGGCTGCCGTTGGTGCCCTTGCCGTTCCGGAACGCGGCCAAGGCCGGCCTGGTCACCGCGATCGCCTTCGAGATGGTCAAGTCGCTGGGCGGGATCTACCTGAAAACGGTGCTGTCGAGTCCGGCGGGTGTCGCGTTCGGTCCGCTCATCGGCGTGATGGTCTTCGCCTATCTCGCCGCGCGGATCATCCTCTACGCCACCGCCTGGTGTGCCACCGCCCCGAGCAACGAGCGGTTCACCATCGTCGACGAGCTCGAGGAGGCGCCGGCGCCACCGGTGGTGGTCCGGCCGACGGTCGAGGTGAATCCGATGCCGCGGGCCGGTGCCGTCGCGGCGGCGGTGGCGACCGGAGCGGCCGTCGGGGCCGCGGCCGCCCGGCTGCGCCGACGGTGACGATCACCGCCGGCGGCCGCGTGCACGGCCGGTGATCACCACCGCGATCAGGGTGAGTGTGAGTGCCCCGCCGAGCCCGAGGAGAATCCACCGAGAGGTGTGCGAACTGTCGTCGGAGTGTGCGCGGGTCTGCTGCGGCTGTGCGGTCGGCGAGGATGACCGCGGCGGATCGTCGTGGTGTCCGGGGGTTTGCACGGGGTCGGCGAGAGTGCCGACGGCGATCTGGTCCGGGGCCCGGAAACCGTAGTCGAACAGACTCTCGGCCTGCGTCCAATAACTGTTGTTCGCGGTGGCCAAGCCGTACATCTGGACGATCACGATGGTGCGGCCGTGACGTTCGACGGCGCCGACGAACGTTTTCTTGGCGTCGTCGGTGTAGCCGGTCTTACCCCCGATCATTCCGGGATAGCCTTGTTGCAGAAGCTGATTGGAGTTCTGCATTTCATATCCCGGGTGGTCGGTATCGCCGGGGACATCCAGCCGCCGAGGATATCCGGGGAAATGGTAGGTGGTCGTGGCGACGATCGTGCGGAAGGTCGGATTGGCCATCGCGGCCCGGAAGATGAGTGCCTCGTCGTAGGGCGAGGTGGACATCCCGGCCGCATCCAGACCCGACGGACTCGTCGCGCGCGTATCGGTTGCGTGCAGACCCGCGGCGATCTCGTTCATCCGGGCCACCCCGCCCGCGGCACTGCCACCGCCGATCGTCCGGGCCAGCGCGTGGGCGCAGTCGTTGCCCGACACCAGCAGCAGGCCGGTGAGCAGATCGCGCACGGTGTAGTGTCCGCGCGGCCCCATGCCGCAGGAATCGCCCTCGGCACTCCAATCCTCGACGGTCGGCTCGACGACGGTGTCGAGATCGAGCTTGTCGAGGACCGCAAGCGAGAGCAGTACCTTGATGGTCGACGCCGGACGGTAGCGTCCGTGCGGATCCTTGGCCGCGATGACCCGGCCGGTTCCGAGGTCGGCGACCAGCCAGCCGGCCGAGGTGAGATGGGCGGGCACCGGCCCGGCCGCGGGGTCGG
>JASGFO010000002.1:0-54784 GCA_047605505.1 Gordonia sp. (in: high G+C Gram-positive bacteria) | reverse complement strand
GGGGTAGATGCGCTCCTCGTACTGCCAGACCTCGGCGAGTTTCGTCCCGACCTTGTCGCGGCCGCCATCCCCGGCATGGATCGATCGTGGCATCTCCTTCTCGATGATGCGCGGACCCGCGTCGAGGTACTTCCGGGGCAACCGGTCCTGCCATAGACGCGGATGCTCGATCAGATGGTCATCGGTCGAGATGAGTTGCATGTCGTCGCGCAAGGGCACGGTAGACACCTCCATAAGTCTCGGTAACAGGGTCACTAGTTTAACTAGGTGGATGACTCTCCATGTTACTCACATCACCCTAGAAGTAAAGTGTGCCGCCGATAGTCTCCGCTGACCAGCTGTTTTGCGCCCGGCGTGCGCTCCTGCCATCACGGATGCGAGCCCACCATTGCAGTGACGCACAGCACAAGGTATGACTAGTTATATCTCTGGGCCTGCCCCCGGGGGCTCGGCATGACGACGTGCACGCCCCCGGCTTCGCCGGCAGGCCCCGGGTCCGTCCGGCATACGAGAGGAACACCGCCATGGGAAAGCTCGATGGCAAGGTCGCCGTGATCACCGGCGCCGCACGCGGGCAAGGACGCAGCCACGCTGTGCTCCTGGCCGCGGAAGGCGCCGACATCATCGCGCTCGACATCTGCGCCGACATCGACACCAACGCCTATCCCCTGGCCACCCCGGAGGATCTGGCGGAGACCGCGCGGCTGGTCGAGAAGGAAGGCCGCCGGTGCCTCGCAACGGTCGCCGACGTCCGCGAACCCCAGCAGCTGCGCGCGGCCATCGGCGACGCCGTCGCGGAACTGGGCGGCCTGCACGTCGTGGTCGCCAACGCGGGCATCTGCCCACTCGGCGACGTTCCCCGCAAAGCGTTCCTCGATGCGGTCGACGTCGACCTCGTCGGCGTGATCAACACGGTGAGCGCCGCGTACCCGCACCTGCGTGCCGGCGCGTCGATCATCGCGACCGGATCGGTCGCCGCCTTGATGAAAGGCGGCACCGACAATCCCGCGCTCGGAGCGGGTGGGAAGGGATACAGCCACGCCAAGCGGGGGGTCGCGAACTACGTCCACGATCTCGCGCAGGCACTGGCACCGGAATCCATCCGGGTCAACGCGATCCACCCGACGAACTGCAATACCGACATGCTGCAGAGTCCACCGATGTATCGTGTGTACCGGCCGGATCTGTCCGAGCCGACACGCGAGGACGCCGAAGGCGCCTTCTACGCCAATCAGCCGATGCCCGTTCCGTGGGTCGAGCCGATCGAGATCAGCAAGGCCGTGGTGTTCCTCGCCTCCGACGACGCCGCCTTCGTCACCGGCCTGCAAATGAAGGTCGACGCCGGTACCGCGCTCAAGCACACCCAGCCCTACGCCCTGGCGTGAGTGCCGCAGGAGACGCGATGACCACCGACTACCCTCACCTCTACCTCGACGGCCAATGGGTTCCGCCGGCCTCGGCGCGGACCCAACCGGTGATCAATCCGGCGACCGAGGAGCCGATCGGATCGGCACCCGTCGGCGGTCGCGCGGACGCGCTCGCGGCGATCGGTGCGGCGCGACGTGCCTTCGACTCGGGGCCGTGGCCGCTCCTGTCGGTCGCCGAACGTGCGGCGACGCTGCTCCGGATGGCCACCATCATGGAGAAGCGTCAAGCCGAGATCGTCGAGCTCAACATCGCCGAGGCAGGCAGTACCCGACCGGGTGCGGAGACCTTCCAGACCGGCATTCCGATCAGTCACTTCCGTGATCTGGCCGAGCGGGTGATGATGGCGTATCCGTGGGAGACCCCGCTGCCGCCTGCGTTCGGAAACGGTATCGGGCAAGGCGTGGTCCGCCGGGAACCATTCGGCGTGGCGGCGCTCATCTCCGCCTACAACTTTCCATTTCTGCTCAACCTGATGAAGCTGGGCCCGGCACTCGCCGCCGGATGCACCGCGGTGCTCAAACCGGCACCGACCACCCCCCTCGAAGCGCTGATCCTCGGCGAGATCGCCGACGAGGCGGGCCTGCCCGCCGGTGTGCTCAACATCGTTCCCGGCGATGCCGAGGTCGGCCAGGAACTGGGCACCAGTCCCGCGGTCGACGTCGTCAGCTTCACCGGTTCGGACGGCGTCGGGCGACGGGTCTTCGAACAGGCCGCGCCGACGCTGAAAAAGGTCGTCCTGGAACTGGGCGGCAAGTCGGCGAATATTCTCTGCGACGACGCCGACCTCTCGCGGGCGGTCGGCTCCGTCGTCCGCGACACCATCCTGCATGCCGGCCAAGGCTGTGCCTTCCTCACCCGCACGCTCGTCCATCGGACCCGCCATGACGAGCTCGTCGAACTCGTCTCGGCCGCACTGTCGGCGGTCCGCGTGGGGGATCCCGGGGGCGGTGACGTGGACATGGGCCCGGTGGGCAGCGCCGCACAGCGGGCGCACGTCGAGGAGCTCATCGCCACCGGGGTGGCCGAGGGCGCCACCCTGGCCGTCGGCGGTGGTCGCCCGAGGCATCTGGAGAAGGGATTTTTCCTCGAACCCACGCTGTTCGTCAACGCGACCAACTCGATGACCATCGCCCGCCGCGAATTCTTCGGCCCGGTCGCGATCATCATGCCGTTCGACACCGACGACGAGGCGGTCGCGATCGCCAACGACAGCGACTTCGGGCTCGCGGGCGGTGTGTGGGCCCGTGATCCCATCCGGGCGTACCAGATTGCGCAGCGCCTGCGCACCGGATACGTCACGATCAACGGCGGCGGCGGGACCATCAACCCGGACGGCCCGTTCGGTGGGTACAAGCAGAGTGGACTGGGCCGCGAACGCGGCGCCGCGGGCCTGGATGAGTTTCTCCAGACCAAGACGATCGTGTGGGGTGTCGGCCGCGGCTGACACATGGACATGACCGATATTCGTGTGGGCTTCGTCGGCGCAGGCAAGATCGGCGAGCCGATGGTGCGGCGGCTCACCGGCGCTGGATACCGGGTGATCGTGTACGCGCGACGCCCCGACGTCATCGGGCGCCTGATCGGGTACGGGGCCGAGATCGCCTCTGCACCTGGCGACCTCGCTGCTGCCGATGTGGTAATCGGATGTGTCTTCGACGATTCCCAGCTCGCCCGGGTCGGCGCCGAGATCATCGCAGGCATGCACAGCCACAGCATCTTCGTCTCGCACACCACCTGCCTGCCCGCCACCATCGAGACCCTGGCCGCGCAGGCAGGCGACCGTGGGGTCGCGGTGGTCGAGGCACCGTTCAGCGGTACGCCGGCCGCGGTACTCGACGGCCGGCTCACCGTCATGCTCGGCGGCCACATCGACGCGATCGATACGGTGCGGCAGGTCATCAGCGCCTACACGAACACCATCCACGTCACCGGGGGCCATGGCACCGCGCTGACCGTCAAGTTGCTCAACAACGCATTATTTGCCGCGCACACCCAACTCGCCCTGTCCGCACTCGCTGCGGGCCGCTCGCTGGGCATCTCCGAGGACACCCTGCTGCGCGTCCTGGCCGACTCGAGCGGGATGAGTGCCGCCATCGGCCACCTCGCGCGCACCGGCTCGGGCATCGACGCGTATGCCGCCCGGGTGGCCGGATATCTGAGAAAGGACGTGCAGGCCGTCCGCTCCGCGGCCAGCGGCCTCGGCGTCGATATCAGCGCATTGCTCACCGCCACGCAGCTCGGCCCCATCGATCTGTCGCCGACCGCGGGCACGGCCACCTGACCTGCCGCCGTCACCACCCACCCCCCGGAGGACACCATGCATGACCGGATTTCCGTCAGTTCACTCAACTTTCCCGACCTCGACGCGATCGGCGCGGTCACCGCGCTGGGTGACCTCGGTGTTGGCCACACCACCGCACAGGGCTCGGTCCTCGAGGTATTCGGCTGGGACAAGGCCATAACGCTCTACGAGCGATCCGGCATCGGTGTCGATGCGCTCATCGCCCCGTACCCGAAAACCCTCGCCGACCGTTCGACGTGGCCGGCGATGCGCCGGTCGATCATCGATACCGTCGATGCCGCTGCCGAGCTGAAAGCCGGTGCGGTGTATACGGTCACCGGGCCATTGATCGGTGACCACGACTTCTCCGTCGCCACCTTTCTCGAGTTCATCGAACCGGCGCGAGCGCGTGCGATCGAATGCGGGATACCGCTGGCGATCGAACCCACCCTGCCCCTCTTCGCCGCGGTGTCGTTCGTGACATCGCTGGCGCAGATGGACCCGCTGGCGCAGGCCGGTCTCGACACCTGCCTGGATCTCTATCACCTCTGGGACGATCCCGACCTCGACGACTGGCTGACCGAACGCGCCGCACGCTTTCCGCTGTGCCAGGTCGGCGACTGTATTGCCGAGGGCGACAACCGACCGAAAGTTGTTCTCGGGGAGGGTGATATCCCACTATCAGACCGCATCGGCAGCATCGCCGCAAGCGGCTACACCGGCGTCTTCGACATCGAGTTGACACCGGGCGAACGGATCGCGCAGACCGGTTATCTTTCCGCCGTCCGGCAATCAATCTCCCATCTGGACCAGGTCTTGACCTCGCTCGGGATCTGACTGCACCCCACCGAATACCCCCGATTTCGAGCAGACCTCCGAGCCAGGCTTGACTTCACGCCAAAAACCCAGAATCATGTTCTCAGAATACAATTCTGATATTGGCCTTCGGCCGGCCGGATCAGCGCCTCATCGGATATCCGACGCGCGGCGCATCCGACTCTTGACACCTCCGCTCCGGCGCGCCGCCGTGGCCCGGGCAGTACCGATACCACGGACTTCCGGTCAACGAACCACCAATGGCAACAACGAATCACAGACAGGGCACTCCCATGGCAGCACCGGCACAGGCCGACGACTCCCTGATCGCCGACATCACCGACCGCGTGAGCCTGGCGGCACGGCAATGGCGTCCCGACGCGGCCATCGACCGAGTCCGCCCACTGACCGGCGGCACCTCAAGTCTGACTTTCATCGCCGAGATCGCGGCCGTCGAGGACGGAGGGGAAGCGCTTGTCATCAAGATCGCGCCCCCTGGTCTCCCGCCGGTCCGCAACCGTGACGTGCTCCGCCAGGGGCGGGTGATGTCCGCGCTGGCCGGCGCCGACGGCGTTGCGGTGCCTGCCATCCGGTTCAGCGATCCGGGCTCTCCGCCCGAGCGGCCGCCGCTCATCGCCATGGACATGATCCCCGGGGAATGCACCGAACCCCTCCTCGATGCCGAACGCCCGCGCGATCCGGCCACCCGGGAGCAGACCCGGCACCGATTCCTCGACGCCGTCCGGATGCTGGGCAACCTGCACCGGCTCCGGCCCGCAGCACTCGGCCTGGGACTGGAGGCACCGGTCCCGCTCGCCGCCGAGATCGACCGGTGGACCAGGGCCTTCGAGACGGTACCGGCCGATCTGCAGGGCGACTACCGCTCGGCTGCCGACGCACTGAGTGCCACCATGCCCGAACCCGTCGCCCCGGTGATCAATCACGGCGACTTCCGGCTCGGGAACACGCTCTGCGTCGGCGATCGGATCACGGCGATCATCGACTGGGAGATCTGGTCGGTCGGCGATCCACGTATCGATCTGTCTTGGCTCGCCTACTTCACCGACGAGGCCGGTCACCCGGCGGCGGCGGGCTCACAGCCGTGCGGCACGCCCGCCATCACCGAGGTCGTGGCAGGCTACGAAGAAGCAGTCGGCACCGCGGTCCGCGACCTCGAATGGTTCCATGCCCTGACTCGCTACAAGGAGGCTGCCGCCACCGGTTTGCTGATCAAGCGCGCCCGCCGGAAGGGAACACTGAGCCGGTCGTTCCAGCAGATGGAACCGGCGTTGCCGGCACTCGTCGCCGAGGCCAGGACCTTGGTCGGCTACTGAACTCTGCGCCGCACCAGTCGATCACGAGAAGGAGTCCCGACATGACGATCATCGGCACGATGGCAACCGACCCTCCCGTCGTCGCCGGTGGACGCCGGCTCAGACGGCCGGCCGGCGCGGCACGCCAGGCATCCTACGACGACGAGGTCCGGACCCTCATCACCGCCGCACAGACGGTGATGGCCCGGTGTGGGCGCACCTCGAGCCCCCGGGTCGCCGACATCCTGGCCGAGGCCGGTCTGTCGAATCAGGCCTTCTACCGGCACTTTCGGGGACGAGACGACCTGATTGTCGCCACCTATGAGCAGGGCCTGCTCGACATCTATCACTATCTGCGCCTGCGGGTGTCCCGGCAGCGCGGGCTGACCGCTCGGCTGTCGGCCTGGATCACCGGGCTGCTCGCGCAGATCGACGACCCCGAGCTCGCCGAGATGAGTTCGGCGATTCTGTGGAACGTGAACCAGATTGCGCGCGGCGACAGCGAGATCGCCCCGGTCGGCCACCGCCGAATCCTGGGACTGCTCACCGAGATCCTGCGCGACGGGGGCGTCGACCAGCCGGACCGCACGGCCAGGTTCATCCAGACGCTCGTCCTCGCGATGATGTCAACCTATCTGGAGTCCGGCGAGTCGCCATCGGACTCCGAGCGCGACCACCTGCTGCGCTTCTGCCTGGCCGGAAGCCGCCACCCGTGATCGGCTCTCGGGACTCCGCCGGCAGCGCGGGGCCGACCGCAGAGCATCCCTTCGTCACCCGCCAACCAAAGGAAGCATCGGCATATGTGGGAATTTCAGACCGACCCCGAATTTCAAGAAAAACTGGATTGGGCAGAGGAATTTGTCCGCGCGGAATGCGAGCCGCTGGATCTGCTCTTCCCGCATCTCGGGCAGCCGTACAACACGGCGAACAAGGCCGCCCGGGCCATCCTGGGACCTCTGCAGCAGCGTGTCCGGGACGAAGGGCTGTGGGCCTGTCACCTCGGTCCCGAGCTGGGCGGCCAGGGCTACGGGCAGCTACGACTGGCATTGCTGAACGAGATCCTTGGCCGATCCATGTGGGCACCGACGGTCTTTGGCACCGCGGCACCGGACACCGGTAACGCCGAGATCCTGGCAATGTTCGGGACCGCCGAGCAGAAGGACCGTTACCTGCAACCACTGCTCGACGGCGAGATCGTCTCCTGCTTCTCCATGACCGAGCCCCAAGCCGGCGCCGACCCCAAAGAGTTCGTCTGCGCGGCCCGCAAAGAGGGCGACGAATGGATACTCAACGGACAGAAATGGTTCTCCTCCAACGCCCGGTACGCGTCCTTTCTGATCGTCATGGCCGTGACCGACCCCGCGGCCAATCCGTACCGCCGGATGTCGATGTTCGTTGTACCGACCGAGACCCCCGGCGTCGACATCATCCGCAATGTCACGGTCATGGGCGACCGCGAGGAACTCGACGAGGGAACTCACGCCTACATCCAGTACACCGACGTGCGGCTACCCGCCGACGCCATCCTCGGCGGGCCGGGGCAGGGATTCGAGGTGGCCCAGGCCCGTCTGGGCGGCGGCCGGGTCCATCACGCGATGCGCACTGTCGGCAAATGCCAACGCGCACTCGACATGATGGGCGAGCGGGCGCTCTCACGCACCACGCAGGGCGAGGTCCTCGCCAACAAGCAACTGGTCCAGCAGTTCATCGCGGACTCGGCCATCGAGCTCGAGCAGTATCGCCTGCTGGTGCTCAAGACGGCCTGGACCATCGACAACCGGCCGCACGGTTCGGCCCGCACCCTCATCGCCATGTGCAAGGTGGCGATGGCGAAGGTCTACCACGACATCATCCACCGCGCGATTCAGCTGCACGGCTCGCTCGGCGTCACCACCGAGACGCCGCTGCACATCTGGTGGACGGGCGTCGTCTCGCTCGGTCTGGCCGACGGCCCCACCGAGGTGCACAAGATTGCCGTGGCCAAGGGGGTCCTGCGGGGCTATCACCCCACCGAATCGCTTTTTCCCACCGAACATATCCCCACCCGGCGGGCGGCCGCAGTGGCCAAGCACGCCACCATCCTCGAGGAGTACGGCATCTCATGAACGACTTGTTCTCACTGGACGGAAAGGTCGCACTGGTCACCGGCGGCAGTCGCGGACTCGGTCGGCAGATGGTGCTCGCATTCGCCCAGGCGGGTGCCGACGTCGTGATCACCAGCCGCAAGGTGCAGGCATGCGCGGAGGTTGCCGCCGAGGTGGAAGCCATGGGCCGCAAGGCACTTGCCGTCGGCTGCCACGTCGGGCACTGGGACGAGATCGATCGTCTCGTCGAGACCGCGTACGAGACCTTCGGCCACATCGACATTCTCGTCAACAACGCGGGAATGTCGCCGGTGGCGCCGTCTTCCGCCGAAACCGCTGAAGAGCTGTTCGACAAGGTCGTCGGCGTCAACTTCAAGGGCCCGTTCCGGCTCGGATCACTGGTCGGCGAACGCATGTCCACCGGCGACGGCGGCTCCATCATCAACATCTCCTCCTCAGGAGCAATCTTTCCCCAACCCCGATTCGGCCCCTACGCGGGAGCCAAGGCCGCACTGAATGTTTTGACCGAGGTCTTCGCCCGCGAATACGGCCCGAAGGTCCGGGTCAACACCCTCTCTGCGGGTCCGTTTCTCACCGATATCTCGAAGGCATGGGCACCCGAGAAACGAGAGACCGCACGCAGCGCACTGGGACGTCCGGGCAATCCCCATGAGATCGTCACCGCCGCACTGTATCTGGCCAGTCCGGCCTCGAGCTACACCACCTCCTCACTGATCCGGGTCGACGGCGGGCTCTACTGACCCTGGTGGCGGCAAGCCCACTACCAGGCAGACCCGGTACCAGGTCCGCCCCGACCTAAGCCGCGACCCGTTCCCCACATCCTCACCACCACATCCGGGCACCTCGGCCCTCGACCACGGAGACAACAGCCATGCGTGCAGCACGATGCGAGGTCTACGGGCCACCGACAGCGATCGTCGTCCGCGACGTCGCCGCCCCGGTGGCCGGCCCCGGCGAGGTGCTCGTCGGCATCGAGGCCGCGTCGGTGAACTATCCGGACGTGCTGCTCGCGGCCGATCAGTACCAGGTGTCGCTGCCGACCCCGTTCACCGTCGGCAGCGAGTTCGCCGGCCGGGTCCTCGCGGTCGGCGACCGCGTGACCGGCCTGCAGCCCGGTGACGCGGTGCTGGGCACCGCCTTCGGGGGTGCCTTCGCCGAGCAGATCGCCGTCCCGGCCAGCGCGCTCACCCCGATTCCGGAGGGGCTGGACATGGTGCACGCCGCGGCCTTCAACGTCACCTACCGCACCGCCTACCACGCGCTGCGCACCATCGGTGAGATGGCCGAGGGCGACTGGGTCGTGGTGCTCGGTGCCGCCGGTGGCGTCGGGACGGCGTGTGTCGACGTGGCCGCACGGCTGGGCGCCAAGGTCATTTCGGTGGCCTCGTCCCGTGCCCGCGCCGAACGCGGTCGGGCGTTGGGCGCCTGTGCGACCATCGGCTACGACGAAGACGACCTCAAGGCGCGGATCAAGGAGATCACCGCGGGCGGCGCCCAGGTCGTCATCGATCCGGTCGGCGGCCCCTACGCCGAGCAGGCCCTCCGGGCCATCGCGTGGGGCGGGCGGTTCGTCACACTGGGTTTCGCCCAGGGCGAGATCCCCCGGATCCCGCTGAATCTGGTGCTGCTCAAGGGCGCGGTGATCAAGGGATTCGAGATCCGGACCCTGGCCCAGCACCGTCCCGACGCGATCCCCACGGCGACCGCGGAACTCCGCAGGCTGGTTGCGAAGGGTATGAAACCCGATGTCTCCGAGGTATTTTCGCTCTCCGAAGTGCCGATTGCCTTGTCCCGCATGGCTACACGACAGGCAACCGGCAAAATCGTCATCGACACGACACGCTGAGCGGATCGGCCCGAGGTTGCGTTCTGCGCCAGTTCAGTGCTGGGCCAGTTCAGTGCTGCGCCAACAGCAGTCCGGCGGCCCGGTCGCGGAGTGCCTCGGGCCGCGCAAGCCACGCCTCGTTGGCGAGGGCGCGCCGCAGGAGCAGGTGTCCCGGGTGTTCCCAGGTGAACCCGATGCCGCCGTGGATCTGAATACCGGCCTCGCACACGCGCACCGCAGCACTCAACGCGCGAGCGGTGGCGAGCGTGACGACGAGATCGACCTCCGCGACATCGGTCGCCGGTCCTTCTCGATGGCCGGGCACCCCAGCACGCTGTTGACCGGTGACGAGATCGGCCGCGGCGAGGACCTGATTGCGCGCGCCCTCCGCGTCGACCAGCATGTCGGCGCAGCGATGCGACACTGCCTGGAACGAGCCGATCGGCCGGCCGAACTGTTCGCGCGTGCGGGCCCAGTCCGCGGCCAGCGCCAGCGCCCGGTTGGCCACGCCCACCGAATCCGCAGCCAGGACGAGTCCCGCCAGCGCCGCTGCCTGCGCCACCGCGGAGCGGGCCTCCTCGCCCACGGCAATCACCCGCGCGGAGGCATCGTCGAGAGCCACGGTTCCCACCGATGCCGTCAGATCGACGGACTCCTGCGGCTCGATACCGGCCGCAGACGACTCCACGACGGCGAGTACGGGTTGACCGTCGGCATCGACCGCACCCACGACGAGGACCTCCGCCGCCGGCGCACCCGCGACGCGTGCCTGCGTGCCGCGGAGCCGGCCGCCGGCGCAGACGACCGCGGCATCGATCACCCACCCGGCGTCGGTGACACCGAGAACCGGCGCCGCCGGCGCGCCACCGACAATGCGCGCAGAGCCCTCGTGATCGCCGACCGCCTGCAGGATGGACAGGGCCGCGAGCGTCGGGACCAACGGCGCGGTGCTGAGGTGGTATGCGGCCTCCTCGACCGCCGCGCACAACAGCCGGATCGAGGCGCCGCCACCGCCGTGTTCCTCGGGCACGGACAGTCCCGGCAGACCGAAGTCGACGAGCGCCCGCCAGGTTTCGGTGGCATCGTGATCGCCGGCGAGGATGGCCTCGACGTCGGTCTGCGCGCGCACCGCCGCGCCGACCGCGCGACGCACCGCGGACTCGTCGTCGTCGGGCGGCGCCAGCGGACGACCCGGCGGAACGGCCGGAGAGCGTTGCCCCTCACCGCGGTGCGACGGCAGTCCGAGAACGACCTCGGCCAGTGCGTTGCGCTGGATCTCCGCCGTACCGGCCCCGATCGTGGTCGCCCGCGACATCAGGTACCCGAAGCTCCAGCGACCGCCGTCGAGGGCACCGGGTGATCTGTTGCCCAGCATCGCGGCCGGACCGGTGAGCCGGAGGGCAAGCCGGTGCAGCCGTTGCTCGAACTCCGATTTCACCAGCCGGTTGAGCGAGGCCACGCCGCCCGGCTCTTCCTTGCGGAGCACCGCATCAAGCGCGCGGGCGCTGTTGGTGGCAATGGCGCGGACATCGGTCTCGAGTTCGGCGAGGGCCGAACGGATCAGCGGATCGGCACCGTAACCCTGCCGTGCCGCCAGGCGCACGACCTTGTCGACCACCTTCCGGTAGCGGAACTCGTCGGCCAGAAAGGCCGTCGCACGTTCATGCCCGAGCGATGTCCGCATGATCGACCAGCCCTGTCCCTCACGGCCGACCAGGTTGGTCACGGGCACCTCGACGTCGTCGAGGAACACCTCGGCGAAATGCCGGCCGCCGGCCGCGTCGCGCAGGGGGCGGACCTCGATGCCAGGCGATCGCATATCGATCAGGAGGTAGCTGATGCCGTCGGTGCCCCGCTGTTGGGGCCCGGTCCGCACGAGTGCGAACATCCAGTCGGCCCGGTCGGCCATCGTGGTCCAGATCTTCTGGCCCGACACCCGGTAACGGTCTCCGTCACGCACGGCACGTGTCGACAACGACGCCAGATCACTGCCCGCGCCCGGCTCGGAGAACCCCTGACACCAGAACTCGTCAGCCCGGAGCAGCGGGTCGAGGTAACGCGCCTTCTGCGTCTCGGTTCCGTGCACGATCAGCGTCGGTGCGACGATGAAGGACATCCGGCAGGGGTGCCGCGGGGCACCGGCCGCGGTGATCATCCGGTAGTAGTCGAGCTGATCGGCCACCCCCAGTTCCATCCCACCGGCCGATTTGGGCCAGCCGGGCGCGGCCAGACCGGCGTCGACGAGCTCGGACTGCCACGCGATGGCGGCGGCTTGCCTCGCCCGGGACCCTTCCGGCTGCTCCCGGCGGCCATAACCGGCCAGGAGATCAGTCAGTCGCTGACGCCAGTCGTGCTCTTCCTCAGCATGTTTCGTCGGATTCTCCGGCATGCTGCTACGTCCTTTGCTGATCGGTCGTCGCGTCTCGGCCGGCCCGGAGATGTCGTTGTTCGCCACGGCCGCGCCGGTAGCGCTCGGCGATCTCGGCGCCGCTGGTGCGAAACGAAACCGACGCCTCGGCCTCCAGGGCAAGGGCGTGGGTCACCGAGGCCCCGGCACCCTCCTTGAGCAGGCGCAGCATTCGTTGCACCGCACCCGGGTGACCACCGGCGATCAGGTGGGCGACCGCCATCGTGCGTTCGAGCAGTCGGTCGTGCGGCACGACCTCGTTGGCCAGGCCGATCCGCAGCGCGGTCGCCGCGGTCACCGGCTCACCGCTCAGGATGATCTGGATCGCCGCGGCGAGCCCGACGGTCCGGGGCAGGAGCGCACTACCACCCCAGCCGTTCAGCAGGCCGATCTGGGCATGGGTGTCGGCAAACTCGGCGTGATCGGAGGCGATGATGAACGAGCAGTTCACGGCCAGCTCGAAGCCGCCCGTATAGCACGGCCCGTTGACCGCGGCGATCACCGGTTTGGAGATCGCACGGATCACCTGCGTCGGCGTGGGTCCCTCGGTGCGCGGGGAGGGACCCGACAACGCCTCGGGAAGATCCACACCGGCCGAGAACGAGGTGCCCGCGCCGGTGATGACGACGGCATGGATCTCGGCATCGGCGTCGGCCCGCCAGAGCTCCTTTTTGAGTGCGTGCCGCATGGCGCGGTTGATCGCATTGCGCCGGTGTGGCCGGTTGAGGGTCAACAGCAGCACCTGGCCGTCCCGCTGCGCCAGCAGCGGTCGCGGGTCGCCGGTCGGTTCTGAGCTCCCGGCGGTCGGTTCTGATCGCTCGGGATTCATCGGCCTGCGGGCACCTCGAGCGCACCGGAGACCGCCCGATCGGCAAGCCGGATCAGCGTCGTCTCGGCATCGGCCATCACCCGGCGGACGATGTCCCCGGCGGGCGGCACGTCGTGAATCAGCCCCTGGGACAGGCCGACCGCCCACACTCCGAGTTCGGGATCGCCCTCGGCGAAGACCGTTCGCCCGCGTACTCCCGCGACGAGTTCCTTGATGTCGCGGAATCGACCGCCCTTGTCCAGGATTTCGATCACCTCGTCACTGACGGTGTTCTTGGCGACGCGCATGCTGTTCCGCAATTGGCGCATGATCAACCGGGTGTCACGTTCGGTGTTGCCGACGATGATGCGCTTGATGTCGGCGTGCACGGGACTCTCCTGGGTACACAGGAACCGGGTGCCCATATTGATCCCGTCGGCGCCGAGCGCCAACGCCGCAGCCAGACCCCGGCCGTCGGCGAACCCCCCGGAAGCGATGAAGGGGATCGTGAGCGCGTCGGCGGTGGCCGGAATCAACACGAGTCCGGGAATGTCGTCTTCCCCCGGGTGGCCGGCGCACTCGAACCCGTCGATGCTCACCGCGTCGGCGCCGATGCTCTGGGCCTTCAGCGCGTGGGCAACGCTCGTGCACTTGTGGATCACCTGAATGCCATGCTGTTTGAGATGCTCGATGTGCACGGTGGGATCCGAGCCTGCGGTTTCGACGATTTTCACCCCGGAGTCGATGATGACCTGCCGATATTCGGCAAAGGGTGGCGGATTGATCGACAGGGTCAGCGTGATGTTCACCCCGAAGGGTTTGTCGGTCAGCGACTGACAGCGGGCGATCTCGGCGGCGAGGTCGGCGGGGGTCGGCTGGGTCAGCGCCGTGATGATGCCGAGTCCGCCCGCGTTGGACACCGCCGCCGCGAGCTCCGCCCGGCCGACGAACATCATTCCGCCCATGACCACCGGATGCTCGATCCCGAACATCGCGGTGAAACGCGTCTTCAGCATGGATACGGCTCCTCGATCAGTGGCTCGCGAGTGTGGGGCATCGCCCCTCGATTACATATCTAACATAGTTGTCTATGTTGCCTCGATGCAAGCATTTGCCGGGAACAGGCCGGGGCGGGCGCACGCCGCTCGTCGACGCCGGGACCCACCCTCGACGATCATCGGCGCGCCGGTCACCGATTGGTCCGGCCCAGGTCCACCGGAAGCTGGATACCCGTCACATGTCGCGCCTCGTTGGAGGCCAGCCAGGCGATCGCCGCCGCAATATCGTCGGCCTGGCTCTTGGCTTCGGGAAGGGTCGCAACGAACTGCCCGCCGTACTCGGGCACGGCATCGAGAAGCGCAGGTAGTTCGGTGACCTTCAGCCCGGTCTCCACGCCGAACGGATGCACCGAGTTGACCCGGATGCCGAACCTGCCGAGCTCGTTGGCCAGCGCCTTCGCCAGTCCGGTGACACCGTGCTTGGCCGCGACGTAATCGGCCATCAGCGGCAGCCCGCGCAGCCCGGCCACCGAGCTCGTGAACACGATCGCGCCGCCGGTCCCCTGCTCGAGCATGATCGGCAGCGCCGCCTTGGCGGTGTGAAAGGCGCCGGTGAGATTGACCCCGATCGTCGCGTCCCAGTGCTCGGCATCGATCTCCCAGGCGTGGGCAGCGCTCGTCATCCCGGCGTTCGCGACCACGACGTCGAGCCGGCCGAACTCGGCAACGCCGTCGGCAACCGTCCGCGACAACCCCGAAAGATCCCGAACATCGTTCTGAGCGTACATAATCCGCCGACCGGTTGCCTCCACGAGCCGTGCGGTCTCGGCCAGATCCGCAGGCGTGGAGCCCGGATACCCCGTCGTCGGGAGGTCCGCACACACATCAATCGCGATGATGTCGGCACCCTCCCGCGCCAACCGGAGCGCCACCGCCCGGCCCTGCCCGCGGGCGGCACCGGTCACGAATGCCACCTTGCCGACGAAACGCCGGGCAGTGGGCTCGGTCGGGACCGGCGCCGTGGGGACGTCAGATGCCGTGGGGACGTCGGATATGGCCATGCTGCTGCTCCTTCATCGATGGGCGGTGCCGGCAGGGTTGATCCCCAACCACCTCGCAGCGGGTCAGGCACGCTATTCCCGTAAACATAGTGACATTTGTCGTACATCGTGCGATAGTGGCCCACACCACATAGTTATCTAGGTAATCGAGCACGACTGGGCTCGATCCCAGCTTCACAACCGGAGAAGGTGACCACACCCCCATGAATCCGTTGCGCCAATCCCGATGGGTCACGGCACTCGTGACCGCGGCGGCACTCGTGACGACGACTGCTCTCGCCGCATGCAGTGGCACAAGCTCGGACAGCACGTCCGCTGCTGTGACATCACAACCTGCCGCGTCGTTCACCGCCCACCCCGCGACCGGGACCCCGATCAGCATCGGACTGATCAACAACGAAGGCGGGCAAGCAATTTCGCAACCAGAGAACCGAGAAACCGCCGAGGCCGCAGCGAAGTACGCCAATGACCACCTCGGCGGCATCGGCGGACACCCGATCAAGCTGGTGATCTGCAAGAACGCCGAAGAGCCCACGTCGGCGCGAGACTGCGCGAATCGGATGGTCGAGGCCAAGGTCTCCGCTGTGGTCGTCACCAGCACCGGCCTCGGCGACATCCTGGTCCCCATCATCACCGGGGCCGGTATTCCCTACGTCTCGGCTGCCGGCCAAAGTCGTGAGGAGCTGACCAACAGCCTCACGTTCATGTGGAGCGGCGGGTTCCCCGCCAGCCTGGACTCGATGGCCGCCGATGCCCAGAGCAAGAACATCACGACCGTCTCCGCCTTCACCATCGACGTCCCGGCCGCGGTCAACGGACTGCGATCGTTCGGCGCCGCCTCGTTCGCCTCCCGGGGAATCGACCTCAATGTCGTGGCCATCCCGCCCGGTACCCCGGACGCCACTCCTCAGGTCAGCGCCGGACTCGACAACTCCCCGGGCGCCGTCATCGTCGTCGGTGAGGCGAATCTGTGCACAGCGGCGTTGAAATCGCTCGGTACACTGGGCTATTCCGGAGTCACCATGGGCATCCAGGGATGCGCCACCCCGGCTGTCGTGCGAGCTGTCGGGGCATCCATCAACGGATTGCGGGTCTACACCGCCGCCTCGACCGTCGGCGACAACCCGGAGGCACTGCTCTACCGGAGCGTCGTCGCCAAGTACTCACCGGACACCGATATCACCGGGTACGCCTACGTCGGCTATCAGGGAATGCTCGGTCTGGTCCGCGCAACGGCCGCGATCAATCCGGCCGAGACCTCGCCGCAGGCGATCGCGGCCGCCATCCGCGCGGCCCGCGAGGTCGTCCTCCCGGCCGGGGACGGCCTGACCTTCACCTGCAACGGCGCAGCCAATCCCACGCTGAAGTCGGTGTGCGGCAAGGGCTCAGTGGTCGCCACTCTGGAGAACGGGCAGTTGACCGACGCCGAGGTCCACGGCAACTGATGCCGACCGCGGCCCCACCGGCACACGGAACACAGACGTGGACGTGACGACATGACGCAAGAGATCCAGTTTCTCTTCCTGGGATTGGGCAATGGCGCGGTCTACGCCGCCCTCGCACTCGCGCTGGTCATGACCTACCGGAGCTCCGGTACGGTCAACTTCGCGACCGGCGCCATTGCCCTCTACATTGCCTACACCTACGCCTACCTGCGGGGTGGCGAACTGCTCATCCCGATCCCCGGGTTTGCCACGACGGTCAGGCTCGCGGACTCCCTCGGCGTGATACCGGCGATGGCGCTGTCCCTCGTCATCGCCGCACTGCTCGGACTCCTGCTGTACTTTGCCGTGTTCCGGCTGCTCCGGGCCGCACCCGCCACCGCAAAGGCGGTCGCGGCCATCGCGTTGATGCTGGCGATCCAGGCATTGCTCGCCGCCCGGGTGGGCACGACGCCGGTATCGGTGGACCCCATTCTGCCGAGTACCGTGCTGACCTTCGGCAACATCAGGGTCCCCGCCGACCGTCTCTGGTTCGCCGGCATCATCGTGGCGCTGACAGTGCTCCTCGTCCTTGCCTTCCGGCTGACCCGGTTTGGCCTGGCGACCCGTGCCGCCGCGGAATCGGAGAAGGGCGCGCTCGTCAGCGGACTCTCGCCGGAACGGATTGCTTACGCGAACTGGGCGTTGAGCACCGCGGTCGCCGGACTCTCGGGAATCCTGATCGCCCCGATCGTTCCGCTCATTCCGATCTCCTACACGATGTTCATCGTGCCCGCGCTCGCTGCCGCGCTCGTGGGCAACTTCAGCTCGCTGGGGGTCGCCGTCACCGCCGGCCTCGGGATCGGCATCCTGCAATCGGAGGTGACACACTTCCAGTCGACCATCGACGCACTGCCGTCATCGGGCCTGGCCGAGCTGATTCCGCTCGCGCTCATCCTCGTCTTCCTGGTGGTCCGCGGGCGACCGCTCCCCGTACGGGGCGCTGTCGTCCAGACCACACTCGGAGCCGCGCCACGCCCACGTCATCTGCTTCCGACCACCACGGTCGCGACGCTGATCGGCCTGGCGGTGCTGCTGCTCACGGCCGGCAGCTACCGCGGGGCGGTCATCACGACGTTCATCGTCGCCACAATCGCACTGTCCCAGGTCGTCGTGACCGGTTTCGCCGGGCAGATCTCGTTGGCGCAGTTGGCACTCGGTGGTGTCGGCGCCTTCCTGGTGTGCCGGATCAGCAATGACTGGGGGATACCGTTCCCGATCGCACCGATCCTCGCCGCGTTCGCGGCCACCATCGTCGGAATCATCGTCGGTCTGCCTGCGCTGCGTATCCGGGGGCTGCCCGTGGCGGTGGTGACGCTGGGCCTGGCGGTCTTCCTGGAAGCCTTCTGGTTCCGTAACGACACGCTGAACGGCGGTGTCAACGGAGCACACGTCGACCCGCCGACCCTGTTCGGTATCGATCTCGGTATCGGCGCAGGCGAGGGCTATCCCCGGATCGCGTTCGGACTGCTGTGCCTTGCGGTCCTCGTCCTGACCGCCATCGCCGTCGCCCGCCTGCGCACCAGTCGGATCGGTGCCGCGATGCTCGCGGTCCGGGCCAATGAGCGCTCCGCCGCGGCCGCAGGCATCAACGTCTCCCGGACGAAACTCACCGCCTTCGCGATCGGCTCGTTCATCGCAGGCATCGGCGGATCCCTGATGGCCTATCAGCAGACCATGGCAGTACCCGAGTCCTTCACCGCCATGGCCGGTATCGCCATGTTCGCCATCTGCTATCTGGCCGGCGTCACCTGTGTCTCCGGGGCCGTGCTGGCCGGTGTGATGGGCGCAGGCGGAGTCGTCTTCATCGTTCTCGACCGCCTCGCGAACATCGGCGACTACTACCCGGTCGTCACCGGCCTGCTGCTGGTGATCACGGTCATCGCCAATCCTGAGGGCATCATTTCCGACATCTACCGACGAATCGGCCGACTCCGTACGAGATTCGCCACGACGACCGATGATGGACACGACGGCCTCGACATTGCCGGCGGCGAGACCGACGACGACTCCGTCGCCCCGCACGCCGTCGGCGATGTCGTGCTCAGCGCCCAGGACATCGGCGTCCGCTACGGCGGGGTGGTCGCACTCGATGAGGTATCGTTCGATGTCCGGGACGGGGAGATCATCGGCCTGATCGGGCCCAACGGCGCAGGCAAGACCACCCTCATCGACGCGATCAGCGGGTTTGCCCCGTCGCAGGGCCACATCGCACTCGACGGCCACGCGCTCGGCGGTCGACGCGCGTTCCAGCGAAGCCGGGACGGACTCGGCCGGACCTTCCAGAGCATCGACCTCTACGACGACCTCTCGGTGCGCGAGAACGTCGAGGTCGGGACCATTGCCGCGGACCACCGCGACTCCGGTGGTCCCTTCGACGATGCCGAACTGACGAACCTCTTCGAGGTCCTGCATCTCGCCAACGTCACCGACCGCCCGGTCCGGGAGCTCTCCCAGGGCCAACGCCAGCTCGTCTCGGTCGCCCGGGCCCAGGCCGGGCGACCGCGAGTGGTTCTGCTCGACGAGCCTGCCGCGGGACTCGACAGCACCGAGAGCCAGTGGCTCGGACGGCGGTTGCGGTCGATCCGCCAGGCCGGCACCACCATCGTCCTGGTCGACCACGACATGGATCTGGTTCTCACCATCTGCGACCGCATCGTCGTTCTCGACCTCGGCAAGCGCATCGCCATGGGAACTCCCGCCGAGATCCGCGCCGACCCGAAGGTCACCCGTGCCTACCTCGGGGCCACCCACAGCGGTGCGGGGACCGGCGAGCAGGCCGCCGACGAGCACTCGCCGGACGGTCACGCAACCACCGGAAAGGAAATACCGGCATGACCGCCATGCTGCGTTGCGACGGCCTGGACGCCGGATACGCCACCGAACGTCCGTGCGTGCGCGACTTCAGTCTCGATCTGCGCGCCGGCGAGGTGCTGGCCCTCCTGGGCCCCAACGGCGCAGGCAAGACCACCGTGCTGCTCACCCTCGCCGGCCTGCTGACGCCGCTGGGCGGCACGGTCACCGTCGACGGCCGGGAGATCCGATCCGGCCATCCGCGGGCGGCTGCCCGCTCCGGCCTGGTTCTCGTCCCCGACGATCGGGCACTGTTCACGACATTGACGGTGGAGGACAACCTGCGGCTGGCCGTATCGAACCGGCGTCGGTGGCCTCGCGAGCGCGCGGCAATCCTCGACTACTTTCCCCGTCTCTCCGAACGCCTGGACGTCGCGGCGGGCGCGCTCTCCGGCGGCGAGCAGCAGATGCTCGCCATCGGCCGGGCACTCGTCCAACATCCCCGGGTACTCCTCATCGATGAACTGAGCATGGGTTTGGCACCGGTGATCGTGGAACGGCTGTTACCGGTCATCCGACAGGTCGCCGACGACACCGGCAGTGCGGTGGTCCTCGTCGAGCAACACGTCCACCTGGCGCTGCAGATCGCCGATTCGGCCGCGGTGCTCCGACATGGCGCCAAGGTGCTCCAGGAGAAGGCGGCGACTCTTGCGGCCAACCCGCAGATCGTCTCCGACGCCTACCTGGGCATCGGCGGGTGAGCGCATCCCGCCCACCGAGACCGTTGGGCGATACCCTTGTCGAACAACAGAATCCGTCCCGACACCAGAATCCGCCCCAACACCAGAATCCGCCCGGTAACACCCGGGCGGGCGATATCGGTCGCCGACCGGAGAGGACCCCTGAATGACCGTCACTGCGCTCGACCCGACAACCGCCCTGCTGCTCATCGACCTGCAGAAAGGCACGTTGGGCCACGATCTCGCGCATCCGGCGGGCGGCGTTCTCGAGCGCTCGCTGGCACTCGCTGCGGCGTTCACGCGGCTCGACCTGCCGATCGTCGTCGTCCGCGCCGCGGGGGTACCGGCCGGGCGAACCGAATACTCCGCCGGCAGACCGATCAGGTTCCCGGACGAGTTCGCACAACTCGTCGCCGAGGTGGCCGACCTTCCCGCGGCCATCCAGATCACCAAGACCAGTTGGGGGGCGTTCGGACCGGGCGTGCTGCATGAGGAACTGACGCGCCTCGGTGTCACCCAGGTGGTCCTGGCCGGGGTGGCGACGAGTTTCGGTGTGGAGTCCACGGCCCGCGAAGCATACGATCTCGGCTATCACGTCGTCATTGCGCTCGACGCGATCACCGACCCGCGTATCGCGTCCCACCAGCACTCCACCACCACGGTGTTTCCCGCACTGGCCCAGCTCGGTACGAGCGCAGAGATCATCGCGCTCCTCGACGATCCGGAATCCCCCTCACCGCAATCCTGAACGCGTTGTCGCTCAACGGCCCTCGCCGGCGGGCTCACCGACCGCCGCCAGCAGGTCGGCAAACCGCACGAGCTTTCGCCGCGGGCGACCCTGGACGCGGCCTGCCGACACCTCGGCGGCATCGATCCGCTGCCAGCCTGCGGCAGTCACGACCGTCGCGCCGTTGGCTGCCGCCACCGCGTCGATGTCCTCGGCGGGCAGTCCCGGTTCCGCGAGGGTGCCGGCGGCGAAGTCGGCGACCACCGCACGGGCCGTCTGCGTGCCGCACCTCCGGTTGACCCCGATCCCGCCGGTGGCACCACGTTTGATCCAGCCGGCCACATACACGCCGGGGACCACGGCGCCGCCCGGGGAGTCCAGGACGCGGCCCTCGTCATTGGGCACGACCCCGCGATCGGTGTCGAACGGCACCCCGCGCAACGGCCGACCGGTGTAGCCGATGGCGTGCACCACCAGGCCCGCGGGAATCTCCCAGGGGTCACCGTGGGCGACGATGCGCGGCGGGCAACCCGGATCACCGGCGACGACGGTGTTGGCGACGCATTCGACGCCGACGACCCCGGTGTCGGGAGAGCCCGTCACCGACAGCGGTGACGTCCAGAACCGGAACACGACGCGCTTGCGCCCCTCGACCGGTGTGCGCCCCGCGTACTCCTCGACCAGGCGCAGCTTCGCCGCCACCGTGGAATCGAGGCTGCCGTCCGCCTGGGCCTGCGCGGTCACCGGATCGAGTGCCGGCGACTGCGTGTCGATGACCACGTCCACGTCGGGCAGCCCGCCGATCCCGATGAACTCACCGATCGTGAAGGCGGCCTGTGCGGCACCTCGGCGCGCCACGATCACGACCTCGCGGATCCGTGAATCGCGGAGCGCGGCCAGGGCATGATCGGCGATGTCGGTGGCCGACAAAGAATCGGGATCCGTGAGCAAAACCCGTGCGATATCGAGAGCGACATTGCCGTTACCGATGATCACCGCGCGCTCGGTCGAGAAGTCGAACACGTCCTCGGCGTGGTCCGGGTGGCCGTTGTACCAGGCGACAAAATCCGGCGCGGCGACACTGCCCGGCAGATGTTCACCCGCGATGTGCAGATCCTTGCCCGTCGACGCCCCATGCGCATAGATCACGGCACCATAGCGCTCGGCCAGGTCTGCGTGTTCGATATGCCTGCCCACCTCGATACCGAGGTGATAGGTGAATGCGCGCCGCGCCGCGACCGCGGCGTACACCTTGTCGACCCCCTTCGTCGCGCGATGGTCCGGCGCCACCCCGGCCCGGACCAGCCCATAGGGAGTCGGCAGTCGGTCGAACATGTCGACACTGATCTGTGCATACTTCAGCAGTTCCTCGGCCGCGTAGAAACCTGCGGGCCCGGCCCCGACCACGGCCACCCGGAGCCGGCGATCCGCCGGCAGCGAGACCTTGCGCACCGGGAGCGCAGGAGGCGTGTCGACCTCGTGGTCGGTGTAGTACCCGGCGTTGATCTCACCGAAGATCTGTCGGTCCGGCTCCAGTTCCTCGTCGGCGGCGATGGCATCGACCGGACAGACCTCGATACACGCTCCACAGTCGATACACGTCTCCGGATCGATGTAGAGCATGTCGGCCGTCGCGAACTCCGGCTCGTCGGGGGTGGGGTGGATACAGTTGACCGGGCACGCCGACACGCAACTCGCGTCGTTACAGCAGGATTGCGTGATCACGTACGGCATGACGGAACTCCTTCGGGAGGCCAGGAACTCTGCGCTGCGGGGACAGCGCGTGGGACACCTCAGTGGCGGGCCAGATCACGCCCGATGTTCTCCTTCATGATCTCGGTGGTGCCACCGACGATCGTCTGCACGCGCGCGTCGGCATAGGCCCGGGATATCGGGTATTCATCCATGTATCCGTATCCGCCGTGCATCTGCAAGCAGGCATCGACCACCCGTTTTTGCAGTTCGGTTGCCCACCATTTGGCTTTGGCACCCCGGATCGCGTCGAATTGGCCCTCGTTGAGGGCCAGGACGCTCTGTTCCAGGAAGGCCCGGGTGATCTCGACCTCGGTGACCATTTCGGCAAGGCGGAATCGGGTGTTCTGAAAGTCGGCGATACGCATCCCGAAGGCCTTGCGTTCCTTGATGTATGCGAGTGTCCACGTGATCGCCGCCTCCGCGGCGGACAGTCCGCGCCAGGCGATGGACAAGCGTTCCAACGGCAGCTGCGCAGTCAGGTGATGGAAGCCGCGGCCCTCCTCGCCGACGAGATTGCGCACGGGCACCCGCACATCGGTGAACGAGATCTCGGCCGTGTCCTGAGCGTGCAGACCGAGTTTGCGCAATTTCCGGCCCCGGGTGAACCCTGCGGTCGTCGTGGGCACCAGAATCAGCGACAGCGCAGGCCGTCCCTCCCGGGTACCCGTCCGGGCAGCGGTGAGAACCACGTCGGAGGAGAATCCGCTCGTGATGAATGTCTTGGCTCCGTTGATGACCCATTCGTCACCGTCACGCACCGCGGTGGTCTTCATCGCCCGCAGGTCGCTGCCGGCCCCCGGCTCGGACATCGCGATCGAGGTCACGACCGCGCCGGCGGCCATGCCCGGAAGCCAGTGCCGCTTCTGTTCGTCGGTCCCCAGGGCCATCAGGTAGGAACCGACGATGTCCTCGTTGATGGAAAAGCCCGAGGCCAGTGCGGCGGCACCCACCCGCGCCAGCTCCTCCTGCACGACACAGCGGAATCGATAGTCGTCGCTGCCGCCCCCGCCGTTGGCCTCGGGAAAGCGGATGCCCAGAATTCCCAGTGCGCCGGCCGCCTTCCAGACACCGCGGCCGGTGGCGCAGGCCTGTTCCCATGCGTCGAGGTTTCCGGACACCTCGCGCGCGACGAAATCCCGCACCACGTCGCGAAATGCAGTGTGGTCAGGGCCGTAGAACGGCTCGGGCATGGCAACTCCTTGACTATTTCTCCCCGCGCGACGTCGATCTCGCCCCGGGTTTCGTGTGTGGGCGGTCGAGATCAGGACACAAGCTCGTACAAGGTGGCATTGGCCGTGCCGCCGCCTTCGCAAATCGCTTGCAGTCCGTAACGGATTCCCTTGTCCCGCATGTGGTTGATCAGCCGAGTGGCAAGTATTGCCCCGGATGCGCCCAGTGGATGCCCCACCGCGATTGCCCCACCCAGCGGATTGACGATGTCGGGATCGGCCCCGAGCTCAATCTGCCAGGCGAGTGGTACCGGCGCGAATGCCTCGTTGATCTCGGCCGCTCCGATCTCGGACATCGACACACCGGCGCGGGCCAGGAGCTTCTGCGTTGCGGGAATCGGGCCGGTGAGCATCGACACCGGATCGGCGCCGACGACGCTGCCGGCAACCAGCCGCACGATCGGGGTGAGTCCGAGTTCGGCCGCCTTCTCCGAGGTCATGATCATCACCGCGGCCGCACCGTCCGAGATCTGTGACGCATTGCCTGCATGAATGACGCCGTCGTCGCGGAACGACGGCTTCAGTGCGGCCAGGACATCGGCGGTCGTGCTGCGCCGAAGACCCTCGTCGTGTGCGAGTCGGCCGTCGGGCCGGTCGACTTCGACGAGCTGGGCATCGAATGCCCCGCGGTCGACGGCCGCCGCCGCCAGCTGGTGCGACCGCGCGGCGTACTCGTCGAGAGTGCGGCGCGACAAACCCCATCTTCGGGCGATCAGCTCGGCACCGATACCTTGATCGAGACGGTCGGTCTGGTAGCGATCGAGAACCGTTTGGCCGTACGGCAGACCGCTCGCACGCGTCGCTCCCAGCGGGACCCGCGACATCGTTTCCACGCCGCCGGCGATGGCGATCTCGTAGGCGCCCGCGATCACCGCGTGGGCCGCGGACTCGATCGCCTGCTGTCCCGAGCCACACGCTCGATTGATGGTGACCGCCGGGACGGTCTCGGGCCAGCCCGCGGCCAGCGTGGCAAAACGCCCGACGTTGCTGGACTGGTCGCCCAACTGCGTGACACAGCCCCACATCACGTCGTCGACGTCGGCGGGCGCCACCTCGGTACGGGCGATCAACGCGTTGAGCACGGTGGCCGAGAGATCCACCGCGTGGACTCCGGCGAGCGAACCGTTGCGCTTGCCGATCGGTGTGCGCACCGCCTCGACGATCACCGCATCACGAGCTTGCATCTGACACTCCCACTCCCACACCTGGCCGCGATCACGGCTCTCCCATAAGGTAGATCACAAAGTGAACTATGTAAACCTACTGATCGACTTCTTTTCTCCCGGACACTCCCCACGCCGACATGACCTCGCCCAACGCGGGCGGTTCACCCACGAAGCCCAGACCAAGACTCGGTGTCCACGTCCCCGGACCGGTGCGTTGCAGGAGGGAGCGCGCGGCCACCTGCGGGTGTTCGGCGGACTCCGCCAGATCCAGGACCGGGGTCAAGCACGCATCTGTGCCGCGTGCCCGCTCATCCCATTCATCACGGGTGCGCCGCGACAACGCCTCGGTAATCGCTCGCCGCAGTTGCGGCCATCGCTGCGGGTTCTCGCGATCGGCCACCACGTCCGCCGGCAGCGACAACAGTTCGACAAGCCGGTCGAAGAATGGCTTCTCCAGTGCGCCGACGGCAACGAATCGCCCGTCCGCACAGGGATACACATCGTAGTAGGGGGCTCCGGTGTCGAGGCGGTTCACCCCGGCGACATCCGACCATCGCCCATCGCCGCGATACTCATGCTGCATCGACGTCAGATAGCTCGTGCCGTCGAGAATCGCGATATCGAGCACCTCCCCGATACCGGCGATCGCCCGCCGGTGTACCGCGGCGAGCACCGCAGCGACGAGGAACATCGCCCCGCCGCCGAAGTCTCCCAACAGATTCGCGGGCGGTACCGGCGTGTGCCCGGCCCGGGTGGCCAAGTGCAACGCGCCGGTCAACCCGATGTAGTTGATGTCATGCCCCGCCGTGTGTGCCAGCGGCCCCGTCTGCCCCCACCCCGTCATTCGCGCATAGACCAGCTCCGGGTGATGGCCCCGGAGGTCATCGGGACCGAGCCCCAACCGCTCCATGACCCCGGGCCGGAATCCCTCGACCACCACGTCGGCCCGCTCCACCAGCCGCCGGACCTGTTCGATGTCGGCGGAGTCCTTGAGATCCGCCCGCAGGACCGGGCGATTGCGCACGAGTGCCGGGAGCGGCGCATCCGGTCGTGCCACCGCGACCACCTCGGCACCCAGATCCGCGAGGAACATACACGCGAAGGGCGCCGGACCGAGACCGACGAATTCGACGACGCGCAGTCCCGACAGCAGACCGGGTGCGCCCCTGGTCACCATCCGATCAGGGCTCCGTCGTCGTGATGGCCCGCTCCGGGCAGGCAACGGCGGCCTCACGTGCGGTCTCGACATCCGGCGCGTCCACCTCGAAATCCGAGCGCAACGCGTAGCCGTCGTCGTCGATGTCGAACAGCTCCGGCGACACTGCGAAGCAGCGGGCATGACCAGCGCACTTGTCGAGGTCGATGTGAATCTTCATGCGGGTTCTCCATTCCACAGATGACAGGCGGCCCGCGGGCCGGCGGGCCGCCGGAATTCAGGTGATCGCGCCCGCGATCTTGAGCTCGATCAGACGCTCATCGTCAAAGCCCAGCTCCCGCAGGACCGCGTCGGTGTGCTCGGCAAATTCCGGCGCACGAACCATCTGCACCGGGGCGTCATCGAACTTGACCGGATTCGCGACCAGCTTCTGTCGGTTGCCGTCGGCGTCGACCAACTCGGCGATCCGCCCGTTGGCGATCAGCGCTGCGTCGGTGCCGACCTCCCACGAATCCTGAACGATTGCCCATTGCCCCTCGATATCGGCAAAGACCTTGCGCCAGTGCTCCATCGGCTGTTCTCCGATGGTCGCGGCGAAGATGTCGGAGGCTTCGGCGTGGTTGGCGTTGATGAGCGCATCGGTGGCGAAGCGTTCATCGTCCACCAGATCTGCGCGCCCCACTGCCCGGCAGAACTCCGGCCAATAACGCCGCGCCTGGAGCATCGAGAGCTGAATCCAGCGGCCGTCGGAGGTCTGATAGGCACCGGTGAGCGGATTGCCCGCGGCTGCCGACCGGCGATCGACCGGCTGCGGCGGCAACGCCTCGCCCCGCATCAGCGCCATGTTCACGGTGAACTGCGTCGCCCAGGCCCCGACACCAAGCAGGGAGACGTCGACCTCGGAGGGCTCGCCGGTGACCGCGCGCCCGTAGAGTGCGGCGGCGATTCCGCCCGCAATCGTCATCCCGCCGATGTTGTCGCCATACGCACCGGCCGGCATGAAGCTGACCCGTTCGGCACCGGCCGGCATCGAGCCGAACGCGCTGCCGCCCCGGGCCCAGTACGCCGTGGAGTCGTAGCCGCCGGTGTCCGCATCCGGGCCGGCCGAACCGAAACCGCTGCCCGAAACGTAGATGATGTCGGGATTGATCGCCCGGACGTCATCGAGAGTGAGCCCAAGTTTCCTACGCACCCCGGGCAGAAAGTTCGTCAGGAACACGTCGGCGTTGCGCACCAGCTCCTCGAAGACCGGCCGGGCCTGTGGGTTGTCCAGTGCGAGCCCCACGCTGCGCTTGCCCCGGTTGGGGCCCTCCATGATCGGCGCGAACCGTGACCCGTCGGCGGAGTATCCCAGCACCCGCACCAGGCCGCGTTGGGCATCGCCACGCTCGGCGTGCTCCACCTTGATGATGTCGGCACCCCAGTCGGCGAGCACGGCGCCCGCCGCGGGCACGAAGGTGAACTGCGCGACCTCCAAGACCCGGATGCCTTCCATGGGTCGGTGCATCGTCGACTTCCTCCCGTACTCGGTGCGACGCCGCTCAGCGCCATCAGGTAGCTATCTACGTTTAATAAGTCTAGGTGTTATTTGTTGATCTGGGGCCCGATTGCGGCCCCTCCCGCCGAACTGCGGGCGGCTACCGCCCCTGCCACTGCGGAGCGCGCTTCTCGGCGAACGCCCGCGGCCCCTCCTTGGCATCCGCCGAGGTCTTCAGCACAGCCCACTCGGCTGCGGTCTGTTCCCAGCCGAACCGCTCGTCCGTACGTTCTCCGTCGACGACGCCGTAGGCGATGCGCTTGCTGGCCTGCACCGACAACGGTGCATTCACCGCGATCCGCTGGGCCAGGGCAATGGCGGCCTCGAGCACAGAATCCGCCGGCACGACCGCATTGACCAGGCCCAGCTCATAAGCGCGGTCAGCGGTGATCGGATCACCCGTGGTGATCATCTCCATGGCCACCCGCCGGGGGATCTGCGCCGCCAGCCGGAAGATTCCGCCGGCACCGGCGAGCAACCCGCGCTTGACCTCGGGCAGACCGAATATCGCCGTCTGCGCGGCCACGATGAGATCCGCCGACAGCGCCAGCTCGGTGCCGCCACCCAGCGCCGTCCCGTTCACCGCCGCGACGGTCGGGGTGTCCACGTAGTGATTCACAAAGCCGGCGAATCCCCAGTCCTCGTGCCCGGGCGCGTACAGACTCTCCCCGCGCGCGATGGCGGCGAGGTCGGCGCCGGCGCAGAAGGACTTGTCGCCGGCCCCGGTGATCACGATCGCACGGACGTCGGCATCGGCGTTCGCCTGCTCGAGGGCCTCCCCGACCGAGCGGCTGACCTCAGCGTTGACGGCATTGCGTACCTCGGGCCGATTCAGGGTGATCACCATGACGTTGCCCACCCGCTCGACGAGTGCGCCCTCCCTGGTGTCGCTGGTCATCACTGATCCTCCAGCAGTTCGAAGATCGTCGCGTTGGCCTGCCCGCCACCTTCACACATCGTCTGCAATCCGTACCGAATCCCGTTGCGGCGCATATGGAAGATGAGATCGGTCGCGATCCGCGCGCCGGACCCGCCCAGGGGATGGCCCAAGGCGATCGCCCCGCCATTGGGATTGACCAGGGCCGGATCCGCTCCGGTCTCGGCGATCCAGGCCAGCGGCACGGTCGCAAACGCCTCGTTGACCTCGAAGGCGCCGATGTCCGTCAGCGCCAGACCCGACTTCGCCAGCGCCTTCTGGGTTGCCGGGATGGGACCGGTCAGCATGATGACCGGATCGTCGCCGGTGACCACTGCCGTGTGGATCCGCGCGATCGGACGGAGCCCGTGGCGATGCGCCGCGGTTTCACTCATGACCAACAGCGCCGCCGACCCATCGGAGATCTGTGAGGCGTTGCCCGCGTGAATGACCCCGTCTGCGTCGAACACCGGTTTCAGCGTGGCGAGGGTCTCGACGGTCGTGCCCCGGCGGATTCCCTCGTCGGCACCGACGAGCTGCCCGCCCGGCGTCGGCACCGGCACGGTCTGTTCGGCGAACAGGCCACTGTCCTGCGCGGCCGCGGCACGCTCATGGGAGCGCGCGGCGTAGGCGTCGACGTCAGTACGGGTGAAGCCCCACTTGCGGGCGATCATCTCGGCACCGACACCCTGGTTGGGTACCACACCGTCGTAGCGACGGCGATAGGCGGAGCTGAACGGGCTCTCGCCGACCGACGTCGACGACCCCATCGCCACGCGTGACATGCTCTCCACGCCACCGGCGACGACGACGTCGTAGTGACCGGCAATGACACCGGCCGCCGCGAAGTTCAGTGCCTGCTGCGATGAACCGCACTGCCGGTCCACGGTGACCCCGGGAACCGACTCGGGCCAGCCCGCGGTGAGCACCGCCGTGCGTGCGATGTCGATCGCCTGCTCGGAGACCTGCTGCACACAGCCCCAGATGACGTCGTCGACGACGCCGGGATCGATGCCGGCCCGGGCGACCAGTTCATTCAGGACCGTGGCCGACAGATCGGCCGGGTGGACGCCCGCAAGCGCCCCCTTCTTGCGCCCGACGGGCGCCCGGACCGCCTCGACGATCACTGCCGATTCTGTCATCTGCGTGCTCCTGACGAATGATTGTGTGGCACAAGGCTGCACCGCGAAATGAGGGGATCTGCGAGGGCGGCGGCGCGGGTCATGACGCCTCCAGCTCGGCGACGAGATCGAGGAGCCGACCGCGGTCGATCTTCAGCGAGACGCTGCGCGGGAGCTCGGTGACCGTGTGAATGGCGACCGGCACCTCGTATCCGGTGAGCTGGTGCCGGACGAAGGCGCGCAGGTCGGCCTCGTCGACCGGTTCCGCGCCGTCGACCAGTTCGACGACGGCCACCGGGACCTGCCCAAGCCGCTCGTCGGCCTTGCCGTAGACGGTCGCGTCCAGGACCGACTCATGGGCGCGCAATGCGTTGGCGACGACCTCGGGCTGGACCTTGAAACCACCCCGCAGGATCGCATCGTCGGCACGGCCGTCGATGAAGACGAATCCATCGTCGTCGACATGAGCGAGATCGCTGGTACGCACCCACGAACCAGCCCCGCCGCCCACCTGTCCGGAGCAGACCTCCAGGCGTCCGGTCTCGCCCGCACCCCGCGGCGTGCCGTCCTCGCCGACGACACGCAGCCGGACACCCGGGAACGCGCGGCCGACACTGCCTCGCTTGCGCTCCCACCACTGCTCATGCATCGGCTTGGTCCAGCCCGCGATCGCGCCGGAGAATTCGGTGGCGCCGTACATGATCAGCACCGGAATCCGGTAGCGGGCGATGAACTCGTCGGCCAGTTCGGGACTCACGAATGTCGTCCCCGCGGTCACCGCCCGGAGACTCGCGATCCGTGCGGCGGGCACGCGGGCAGTGAGGACCGAGCGCATCGCAGCGGGCGGCAGGCTCGCGATGCGGGGCTGGTGCTCCTCGATCGCCGACACCCAACCCTCGACCGTGAAACGCGGAAGCAGCACGAACGGCCGCGCCTCCGTCAGCGCCTGAAGCACCGCCCACATTCCACCGATGTGCACGATCGCCAGGGTCACCAGGGCAACCCGCCCGGTCAGCGGCTCCCGTGCCGGGCCCGCGGCTCCCGTGTGACCATGCACCGCCGACATTGCGGCATCGAGCTGACGCCAGGTCAACGGCACCCGCTTGGGTGGGCCCGTGGTCCCGGAGGTGAACATCTCGATGGCGACCGCGGAGCCGGAATCGGTGGGCTCGCGACGGCGCGAACCGAGATCTGCGGGATCGGTCGGGGCGGCCGGATCCCGTTCCAGCCGCTGTACGTCGCCGCGACCGAGAAGAAAACACACCGACCCCGATTCCGCTGCCGCCGCGGAGAACTCAGCGTCGTCGAAGAACCGGGCCGGCGCCAGGATCGCCTGCGCACGGGTGCTCCGGACATCGCCGGCCACGCGTCGGGCCGGCTGCATGGGATTGAGGGCGACCACCGTCCGGCCGTTGCCCAGGAGAGCGATGAGAGCGGCGACGGAGTCGACGCTGTTCTCCAGGATCACCCCGACCCGGGCCCCTTCCCGCACCCCGGCACCGGTCAGCCCGGCATCGATGCGCGCCACCAGTGAACGCACCTCGCCCCAGGTATGCCAGCGGCCGGCCTGCTGGATCATGTTGGCAGCGTCGGGGGCCGAGTGCAGGGCGTGGAGCGCCTGCCTGATCGTTGACATCGATTCCTCCTCGAAGCATGCACGGCCGACCGCGGACTGCGGGGCATCGTGAAATACGCACGCGGGCCACCGTTCTCGGCGCCGGCCGCGGAACGCACCTGGTGACCAACCTATCTCACATAGTTAACTATCACAAGCGCAGAGCCTGCTCATCCGGCGTTCACCGGGGCAGTCCGAGCTCGCGTTCGGCAATGATGTTGCGCATGATCTCGGAACTGCCGCCGGCGATCGTGTAGGCCCGGGCGTAGAGGAACTCGTCCTGCCAGCGACCCCGGTCGAGGGCCCCCGGATCCGACTCCACCAAGACCCCCGCCTCCCCGCACAGCTCGAGGGCGAAGGCCGCGATCTCGACGCCGAGCTCGCTGAAGAGCAGCTTGGTCATCGGCGCATCCCCGATCCGCGACTGCCCCGACCAGGCTCGGCTCAAACTCGCGTAGACCAACGCCGAGAGTGCCTCCGCCGACGCCCGCAGGTCTCCGAGACGGTCGAGAACGACGTCGTCCTCGATCGCCGGCCTGCCGTTGCGCTCGACGTTCTTGGCCAGCTCGATCAGGGCCGCGACATTCTGCTGCAACCGAACCGCACTGTTGGCGACACTGCTGCGCTCGTTGGCAAGCGACGAATTGGCGATTCGCCAGCCCTGGTTGATCTCGCCGATCAGGGCATCGGGCCCGACGACGACATCATCGAGGAACACCTCGTTGAAGTCGGCGGTCCCGGTCATCTCCCGAAGCGGCCGCACATCGATTCCGGGAGAACGCATATCGATGAGGAATGCACTGATGCCCCGGTGCTTGGGCGCCTCGGCATCGGTCCGCGCCAACAGATAGCCGTAGTCGGCCCACTGCCCGTTGGTGGTCCATACCTTCTGGCCGCTGATCGTGAACGCGCCGTCCGGACGGCGGGTGGCCCTCGTGCGCAGCGAGGCAAGATCACTGCCGGATCCCGGCTCGCTGAACAGCTGGCAGAAGATGAGTCGCCCGGAGCGGATCCCGCCGAGATAGGCATCGCGTTGCTCGGCGGTGCCGAACTCGAGCAACGCGGGTGCGACGAGATTGGCCGCACCCGGTATCGCCGCGGGTGCCCGGAACCGCGCGATCTCCTCGGCAACGACAACGTCGCGCTCCGGGTCGTGGTCGGCCCCACGTCCGCCGTACTCGACCGGCCAGGAACCGCCGACATACCCTGCCGCGAACAGCTTTCGCGTCCACTCCTTGAGCACAGCCAGCTCCGCCGGGCTCTCGGCACTGCGCACCCCGGCCTTCGGCGGGATCGCCGGCGCGTGCTCGGCGACGAATGCCCGCACCTCGGCCCGGAACTCGTCGAGTTCGGCCTTCACTCCGTATCTCACAACTACCTTTCTGGCTGCCGGTCCCGACCGGGCCGGTCACCGCACGTCGAAATGACGGGTATCCACCTGCGACCGGTCGACCTGCGCCTTGCCGATGGGGTTGCCCAGCGAGGTATAGGACATTCCGGTCGCCAGGGCCTGCGAGCGTCCCACATCCCGCGACTCCCAAATGGCCCGGACACTGCCCTGGACGGCCGCCGGCGGCTTCGCGGCAATCCGGGCGGCCAACTCATCCGCCCTGTCCCACAGCCGGTCCCGGGGCACGATCTCACTGACGAAGCCGATCTCCAGGGCACGCTGGGCCGACATCCGCTCGTCCAGTCCGAGCAGCACCATCCGCAGCACCTCGCCGATCGGGATACGATGCGCGAGACCGATCGGCTCCAGTGCCGCGACCAATCCGTAGGACACATGGGGATCGAAGAACTGGGCGTCGGCCTCGGCGATGATGATGTCGGATTCGTTCAGCCAGTACAGGGCGCCGCCCGCGACCATCCCGTGGACGGCGCATACCACCGGCTTCCAGCAGCCGTTCTGTTTGGGCGAGAGGTCGATTCCCGGATCGCGGCGGCTGAAGACGTTCGCCGAGACGAAGGTCCCCTCGCCGGTGTCCATGCCGGTGGAGAAGGCCCGGTCGCCGCTGGCGCGGAGCACGACGACATGGACGTCGTCGGTCTCGCGGGCAAACTCCCAGATCTGCCGGAATTCCGAGCGCATCTGGTTGGTGAAGGAGTTCATCCTGCGCGGGCGGTTCAACGTGATGGTGAGAATATGCTCGTCGAGTTCGGCGAGGACGGTGGTCAGTGCGCTCAGGTCCATGACTTTCCCGGTGTCGGAGAGATTCGGTTGGGTGCCGGCCGATGTCACGACGGCACCGCGGCCGGCTCGCCGCCGGTGATCAGCCGATCACGGACGGTACGTCGGATCAGCTTGCCGGTCTCGGTGCGCGGCACCTGATCCCAGAAGAGAATCCGGTCCGGGGTCTTGCTGCTGCGCAAGGTGTCGCGCACATAGGAACGCAATGCTTCCGCATCCGGGGCCGTGCCGGGGCGGAGAACCACGACCGCTTCGATCCGCTGTCCCCAGACCTCGTCCGGCACACCGACCACCGCGACATCCAGCACCGCCGGATGACGCAGGATCACGTCCTCGATCTCGGCGGGGGCGATGTTCTCCGCACCGCGGATGATGGTGTCGTCGATGCGGCCACCGATGAACAGATAGCCGTCTTCGTCGAGGTAGCCCTTGTCTCGGGTGTCGAAGAATCCCCGCTCGTCGACCAGCCGGCCGATTCCGGCATACTCCGCCGAGACCTGCTCCCCGGCAACGCATATCCGGCCCGGTTCACCGGCCCCCAAGAGGTTGTCGTCCGCATCGCGGATCTCGATCTCGACGCCGGGCACCGCCCGGCCCGCCGAGGCGAGCCGCGCACGCACGCGGGGATCGGCACCGGCAAGTGCCGCGCGGTGGTCTTCCGGCCCCAGCACCGCGACCGTCGAGCTGGTCTCGGTGAGCCCGTACGCGTTCACAAATCCCACGTCGGGCCATTGCCGCAGCGCACGTTCGATCAGCCGGGACGGCATGGGCGCGCCCCCATAGGCGAGGCCACGCAGGGACGGCACCGACTTGTCGGCCGGCGATTCGATGATCCGCGCCAGCATGGTGGGGACCACCAGGGCGTTGCTGATCTTCTCGGCACGCACAGTCGCCAGCCACTGTTCCGGGGTGAAGTGTTCCAGCACCATCATCCGGCGACCGGCGTAGAGATTCGTGAGGGTGTTCGCCACCGCCGCGATGTGGTAAGGCGGCACACTGACCAACGCCGCGTCGGTGGGTTCGGCCGCCCCGAACTCCACTGTGCCGAGCACATACGAGGTCAGATTCTCGTGCCGGAGCAACACCCCTTTCGGGGCCGAGGTGGTCCCCGAGGTGTAGATGATGACCGCGGGCGCGTCCGAGTCCCGGTCACCCGCAGGCGTCGCATCGCCTGCGGCCAGGGTCGCCAGCCACTCGTCGGGGGTGAATACCCGTGCCGCAGCCGGCGGCACCGGTGCGCTCGGCACCGGATCGGCGATGAACACCGCACCGGGATGGTTGGCAAGGATCGACTCGAGTTGCTCGCGGCCGAGCCGGTAGTTCACCGGCACCAGCGGCACCCCGGCGCGGGCCGCCGCGAACAGCGCCACCGGGAACGCCGGGCCGTTGACGGCGAGATAGACGACCGCGTCGGCACCCAACCCCGTGATGACCGCGGCACCTGCGGTCGACAGCGCGCGCAGCCGCGCGGCGGTGATCCCCGAGTCGCGGGCACCGATCACCACCCGGTCGCCGAGGCCGTCGGCGACCATATCCGACAAGAGTCCGATGTTCATCGAAGACAACTCCACTCGTGTTCATCCGCCGATGCCGGTCGGCTCGGACACGGCGCACCGCAGATGTGCATCGTCCCACAGTTGTGGGCTTCAACATAGTTTAGATAGTGTTATAAGTGAGCACAATACGTTGCCCGGTCGCGGGCGGCACATCCGCCTGGCTCCCGTCCAGGCCGCACCCAGGAGGAGCTACAGTGGACATCCACGACAAGAAGGCAATGGTCGTCGGCGGCGCATCCGGCATGGGGCTCGCAACCGCCCGCGCCCTCGCCGACGCCGGGGCACGCGTGGCGATCGTGGACCGCGAGGGCAGTGACGGCAAAGCCATCGCCGACGAGCTCGGCGGCGTGTTCCACGCCCTCGATATCACCGAATTCGAGAGTGCCGCAGAGGTTCTGGAATCTGCCGTCGCCGACCTCGGCGGGTTGCACATCGCGGTCAACACCGCGGGCGGCGGCCGGGTCCAACGCACCCTGGGCAAGAGCGGACCGCACGATCTCGCGTTGTTCCGCCGGATCATCGACCTGAATCTGGTGGCGACCTTCAATCTCAACCGGCTCCAGGCCCTGCATATGAGCGGCAACGACCCCGAGGACGGGGAACGCGGCGTCATCGTCAACACCTCGTCACTGGCCGCCTTCGAGGGCCAGATCGGCCAGGTGGCCTACGCCGCAGCCAAAGCCGGCATCGCCGGCAGCGCACTCGTCATGGCCCGCGATCTCGGCTCGCTGGGTATCCGGGTGCTCGCGATCGCGCCGAGCCTTTTCGCCACCGGCGCCACCGCGACGTTCACCGACGAGCAGGTCGCCCCGCTGGTCAAGGACGCCGCCTTCCCCAAGCGGATGGGCCGCCCCGAGGAATACGCGAAGCTGGCGCTCGCGATTGTCGACAACCCCATGCTGAACGGCCAGTGTCTGCGCCTGGACGCCGGCCAGCGCTTCGGTCCCCGCTGACCGGCGGGCCGCTCCGGCAGCGGCCCCAACACCTCAGTCCAACCGGACACCCTCAGTCCAAGAGGTCCTTCACCTTGAGATCGGTGCGGTCGGTCAACACGAAGCGTTGCGCCACCATCATGTGTTTGCGCCAATGCTCACAGGCACCGGCACCGTCACGGGCACGCAACAGCTTGATGAACCGCCGTTGGGAGCGAACGAACAGCTTGTAATTCGCCTCATGCGCCGCCCGATCGGTATCCACGACCCGCTGGGCCGAGTCGGCATTGTTCCGCTCGAAGATCTCATGCACCATCCCCGAGATCAACGCCAGGGTCGGACTCCCCGAGAGCTGGACCATACGCAGATGGAATCGGGCGGCCGCGGCACCGAAGTTCCCGTTGGCGTACTCGGCCGGAACCACCTCGTCGACGATCTGCTCAAGCTCGTCGAACGCCGACTCGGTACCGTTCTCGGCCAACAGCTGCGCGGCCGCGGGCTCGATCGCATCCAACGCACGATAGACATCGGAGACCGTGGCCCCGGCCAGCTCGAGCAGCAGGGACGCCGGGCGCGCGACGATCTCGGCACCCGGGATGCACACCTTCGCGCCGGTCCGCGATCCGCGGCGGACCTCGACGAGCCGTTCGGCCTCCAGAACGCGGATGGCCTCGCGCAGCGTCGGCCGGCTGACCGAGAAATGTTCCATCAGCTCGGCCTCATTCGGCAGGTGGTCGCCGGCGTTGAGATCGCCCTCCACAATCATGCTGCGCAGCCTGCGGGCCACGAGCTCGGCGGTCTTGGGTGTTCTGATCACCTGTTCGGCCCGTCCTCGGGGAGCAAACAGCGCGCCTGGCAACCGATCGGTCACGTATGCGGTCCTTCCGTTCGGCAAAACTGACGACGGCGTCACCGACAAGGCACGGTCGACACACATCGATCTGTTGAACATGGTTATACACCTAGGCCGCGTCTTCAGCAGTGCCCTCTCAGCGGCGACCTCTCAGCAGCGATCTCTCAGCGGCGGAGCAGAAGGGCTCCCGACGGCACCCCGCCGCCCGCGGTCGCCACCGCGACCGCGGCGTCGGCGACCTGACGGCCGGCCGCCTCGTGTCGGAGCTGGAGGACCGCCTCCCGCACGAATCCGTACCCGTGCAGCCGACCGGCCGAGAGCTGACCGCCATGCGGGTTGAGTGGCAATCGGCCATGGAGTGCGATGCCTCGCCCCTCATCGATCAGCTCCGTGGCGCCGCCGAACTCACAAAACCCCAGACCTTCGAGCCAGGAGAGCGCATTGAAGGTGAAACCGTCGTACAGCAGCGCGACATCGACATCGGCGGGACGCAGGTCGGTGCGCGACCACAGATGCGTCGACGGCCCCAGCGACTGCGGCAGATGTGTCAGCGTGCTCTGATCCCACGAGGTCACCTCCATGATCTGGGAACCGATGGCTTCGACGTAGACGGGCGGATGCGGGCGGTCGGCTGCGGTCTCGGCGGCCGAGACGATCACCGCCACCGCACCGTCGACGGGCACATCGCAGTCATAGAGACCGAACGGCGACGAGATCATCCGCGCGGAGAGGTAGTCGTCGATCGTGATGGGGTCGCGGTAGACGGCCTCGGGATTGGCTGCCGCGTTCCGGCGCGCGTTGACCGCGATCCACCCGAGTGTCTCCCGCGGCACACCGTATCGGTGCAGATGGTGACTGGCACACATCGCGATCCAGTTCGCCGCCGACAACGCACCGAAGGGCGCCCGGTACTCCATCATCGCGGTGGCACGGGCCGGGCCGGTGTGCCAGGTGCCGTCACGGACCATTGCCGCATGGCTGGATTCCCACACCGTCCGGAAACACAGCACGTGCCGGCACAGCCCGGCGGCGACGGCGAGCATGGCCGCCATGATGGAACCGTTCTGTCCGGGGAACTCGTTGCCCCCGCTGACCCACGTCGGGTGAATCCGCAAGATCTCCTCGACCGGCATCACCCCGCCCTCGGTGAGGCCGCCGGTCAGCGCCCCGCCGGGATACGTTGCCAGCCCGTCGATGTCGTCGGGCGTCAGGCCCGCGTCGGCGAGCGCGGACTCGACCGCATCGACGGTGAGCGAGAGCGGATCCACCATCAGGCGTCGGCCCACCCGGGAGGCGCCGACCCCGGTGATCGCCACCGTCGACTCGAACTTCGCCGGCGAGACCATGGGTCGCAGGTGTCGCCGGTGGTCTTCGGGCTCAGGCAGCGGACGTGGCCCCGGCACCGCCGGATTCGGCTCGAAAAGCGGCACCCAGATATCGGCGTCGACCTGCTCGAACACCACCCGGACCGGCATTCCGACGACGACGGCATCGGGATCGCAGTTGATGATGTTGGTGGTCAGCCGCACCCCGCTGTCCTCGTCGAGTCCGACGATCGCGATCACGTACGGGGGCGGGAGGTCGGGTGACCACTGCTGCCGGTTCACCGTGACGCCGAGGACCACGGCGTTACCGGAGACCGGTTGCGCGGTGAGATCACGGCCCCGGCAGTACGGGCACATCGGCGGGTGCGGATGTGCCCACCGACCACAGTCGGCACAGCGCGCGATGCGGAGGATGCCGTCGCGCCCGCTGCTCCAGAATCCGGCGCTCCGAAGAGTGGGTTGCGGCAACGGCCGTCCTGCGATGCCCATCACGACTCCTTCGTTCAGGTGACATCTGCCCGCGGCGAGGTAATGCCGCAGGCAGCGATGTCGAGGATGTCTCAATCGACGAGGTTGACCACCGCGTCCGGATTCTGCGTCCGATAGGACAGCTCGGCGGATCGCCGCAGATGCGCGCGCCAGTGCTCCTCGGCAGCCTCCCCCGCACCGGCCAGCACGAGCTCGAGAAGCCGGTCGTAGTCATCGATGAGCCCCGGACCGGTGTCCGGTGAACTCGGCTGGAAGTTCACCGAACGCAGACTCAGGCGATGATGTGCGCGCACCATCTCGCCGAGCGAATGTGCCTGCGCGGTCAGGACCCGGTTGCCACAGTGATCGGCGATCAGCTCATGGAACAAGCGGGTGTGGTCGACCCACTCCGCGAAGGTCGCCCCCGAGAGCCCCGCGCGACACAGTTCCCGCAACCGGTCAAGGCACGCCGTCAACTGGATGCGCGCATCGTCGGTGCATCCCCGCGCGAGCAACCGCACACAGATCGGCTCGAACTCCGCGCGGGCCTCCAGGAGTTCCCGCAAGGTCGCGCCGCCCAGCTGAAGATAGAAGCCGATCTGGCGGCTCGCGACGCGCAGATCGGGCACCTGAACCTGCGGGCCGCCGCGGACACCGGTCCGCACGGCGATGAGCCCCTCGCTCTCCAGGATGCGGAACGCCTCCCGCAGCGTCGGTCGCGACACCCCGAACTCCGCGATGAGCTCCCGCTCCGGGTCGAGCATGGCTCCCGGCGGCAGTTCCCCGCGGATGATCCGCCGGCGCAGCCGATGCGCGATCTGTTCGGCCGCCTTGGGTGGTCGCACAGCACCGGGGCCCGGCAGCGATCTGGGCACGCGCGCCCCGCCGACCTCTGTCGGTGCGGGCTCATCCGCTCGGAGCATTCGCAAGACCTCCTTGATCGGTCGGATCTACCGCGCGGCAACCGCACCGGCAAGTCGTCGGCGATGTGTCGGACCGGCACAGCCGAGCAGCTCGTCGACCTTGATCCGCCGCAACAGCAGGTGCACATCGTGTTCCCAGGTGAAACCGATTCCGCCATGGATCTGCAGTGCGGACTGCGCCACCCGGGAGGCACCGCCCCCCACATAGGCGGCGGCCGCCGAGACCAGCTGGGTCCGCATGACCGGGTCATCGGCATCCAGCGCCGCGGCCGCCGCCCACAGCACCGACCGGCCCGCCTCGACCGTGAGCGCCATATCCGCACACCGGTGCTTGATGGCCTGGAAGGAGCCGATCACCTGACCGAACTGAGACCGCTGCTTCGCGTAGCCCACCGTCATCGACAGCAGGCGTTCGGCGGCGCCGAGGGCATCGGCGCCCCGAAAACACGTGAGCTGGTCCCGCACATGCTGCGCCACGCCGTCGGGCAGCCGGACCCACCGGTCCGCCGCCAGCGTCACGTCGACGTCGACCCGTACCCAGGACCGCAGCAGATCAAGGGTCGCCAGCGGCCGCACCCCCACCGATGCGAGAGGCAGGACCGCGGCCACGTCGGCGCCGTCCGGCAACCGCGCAAGCACCACGACGTGATCGGCACCGACGACCCCGGTGACCGGGACCGACGTCGCGCGCAGCACCAATCGACCATCGACGTCGACCGACACCCGACCGCCGCTGATCGGCACCGGGATCCCGAGATCGTCGGCGCCGGCCACCGACCCGCCCACGTTGGTCTCGATGATCTCCACCAGCCGTCCGGCCACGGCCAGCTCGGCGACCGGCAGTTCGCTGCCCGCCCAGCCATGGGCCTCGGCGAGCACATACAGATCGACGTTGGTCGCCCCCATCGCCGTGGTGAGCAACGAACCCACACCTGCCTGCACGGCGTGTGCGCGGCTCGACGGCGAGATCGGCACGACCGCAGGCTCACCGGCCGCCCGCCAGGCGGCGAGGGGATCGTTCCGGGTGAGCCAGGCGCGCTCGGCGGCGCCCAGGTCACCCTGCTCGACGGAGAGCGCAAAGTCCATGCCAGAAGCTCCTTGCCGGAATGATGATTTACCTAGTGAACCATGTGTCTGCCTGTCGCCTCAAGGAAGGCATCCACCCCACGAGCACCTTGCCTGTGATAAGCAACACACCTACGCTCGATTCACCCCACCCCGATTCACCCCCTCACGGGACGCGACGGTATCGCCTCCCCCGGGGAAGGAGCGATGACGATGAGGATCCGGTGAGATCAGGACCAATGACGGGCACCCCGACCCCATACGAGTCGTTGACTGCCGCGGCGAGCCCCGAACTGCCCCAGTCGATGATTGAACGAATGACCCTCATCTTGTCGGTCTTCGACAAGGCCAGCGTGCGACTGACCCTCGAAGAGGTCGCAGCAGCGACGCATCTGCCACGCTCGACAACACATCGCATCCTCGAACAACTCGTCCACCACCACTGGGTCGTTCATGCCCAAGGCCACTACGGCCTGGGCAGCCGCGCCCTCTCCCTGGCCGCCAAGTCGATCGCCCAGGACCGCGTCCGGACCGCGGCCGCAGCCGTGCTGCATCGACTCGCGCTGCACAGCCAGACCGAGATCCAATTGGGCACCCTGCATGGCCACCATGTTCACCTGGTGGACACCTTCGGTCGGCCCACCCCCGGCACGACACCACCCCCGGTGGGCACCCTGCTGCCCACGCACTGCACCGCACTGGGCAAGGCCCTGCTCTCCGCGCTGCCCCCGGAGGCGGTCGATCCGGGGCACCTTCATCCCCGGACCCGACACACCATCACCGACCTCGACACCCTCCGCGTCGAGCTCACCCGCATTCGCCGACGCCATGGTCTGGCCTTCGACCGCGGGGAGTACCTGCCGCACCTCGCCTGCGCCGCCGCGGTGATCGTCGACGGCGCGCAGGCCGTCGGGGCGGTGTCGGTCAGCTGCCCAACCCCCGCGACCTCGGATCGGCTGGCCCCACTCGTGGTCGGCGCCGCCCAGACCATCGGCCGACGCCTGCGCAACCCGGGCCACCCCGCAGAGGGCCGCGCACCGGCAGGCACCGCAGATCCGCCGGACGACGACAGCACCGAGGGGAACACCTGACTCGGGCGACGAGGATGACGTCTAGAAAGTGAACTTGGTTCACCTGCTTCTGTGGTAGGAATTGAGTGCGCGCACCCACGTGGTTCGCGACATCCGGACCCACCAAAGGGAGGCTCGGCCGTGTCCATGCCACTGTCGAACAAGCGAATTCTCATCACCGGCGCCGCCGGCGGGATCGGCTCGACCGCGCTCGCGGCGATGAGCGCGGCCGGCGCACACGTCGTGGGCACGTTCCACAACCAACAGCCACAGCCGGCACCCGAGGGCACCCCCCGATGGATCCGCTGCGACGTCACCGACCCCGACTCGGTGACCGCGGGCTTCGCCGAGGCCGTCGATCAGCTGGGCGGACTCGACGTCCTGATTCACACCGCAGGCCACTGGGAGGGCGGCCACCCGGGCACACTCGACATCGAGGCCGCACGCCGCACCATCGAGGTCAACTTCCTCTCGACCGTGCTCACCAACGAGGCCGCGTACGCGACGATGGGCCCGGCCGGCGGCGGCCACATCATCAACTTCGGCTCGAGCGAGGGCGTCTCGGGCAGCCCCATCTCGCCCATCTATGCCGCGGCCAAGGCCGCCGTCACGGCCTGGACGCGGTCGGCCGCCCGCGCCTGGGGACGCGACCGGGTCACGGTGAATGCGCTCGCGCCGGCGGTGGCCACCCCGGGCCTCGATCGGCGCCGGGAGTTCCTGGGACCGGTGGCCGCCGCCGCCGAGGCCGAGCGACTGCGCGCGATGATCCCGATCGGCGGCGCGCTCGGCGACCCCGCCACGGCCCTCGCGCCGATGCTGGTCTTTCTCGCCGGCGACGGCGCGGACTTCATCACCGGCCAGCTCATCGCCGTCAACGGCGGACTGCTCATGCTCGGCTGATCGGCGCCGCGGCGGCCGCGGATCAGCCGACCAGGTCGCCGGCGATCTCGGCGGCGACCCCGCGGATCATCGGCGTCAGGCGGTCGAGTCGGTCCCGTCGCCCGCCGACCACCGACACCGCCGCGACCGGACCATGCTCGTCGCGGATCGCCACACCCAGACAGGCAATCGTCGAGTAGCATTCCCCACGATCGGTGGCCACCCCACCCCTCGCACGCACCCGTGCCAGCTCGGCGTGCAGGTCATCGACGGTGGCCAGACTGGTGGCGGTACAGGTGCGCACACTGCTGGCGTACATCTCGTCGACGGTCTCCCGCGGCAACCACGCCAGCATCGCCTTGCCCAGCGATGTGCAGTGGGCCGGCAGCCGCATACCCACCTCGGACGGCACCTCACCGATGTTCCATCCCCCGAACTTGTCGACGTAGTAGACCTGATCGCCGTCAAGACACCCGAGATGAACGATCAACCCCGTACGGTCGGCCAACCGACGCAGCCGCGAGTTCGCCGCGGCGCGCAACTCGTTGTAGGTCACCTCGCGATGCCCCAACCCAATGGCGACCGGGCCGAGGTGATACTCGTTTCCCGACCGCCGAAGCCACGCGGTCCGCACGAGCTGATCGAGTATCCGGTGCGCGGACGAACGCGGCAGTCCGGTCTCCCGGCTGACCTCGTCGAGGGACAGCCGGATGTCGGGCTCGCAGAAGACATCCATCAATACCGTCACCCGCTCGACCATCGACACGGATCCGCGCCGACCCGCCGACCGCGTCGGCACACCGCCGGGGCAGCCGCCGTCACCGTGTTCCGCCTGCACTCGCAGGGGCTCGGTCATCGAAGTCGTCATGATGCCTCCTGACACCAGAAGTGAAATGTGTTCTCAGTCACAACTCTGATTTGAGGATACTCTATCGCCGACCTCCTCGGTGCGCACCGGATTTCCGATTGTCGATCACCGATCGACCCCGAATCACCGAGAAGAGTGCCAGCAATCAGCGTCACGCTCGCCGCTCGACGGCTATCCTCGTGATGTCCCGGACGTGAGAGGAGCACCCGATGACGGCACAACCGGCCACCGCACGCGCCGACCCCACCGGGCCGCCCGGCGGCGGCAGCCGAGCCGTGCAGATCGCCCGGCAGATCGAGGCCGACATCATCGCGCGCGGGTGGCCGGTCGGTGCCGCACTCGGCTCCGAGATCGCACTCCAACAGCAGTTCGGCGTGAGCCGGGCCGTCTTGCGCGAGGCGATCCGGCTGATCGAGCATCGCCAGCTCGCACGCATGCGCCGCGGCCCCGGCGGCGGACTGTTCGTCACCGCACCCGACGGCGTCTCCAGCCTGCGCGCCCTCGTCATCTATCTCGACTATCTCGGGACCACGGCCGACGACATCATCCACGCCCGGTTGCTGCTCGAGCCGCTGGCCGCGGCACTCACCATCGACACGCTCACCAAGGCAGGCGTCGAGGAGATCACCGGCACCCTGGCCCGCGCGGGCGACGACCTCCCGGCGGCGCTGTCGAATCTGCACCTCGCGGTGGCCCGACTGTCGGGGAACGCGGTGCTCGACCTGTTCATCCGGGTGCTGACCCGGTTGACCACTCGCCATGCGCGCCTGAGCAGCGGGCCGCTGCCCGATTTGGAGCGGCTCCGCACGCTCCATCGATCGATCGCCGACGCCGTGATCGCCGGCGACACCATCCGCGCGCAGGGGGCACTGACCGACGAGCTGGCGCTGGTGTCCGACTGGCTCGCAGGCCGGCCGCGGACACCGCGGCAACCGGTCACCGAGCCACCCCGTCCCGGGGATTCCGATGCCCGGCTCGCCGAACTGGTCGCGGCGCGCATACACGACGACATCGCCGCCGCGGGCTGGCCGATCGGGCAGGTCTTGGGGTCGGAGACACACCTGCTCGGCGAGTACGCGATCGGTCGCTCGGTGCTCCGCGAGGCGGTGCGGATTCTCGAATATCACTCGGTGGCCCGGATGCGACGGGGCCCCGGTGGCGGACTGGTGGTCACCGCCCCGGACCCGCAGACGAGCATCGAGTCCATGGCGCTCTTCCTGGAGCATCGGGGCGTGCACGCCGATCAGCTGCACACCACCCGCAGCGCGATCGAGCTCGGGATCATCACCCGTGTCTGCGACCTGCGTTCCGACGCCGTGATCGACCGTCTCACGACGGCGACGAACTGGATGCTCGACGGGCCCGACGACGAGCCACGCAAGGCCGACCGCTTCCACACCGAACTGGCCGACATCGCCGGCAACCCGGTGCTCTCACTGTTCCTCGACGTCATCACCGAGCTGTTCCGGCTGCACTCGTCGCGACACACCGAACTCCCCGGTGACGACGCCGCCGACGAGGTCTTCCACGCCCACGAGCGCATCCTCGACGCCATCCGGTGCGGCGACACCGGAATCGCCCGCCGGCGCATGCGCCGGCACCTCGATGCCCTCATCCCCTGGTATGACGCCGACGACGCCTGAGTGCGGTCCGGCCCGGACACCAGGTGGTGTCCGGGCCGGGCGGCGGCTCTCGCCAGGTTTTCACCACTCGAGCCGGAGTTGGTTCAGGCCATACATGTTGCCGTGCTGCCAGAGGTCCTGACCGGCGGCGATCCGGTACTCGGGAATCCGCTTGTGCCATTCGTCGACGGCCACGGTGAGCTCCAGGCGAGCCAGATGCGAGCCCAGGCACCGGTGCGGGCCCGAACCGAATGCGATGTGGTTGTTGAGGCCCCGGTGCAGATCGACCTCATGCGGATTCTCGAACCGTTGCTCGTCGCGGTTGGTCACCGCCAGCGGGAGCATCACCATCTCCCCGGCCTTCACCGGGCACCCGCCGATGGTCACATCGGTGGTCGCCTTACGGGCCGGCACGACGAACGAGTAGACCCGCAGGATTTCCTCGACCGCGGCCGGGATCAGCGCGGGATCGTCGAGGATCGCCGCACGCTGCTCTGGGTGCGCGGCAAAGTGGTAAAGGGCCCACCCGATCGAGATCGGCACCGTGTCGAATCCCGCCTGGAACAGCAGGATGCAGAACGCGTGCATGTCGTAGTCGGTGATCGGCGCACCGTCGATCTCCCACGTCATCGCCCGGGACAGCAGGTCGTCGGTGGGCGACTCGCGCCGCTGGGCGATCTGCTTGTCGAAGTAGGCCGAGACCTCCTGCATGGCCGCGAGCTGACGCTCACCGCGGGGATCCTCGTCGAAGGTCAGGTGCAGCAGCTCATGGGCCCACGCGAGGAACTGATCGAGATCCTCCTCCGGCAGCCCCACGATCCGCATGAAGATCGTGGTCGGGAACCGGCGGGTGAAGGCGTCGAGGACGTCCACGCCACCGGTGTCGACCAGGCCGTCGATGAGCTCGGCGGCCACCGCACGCACCTCGGGCTCGCGGGCCGCCACGGCCTTCGGCGAGAAGTCTTTGCCGAGCAGCTTGCGCCACATGGTGTGCACCGGCGGATCCAGCATCTCCGGGATCCACAGGAACTTCGGGTTGGGGTTGAGCGCGGTGACCGAGGAACTGGAGAACGTCCCCCAATCCTGCAGCGCCTCCTGTACGGCCTCGCCGTCGGTCACGACCCAGTAGCCCTCGCCGACCGTGCTCCGGAAACCGGTGTGGGTCTGCGCGAGCGCATCCCAGCGCGCCTGGTGACTCATCAGCGGCCCACCCCGCCGATTGTCGAAGTGGTAGGCGGGCTTGCCCTCGTATGTTCCGTCGGGTTCGAGTCCGGCGCCGCCGGATTCAAGCGTCGTGCTCATCGTGGAATTCCTCCGTGCTCGAGTCGGTCTGTCGCGACGGCACCTGCCGTGAATGCCGTCCCTGGTGAAGCCGCGAGGGACCGATGCCCACGGGCCCGAATGCGGGCCAGATCACCAGAGGTGGCCCGGAGCGATGTCCATCACTTGAAAAGAGTGTACGACTTATCTGCCCTCATGGGGAGTAGATCGGACCGATTTTCTTCCCATGGACATGCACTATCGGTCACAAACAGGGCACTCTTCTATGGTGAAGGATGATCGCACCGCGCCCTCGCGATCAGTTCGCGGAGGATCGCGTTGTCCGCGCCGAGCGCCGGACCGGGTCCGATGATCTCGGGAGCCGGCGGCGCCGGACACTCCCGGATCGGGGACGCCACGTCCACGCCCAGCGCCGCGTATCTCGCCGCGGTACCCGACAACGAGACATCGATGGCCGTCCCGCCGCCCCCGGCCAGCGCCGAGGCAATCGCATCGGCAACCTCGATCCCGGTCAACGGATCGGCGATGGCGTCACCGCAGAAGACCGGCCCGTCGGCCATCTGCGCGACCAGGCCACCCGCGACCGCCGCATCGTCACCGAAACCCACCCAGGTACCCCGCTCTCCCTCGGCCCCGTGCGCGGTCAGCCGCACCCACACCTGGCCGGCACGCGCCGGCACCGAATCCTGATCGAGGGCACGACGGCGCAGGGCGTCCGGCCGCGAACCCTCGACGACCACGTCGGCCATCGCCAGGAGCTGGCGCAGGTCATCGGCCGCGCGATCGAAATCGACGGCACAGGAGAGCTTGCCGTGATTGATCCAGTCGAAGAACGCGCGCTGCGAGCGGGTCCCGTCGGGACGGTCCGGACTCTCCACCTTGATCACCCGCGCCCCCCGATCCGCCAGCAGCCGGGTGGCCAGCGGCCCGGCCCACATCGACGACAGGTCCACCACCAGAAGCGGGTCACGCGGGCCATGCCGGTGTGGCCGGCCGCGGGCCCGGCGGCGAATCGGTTCCGCCGGGCACTCACCGAGCCGGGCCACCGGAAGGCCGAGCAGTCGGGCCCGCGCAACCCACGCATCCCCGGTCCGGGCCGGAAACGCCCTGCTGATCGCCGACCACGCCGCGCCCGGCGACCCGACGTCGGACTCCAGCAGGGCCGGAACCAGATCGATGTCGTCGGCGCGCGACAACGTCACCGCCAGCCAGGCGTCGGCACTGCGGATGAGTCGGCTCGCACCACCGACGGAAATCCGACCCCGGCGGGTCGCGCCCAGCAGCCCCGCCCGCCCGGCCAGCACCATCCCGGCGTCCTCGCCGACCGATCGCCGCCCGGGCGTGCCCGGTGCCAGCGCGCGCATCGTCGCGTCGAAGCGGCGGCGGACCCGTTCGGCCTCGTCAAGGACCCGCGCCCGGGAGAGGTCCCCCGGGCCGTTCTCGGGCCCGGTCAGGTGGGCCAGTCCCGATCGAACCCACCGACTTCGGTCTCCACCTGCATCGGTTCGCATGAGCACTCCGGCTATCATCGGACTCCGGCCATCACCGGACAACCACATCCGCGTCGTGCCGCGCGGTGTGTCATTCTGCGAAGGGCGCTGTCGTGATCTCATCGCCAACCGCCCCGCGGGCCACCGACGTTACCGTCATCAACGCCGACGTCGGCGCCGGCATCCTCGGCACGGTGACCGTGGCACGCGACGACGCGGGCACGACGGTGGTGCGCGAGGTACGCCCGGGCGCGCCGGCACCACGCAACCGACGGGGCAGCGGCGTTCTCGACGCCGCGGGCGCCGCCGTCACCGCCGGGCTGACCGATCACCATCTTCACCTGTTCGCACTTGCCGCCGCATCCCGGTCGGTGCCGTGCGGCCCACCCGAGGTCACCGACAAGGCGGCACTCCGGCGCGCCCTCACCGCGGCCCGTCCCGACGAGCACGGCTGGATCCGGGGCGTCGGCTACGACGAGTCGGTGGCCGGGGACCTGACCCGGGACGTCCTGGACACCTGCGGCCTGAGCATTCCGGTGCGGATCCAGCACCGCAGCGGGGCGCTGTGGATGTTCAACTCGCGCGCGATCGATGCGCTCGGGTTGCCGACCGCTCAGCATCGCGGTATCGAGCGCACCGCGGACCGAACCGCCACCGGCCGTGTCTGGCGCGCCGACGATTGGCTGCGGGATCGACTGCCGGGGAACAGCTTCCCTGATCTGACCGAGGTCGGTGACGCGCTGGCCCGGGCCGGCGTCGTCGAGGTGACCGATGCGACGCCCGATCTGTCCGCCGCGGCCGTGGACGCACTCGCCCGGGCGGTCGATGATCGACGACTGCCGCAACGGCTCCATCTCCTCGGCGTTCCACTCGGGATGTCCGTCGAGCACCCGCGGATCAGCGTGGGTCCCTACAAGATCGTCGTCGCCGACTCCGACCTGCCCGATCCTGACACCCTCGCCGAACGGTTTGCCGCCGCCCATGCCGTCGGACGCGCGGTGGCCGTGCACGTGGTGAGCCGGCCCGCACTCGCACTCGCACTCGCGGCCTGGTCGCGGGCGGGCACCCACCCCGGCGACCGACTGGAACACGCCGCGGTCGCCGATCCGGCCGCCGCCGCACAGATCGCTGCTCACGGACTCACCGTGGTGACTCAGCCGGGATTCCTCGCCCACCGCGGCGACGCCTTCCTGGCGGAATCCGACGTCACCGATCACGACGATCTCTATCGATACGGTTCGCTTCTCGCACAGGGAATCCCGGTGGCCATGAGCAGCGATGCCCCCTATGGTCCGGTCGATCCCTGGCGCAACATCGATGCGGCGGTGCACCGACGAACCCGCCGGGGCACGGTCATCGGGAACGGCGATCGGGTCGCGGCGCAGACCGCGCTGGCCCACCACCAGAGCCCGGCCCGCTCACCGGCGGGGCCACCGCGCCGCGTGACGGCCGGGCACTGCGGCGATCTGCTCGTCCTGGATCGTCGGCTTGCCGACGTCCTGGCCGACCCATGCTCGGTCCAGGTGCGCCACAACCTCATCCGGTGGCCGGACTGACCTCCGCGAGGTCATCGATCAATCCCCAGGCGAGCGCTGTGGGTGCATCGAGGACAACCGCACCGGCGACGAGATGGAAGGTGCGCCAGCGACCGATCCGCCGCGGCAGACCGACCGTCCCCCCGGCGCCGGGGATGAGTCCCATCCCGATCTCGGGCAGGAGAATCGTCGTCGACGGATCGGCGACCACGCGGTCGGCGAACGCGGGGATCTCGATGCCCGCGCCGACGCAGGCCCCGTGCAGGTAGGCGGTGACCGGAACGGTGAGTGCGGCCAGCCGCGGACCGGCCCCGACCGCGGTGCGAAGGAAGTGCGCCGTCACCGGATCCGGCGTCGTCCCGAACTCGGCGAGGTCACCGCCGGCACAGAAGGCCGGGCCGGCGGCCCGGATCTCGACCGACTCGACGGAGTCATCGAGCGCCGCCACGTCGAGGGCAGCACCGAGCTGATCGCGCAGGGCGGCACTGTAGGCATTACGCCGTTCCGGACGGTTGAGCACGATCTGCACGACGTCACCGTGGCGGTGCGCAACCACGAGATCATCGCGGGCCGGGTCCGGGGGCCGCGGTTCCCGCCGGGCCAGCCACGCACCGAACGCATCGCCACCGAGGAGCATGGAGTACGCCCACGACTCGATATCGAAGGCGGACACCGTATCTGCCGACGCGCCGGATCGGAGAACCTGAGCCAGGACGGTCGCCGCCGCGCAGTGATCCCGGCACTTCTGCACAAGCTCGGCGGCAGCAGCCGACGGATCGTCGACCTCGACGATGGCCGGATGGGCGGCACCACTCGCCGGGGGCCCGTAGATGACATCGCAGGCGGCTGCGCGGACCGGGACCACGTCGCGATCGGTCTCGGAGATCGTGGCGATGCGGATACCGCGCGGCCCGCTCGTCGGCTCGACGTCGGTCAGCTTCACCACAATCGGGCGGTAGCCGGGATGAATCTCGGCCATGACCTGGTCAACCCCCGGCATCCGCCGCCTACCCCCGCGCCATGTCCACGAACCGGCTCAGATGCAGCTGGTGGGCCACGGTGATGGTGGCGGTCGGGCCGTTGCGGTGTTTGCCGACGATGATGTCGGCCTCACCGGCACGGGGGTCGTCACGCTCGATCGAATCGGGGCGGTGCAGCAGGATGACCATGTCGGCGTCCTGCTCGAGACTGTTGTGGACCGAGATGCCGTCGGCGACGAAATTGTGCGTCCCCGGCACCGTTCCGTCGTACACATCCTGCACGCCAACGCTTTCCACGTCGGCGATGCGGTCCCAGTACACGTCGTTGGTGGCCAGCATCTCGATGTCGGCGTCGTCGAGAACCTGCGCGACCCGGGCCAGTCGCGCTCGGCTCGGTGAATGCTTCCACATTGTGGAACCACAGAATCGTGATCCCATTGCCGTGGCGAACTCGCGGTGCGTCATTCCCTTCTCGGACAGCAGTTTTCGGACCTTGTCCCAGACGGGCGCCGGGATGGTATCCGCGTTGGTGTTCGGCACGGTGTCGGCGAGCATGGTCAGGCACTCGGCGGCCTTGCCGCCCCGCTCGCCGTGCACCCCGACGTCCGTCAGGAAGATCAACTGGCTTTCCAAACCACTGACCTGCACGTGCCAGCACGGTCGATAGCCGGACTTGGTGGTCTTCACGATCCGCGCGTAGATACCAAGGCGAACAAGCAGCTGACTCAGGTCGTCGGCGAGCTTCGGCGATGTGGTCGCGTAGTAGATCCGCGCCTGTTGTGCCGTGGCATCCCAGCGAACGGAGCCGTCGGTCGCCCACAGGTGGCGGACAAAGAGCGCGACTTGATCATTCGGCGCGGCAAAGACGACGTCGGGCACGAACTTCTCGTAGCTGCGCAGACCGAACAGACCCAGCTCGTCCAGCCATGCCGCGATGGGATTGCGCCGACCATGCGTCAGCCGGTGGGGGGCCGGTAGGCGCAGCGTCGTCACGCGTGCCGCCTCGTGCTCGTCACGCACCGCAGTGACTCCCCACGCGGTGGCAGCAGAGGCGACCGCGGCGAGGTTCTCCTCATCGACACCGGCGTACCGAATCGGCTGCCGCCGCACGCACGAGCCATCGCCGATCATGTGTGCCAACAGCACGATGTGGTCTTCGCTCATCTCCACCGGGTGCGCCGGCTCCGGCACCGATCGCGGCACCGCCACTCGATCACCAACCGACAACTGCTCCAACGGTATCCAGCCGTCGACCGTCATGAGCGGATGGTTTCCCGTCGCCTCGACCACCCGCCCCGACGCCAGCCGGACCCGGAAGACCTCCTTGCGGCCACTGGAGAACACCGTCACCATCGGCCGTGCGACCATGCGCATCCGCTCATCCAGCGACCACACCAACGGTTGCTCACCGGAATCGAGCAGTTCGCCGAGTGTGACCTGAGCGCCGTTGTCCGCGCGCAGGATTCGCGTCGACGCGGGCAGGCAACCCGACTCGCGCAGATCCGACACCTGCGGCTTCTTGTCCTGCCGTTGCTCGGGACCGCGGTTGAGCTGGGAGATCGCGACCACCGGGACCTCGAGTTCCTTCGCCAGCAGCTTCAACTGCCGCGAGAACTCCGACACCTCCTGCTGGCGGGACTCCACCTTCTTGCCCGACGTCATCAGCTGCATATAGTCCACGACAACGAGTCTCAGGTCGTGCCGCTGTTTGAGCCGCCGCGCCTTCGCGCGGATCTCCATCATCGTGAGGTTCGGCGAATCGTCGATGAACAACGGCGCCTCGGAGATCTCCCCCATCCGGCGGGCCAGGCGTGTCCAGTCGTCGTCGGTCATCGAACCACCGCGCATGTCACCGAGCTTGACCTTCGCCTCCGCCGACAGCAGACGCATGACGATCTCGGTCTTGCTCATCTCCAGCGAGAACATGGCCGCGGTCTTGTGGTGGGCGATCGCGCACGACCGCAGAAAGTCCATCGCCAGCGTCGAGTTGTGCGTGGGCACCATCGCCTCACCGGCGAGATAGAGGTGCTCGGCGTTGTCGACCTGCACACACCGCACCGGAACCGAATCCACCGGGGTGATGGCGACGATCCGGCGGACCCCGGCGCTGCGGCGAAGCTCCTTGTGCCGCAGCGCCTTGTGATGCACGGTGAACACATCGTCGGCGGCGTCGACGCGCAGCCACCCGCTGCCGGACCGCTGGTAGGTGTAGCCGAGTCCGGCGGCCAGGTCCGCGACGACCGCCGACATGTGCCGGGTGGCGGCGGGCATGATGATCGTGCCGTCGTCGTCGACGATGGCCCGGGCGTCGAGCAGACCCGCGAGCAGCGCCCGCCGCTGCGCGATCGAGCCACGCAGATACTCGCGCGGAATCCGGCCACCGAGATCAGCCATCAGCGCCATCACATCGACCGGTCCCTCGGCGTCGATGCGCAGGCTGATCTCCGGGTCGTCGAAGGCCATGCCGGCCAACGCCGCCACCGTATACGGCCCGTAGGGGAAGGACCGGTGCGGCAGGGCCAACGGCCGCGTGTTGGCGATCACCGCCGATCCGACATGACTGCGCAAGGCGTCGGTGGTGCGGATCTGCGGCTCGTCGTCGATGGTGACCTGCCATCGGTGCTCGGCATCGGCGACGATCGCGCTGCCGTCGTCGAACTCGACCTCGAAGCACGGCCGGCCGGTCATCACCGGGGTGGCCGCCACGACACGCGTGGGGCGGCCGGCGGCGTCGAGCAGGGCGTCGCCGACGGCGACGCCGCCCATCGTGGTCCACCCGGTCGGCGTGGGCAGCGGCGTGTCGAGCGCCAGCGCCTTCCCGACACCGGGACGGGCCGCGACGATGATCATCTGTCCGGGATGCAGGCCGTTGGTCAGCTTGTCGAGGTCGGCGAATCCCGTCGGCACACCCAGCGAGAGGCCGCCGCGCGAGGCGATCGAGTCGATCTCGTCCATCGTCGGCTGCAACAGTTCCTCGAGGGGGACGTAATCCTCGGCCGTCCGACGTTCGGTGACCTCGTAGACCTCGGCCTGGGCGCGGTCGACGACCTCGGCGACGTCCTGCCCGTCGGCACCGGCATAGCCGAACTGCACGATGCGCGTCCCCGCCTCCACCAGACGGCGCAGGATGGCCTTCTCGGCGACGATCTCCGCGTAGTACCCGGCGTTCGCGGCGGTCGGCACCGTCGAGATCAGGGTATGGAGGTAGGGCGCACCGCCGATGCGCCGCAGCTCACCGGCCCGCTCCAGCTCGGCGGCAACGGTGACCGCGTCGGCGGGCTCGCCCTTGCCGTAGAGCTCCATGATCGCGTCGTAGACGGCCTGGTGCGCGGGACGGTAGAAGTCCGCGGGACGGATCTTCTCGACGACGTCGGCAATGGCGTCCTTCGACAGCAACATGCCGCCGAGCACCGACTGCTCGGCCGCCAGATCCTGCGGCGGCTGCCGCCCGAAATCCTCGGTGGGCAGGGATGACTCGTCGGCGAAGCCGTTCGACCTGCCCCGGCCGGAATCCTGCGGCCCATGTCCGCGATCGTCAACCACAGCCAACTGTCGCCCCACCTTCTTTCGAACACTCCCGGCCGCCTCACCTCCGACGACCCCGCGCGTGCACCACACCGACATCTGTACCCGCCGATACCGACAAAACCGGGAACAGCTCGCCGTGGACGCAGCAGATCAGTGCCCGGGGAACGACCCTAGAGCGTGCCACGCACTCACTCAAACTGCGCTGTGGACAAACCTGTGCACCAGCTGTGGACCGCGCCCGACACAATCGGGAACAGGTGTGCATCGGTTGTGGACAAGCTGGGGAATTTGCCGTCGAGTTCTCCCATATCAGCTGGTCAGAAGGCTGTCGATAATCCACAGGCAACAAATCTGGGCGCCCTCGGCGTGTCGCCTTGATTTCCCGACACACCACCCTGAAGGGCCTCCTGAGAACACCGCAGCCTCTCTCGAGAACACGCCCCGCGTCGGCGATCGCCGAATCTCGGCGCACCCGGAGGGTCATGTGGTGCAATGAGCCCCGTGTTCGGCAAGCGCAGATCTCCGCTGACCCGCATGGTCGGTGCGATGGGTGTGGCCATGGCCACCGCGATCGCGACGGCCACGGCCACCGACGCGGCCGCCGCCCCACCACCGCTGCCGACCGAGTTCGCCTCGTCGCGGTACGCCCCGGTGAATCCCGACCGCTACCGGTCCCTCGCCTACTCCGACAACGGGCGGACCTTCTTCACCACCGGGCGGTGGCTGTGCCAGATCGGCCCGGTCCCCGGCGACGTCGGCTGCCGGGGCCGTCCGGCGACCGCCCCGCGCGACGCGGTGGGCGCCGTGATCACCGCCGACCAACAGGGACCCTTCTGGGATCGGCCCGGCCTGTTGGGGCCGAGCACCTACCGGTTCGGCTCCCGTGCGGGCTTCCGGGCACCGCTGCTGCGGACCGGGCAGAGCCTCGCCGTCGCCGACGTCC
>JASGFO010000001.1:0-93442 GCA_047605505.1 Gordonia sp. (in: high G+C Gram-positive bacteria) | reverse complement strand
GCCCAGGGCCTGGATCTCACCGCCCCGACCGCCGTGCTCGACGAGTTCTTCGCCACCGGGACATGGTGCTGAGCGGCCCTGCCGCCGGGGGCTGCCCGCTACGATCACAGTCGTGGTTACCGGCGCGCAGCATCTTGTCGAGGCGACCGATCTGGTTCGCGAGTACCGGTTGGGACAGGAGCGGGTCCGGGCCCTCGACGGACTCGACCTGAGTCTGTCGGGCGGCCAGTTCGTCTCGATCGTCGGCCCGTCGGGCGCAGGCAAGTCCACGCTGCTGCATATCCTGGGAGCGCTCGACACACCGACGTCGGGCACGATCCGCGTCGACGGCGTCGATCTCGGCAGCCTCGACGACGCCGCCGCCTCGGCGTTCCGGCGTCACCGCGTCGGGTTCATCTTCCAGTTCTTCAATCTGGTGCCGACCATGTCGGCGTGGGAGAACGTGGCGCTGCCGCGGCTCCTCGACAGCCGTTCGCTGCGCCGCGCCAAGTCTCGGGCGGTGGAGCTGCTCGAGGGTGTCGGGCTCGGCAACCGCGTCGATCACCGGCCGTCGGAGCTGTCCGGTGGGCAGATGCAGCGGGTCGCGATCGCGCGGTCGCTGATCATGGAACCGGCGATCGTGCTGGCCGACGAGCCCACCGGCAACCTCGACTCGGCCACCGGCGTGTCGGTACTCGAGCTGCTGTCGGAGGTCGCGCACGACGCCGGCCGGCTCGTCGTGATGGTGACCCACGACGCCGCGGCCGCCGCCGTCGCCGACACCACGATCACCGTCCGGGACGGAAAGCTCGCGTGAACTCGGTGCGCGGTATCGCCGCGGCACTCACCCGGATTCGGCTGGTCAATCTCCGCGAGATCCGCACGCATCGGCTCCGGCTGATCACGTCGCTGACCGTGGTCATGATCTCGTCGGCGCTGCTGGTGGCGGTGCTGGGCACCTACGGCTCCTTCACCGAGTCGGTCGCCGAGTTCAACGCCCGGATCTCCGGGGCCGCCGACATCGAGATCGCGGCCATCGCCGACTCCGGGATCGACGGTCGGCTCCTCGGTGAGATCCGCCGGGAGACCGGTGATTCCGGCGAGCTGTCGGGTATCCGCGCGGCCGTGCCGATGATCCGCGGGACGGTCGAGATCGACGACAATCCCGGTGGGCCCGCCCGCGAGACCGTCGTGCTTGGCTCGGATCTCCAGGTGACGGCACTGTCGGGCGAGATCGCCGGCGCCGCCGGATCGCGGTCGTTCACGCCCGCCGATCTCGTCGACGGCGTGATCGCCGGACCGGGAACAGGGCTCCGTGCAGGACAGCGACTGTCGATCGGCGGGACCGCCGTCCGGGTCCTCGACGTCCCCCGACCGGCCGCGGCGGACCGGCTCAACGCGGGCAACTATCTGTTCGCCTACCTCGGTCTCGCCCAACGACTGACCGGTCTCGACGGCCGTGTGGACTCGATCCTCGTCGTGACGCGACCCGGTGCCGACGTCGGTGCGCTCCGGGCGCGGCTCGGCCGCCTCGTCGACGGTCGGGCCGTCGTCGTCGACCCGGGCTTTCGCACCCGGCAGGCCGCGGTCGCGAGCTCGGTGACCCGGGACTCGACGCTGCTGGTGTCACTGATCTCGCTGGTCATCGCCGCATTCCTCGTGTTCAACACGATGAACATGGCGGTCGCCTCGCGCCGGCAGAGCCTGGCGATGCTGCGCGCCCTCGGCGCCAAGCGGTTGCACCTCGTCGCCGACATGCTCGGTGAGGCAGCGCTTTTCGGACTCGTCGGCGGTGGGATCGGGGTGCCGATCGGCATCGCCGCGGGACGGTGGGCGGTCTCGACGGTCCCGCCGATCAGCCGCGATTCGGTGAGTATCGCCGTCGACTACCACCTGGCGCCGTACATGCCGGTGGTGGCCGTCGCGGCCTGCGTGTTCGCCTGTGTGGCCGCGACGGCCCTGGCCGCGCGGTCGGTGTTCGCCGTCTCACCCGTCGAGGCGATGACCCCGGGCGAGGTGGCCGATGCCACGCCACGGCGCGGTCCGGCCGTCTGGCTGTCGGCGATCACCGGTGGCGCGGCCGTGGCGGGCGGATGGGTGATCGCGCTCGTCGTTCCCGACCGGCCCGCCATCATCGCCGGCGCCGTGTATGCCGTCGGCGCGCTGCTGCTGTGCTTCGCGCTCACCGGACCCCTCGTCGGCCTGGTGGTGTGGGTGGCCCGCCGCCTCGGTGGGCCGGGTCGGCTGGCGTCGGTGAACGCCGAACGTGCGCCGCGGCGGGCGTGGGCGACGCTGATGACGGTGGCGGTGGCCATCGCGGTCGGGATGGGGACCTCGGGCGCTCTCGACAACCTGGTCGCCTCGATGTCGCGGTCCCTCGACGGCCTCGCCGATCCGGACTTCTATGTCTCGTCGTCGACGAAGGACAAGGTGCCACTCGGGCCGATGCTGCCGTCGGCGCTGGCCGACGAGGTGCGCGCGGTCCCCGGCGTGCGTGAGGTGATCGACGGATCGTGGGCCACCGTGAACGTCGGCGACAGCCAGATCCTCCTGCAGGGGCTCGTACCCGGGTCCCGGGCGCCGTTCCTGCGCAAGGCGTCGGCGTCGGCGTCGGCGCGGGTGCTCGCCGGTGACGGGATGCTGATGTCGAATGTCCTCGCGCGATCGCTCGGTGTGCACGCCGGTGATCGCCTGCGGCTCGCCACGCCCACCGGATATCACGACGTCGTCATCCGTGAGACCGTCGACTACGTGGCCATCAACTCGGGCACGGCGGCGATCTCGAGTGCCGTCCTGTCCCGCTGGTTCGATCGGCCTGGCGCCACGTATCTGCAGGTGATGACCACACCCGACGCCGACACCGCCCAGGTGCGTGCGGACCTCGAACGGATCGCCGCACGGTATCGGCTGACCGGCGGGAAGAGGCCGTCGGTGTACACGGGCGCCGAGGCGCTCGCGGCCACCCAGGCCGAGGCCGCCAAATCGGGCAGCTTCACCATCGCGATCCAGTGGATCGTGTCGGGGGCCGCCGCCATCGCGTTGCTGAACACCCTGTTGCTGTCGGTGATCGAACGCCGCCGCGAGCTCGGTGTGCTCCGGGCGTTGGGGGCTTCCGGACAATTCGTGTCGCGCATGGTCGTCGCCGAGGCCGCTGCCGTGGCGCTGGTCGGCGCGGCGATCGGGCTGGTGATCGGCGTGGTCCTGCATGTGCTCAGCGACCGGATTCTGTCGGCGACCACCTCACTCGACATCGCATATTCGCCGCGCCCGATCACCGTCGTCTACGTGGGCGTCTCGGTGCTGCTGTGTCTGGTGGGAGCGCTGGTTCCGGCCCGACGCGCCGCGCGCATGACCATCACCGAGGCGATCAGCGAAGAGTAGTCCGGGATAGTCCCGGTCACCGTCCTAAGTACAGCCCCAGCGGAAGGCCACGACAATTATCGCGATGGCACTCCGCTCAGCCTGTACCTGGGACCATACGAGCCGGTACGGGGACCACGAGACGCCTGGTTCGAGGCCACGAGACATTGTCGTCAATAAATCTTGACACCCTCCTAGGTGTCAACATAACCTGACACCATGCACGACGAGAACACCGAAACCACCGAGTCCGACGACCTCGCCACCGCCGCCGCGAGCAGCGATCCGGCGCACGGTCTGGCCGCCGTCCGCGCCCTGCGCACGTTGGCCGATCGGCTCGAATCGGTGCAGGTGGCCAATGCCCGGGATCAGGGCTGGAGCTGGCAGGCGATCGCAGACGTCCTCCAGATCAGCCGCCAGGCCGTGCATCAGAAGCATTCGGAACGACCGGCCCGCTGACGGGTCGAAAGGAGAACCATCATGTTTGGTCGATTCACTCGCGACGACACGATGCTGCTGGGATTCGCCCTGCAGGAAGCCGCCGATCTGGGACATCCCCGGCTCGGCACCGATCACCTCATCCTCGGCATGCTGTGCAACGCACGGTCGCCGCTGTTCGGTGTGCTCACCGGACTGGGATTGAACCTGGTCACCGCCCGGGAGGCGGTACGCACCCACCACGAGGAGCACGACGACACCGAGACCGGTGCCGCCGACCGCTATGAACAGGACCGAGAAGCCTTGCGGTCCATCGGGATCAATCTCGACAAGGTCCGTGAGGCGGTCCGCGAGCGGTTCGGCGACGACCTCACCGACGGCTGGGCCGACCGCCCGGGCCGCGGTCGCGGCCGTGACGGACGCGGGGATTGCGGTCCGCGCGGACGACGCGGGCATGGCCGTGGTCACGGTCGCCGGGGCGGCTTCGGCCCCGGTGGTCCGGGCTGGGCCCCGGGCGCGCCCGGCTGGGATCCCCGGGGCTTCGATGGTCCGGGAGGTGGCGGACCGGACGCCGGTTGGGGTCCCGGTTTCGGGCCCGGTTGGGGTCCTGAGGATTCCGGCGACGAGGGCCCCGTCGAGTTCGGGCGTGGCCGGCGTGGCCCGCGCGGCCGCGGTGGGCGTCCCCGCTTCTCGGCCGCGGCCCGGCAGGCGTTCGAGGCCGCAGTCGCCATCGCGCCGGGGCGCGCCGACCGGACCTTGCGCGCCGCATACCTGTTGCTCGGGATCCTCGAGGTCGCCGATCCGGCCGCGATCGCGGTGATCGAGTCGGCGACCACCGTCGACGATCTCAAGGCCGCGGTCCTGGCGAGCCTGCCCGAGGCCACGGCGGACGCGAGCTGATACCTCGCCAGCGCTGCGACGGGCCCTGTCCCGGACATGGCTTAGGCTTGCCTACATGAGCCGTGCCGGTCTGCAGATCCATCCGCTCGTCGTGCGCTGTGTGCAGGTCAGGGACGTGCACGAGGTCACCCCGCGGATGCGCCGAGTGGTTCTCGGAGGAGAACAGCTCGGCGCATTCATGCGTGACGGCAGGCAGTTCCCGGCGTTCGGCGCCCCCGGCTTCGACGATCACATCAAGCTGATCTTCGCCCCCGGCGGCGACATCGCCGACGCAATCCCCCGCCAGCTCGACAACGGCATCGACTGGCTGCCAAGCGAGCACCGCGTCACCCGCGACTACACCCCGCACCACGTCGACGCCGACCGCAACGAACTGCACCTGGATTTCGTCGTCCACACCGAGGGCGGTGGTCACCGCGGCCCGGCCGAGGCGTGGGCGTCGTCGGCCCGGCCCGGCGACGATCTCTGGTTCGTCGGCCCCAAGGCCTCGTCGATTGTCCCGGCCGACACCGGCTCGGCCGTCCTGATCGGTGACGAGACCGCCATCCCCGCGATCGCGCGATTCCTCACCGAACGCCCGGTCGACGTCCCGGTGCGCGCGGTCATCACGATTGCCGACGTCGCGGCCAAGCATCCTCACGTGCCGGTGCGGGACGGCGACCTCATCGAATGGGTCGTCGCCGCACCCGGGGATCGGGATGCACTGCTGGCCGCGGCGCGCACCATCGAGCCGGGTCCGGCACCGGTGTATGTCTGGGCCGCCGCCGAGAGCCGAGCACTGCTGCCGATTCGGCGGCTGATCGCCGACGAATGGTCGATTCCCAGATCGCACACCAGTATCACCGGATACTGGCACGTCCGTGCCGACGAGCCGGCCGACGCCGTCGACGAGAAGACCGATGTTCTTGCGGCCCAGCATGTTCCGCACGCAGCGGCCGCGGCGCCGCTGGCCCCGGTCACCTGGATGGCCGTCCGTGCGGCCCTGCAGCTCGGCATCGTCGACGCTCTCGGCGGCGGTCCGTGCCCGGCCGAGGAGCTTGCCGCTGCCGTGGCGGTCCCGGTCCGGCACCTGGATCCGCTCCTGGATCTGCTCGTCGACGCGGGACTGCTGCACGCCGACGGGGCCACCGTCGCGATTGCGCCGTCCGCCGAGCCGCTGCTTGTCGACGAGCACGCCCGCGAGGAGTACGACGGCATGTTCGCCGATCAGGTCCTTGCCCTCGCCGGACTCGCCGACGCGCTCCGGGTCGGCGAATCGGCCTGGCAACGAGGGGCGGGGGCCACGGTGCGTGAGTGCGTCGCGGCGTCGGCGGAGCAGTACGCCGAGCTGGTCGAGGAGGCCGAGAGCATCGTCTACCTGATGCCCGCACTCGCGAAGCTGCCGATCTGGGAGAAGCCGGCAACGATCGCCGTGGGTGGTCCGGCCGCGCTTGTCGTCGCCGATGGCCTGCGGACCGGTGGCGTCGACGCCGAGCTCACCGTTGTCGAGGAGCGGGAGCCCCTGCTCGCGTTGCGGGACGCGAATCCGCCGTCCGGGGTCGTCCTCGCGGAGCGGTGGCCTGCCGTCGACGTCGCGGTGCTGGCCGGCGCGTGCGAGCATCGGACCGACGCCGAGGTGCTCGCGCTGTTCGGTGCGGTGGCGACGGCGACGTCGCTGGTGGTGCTCGTGGAACCGATCGCGGTGGATGCGCTCAGCGGGCGGGCGGCGGAGAACGCACTGGTGCAGCTCGGGGCGGTCGGGGTGCCGCCGCGCACCGACGCCGACCTCAGCCGGCTCGCCGAGGCCGCGGGCCTGTCTGTCGCCGAGATCTCGCCGCTCGGGTGGGGGGTGGCAGCGCTGACGTTGGCGCGCCAGTAAGCAGACGAGCAGGGAGCGCTGTTTCCGCTGGTCGAGTAGCCCGGAGCGTTAGCGGAGGGTGTATCGAGGCCAGGTGTCTGCTGTGGTGTGGTCTCGATGTCGGCAAGCTCGATCCGGCGGATATGGGCCTCCTTTGTCGGCCCTACTCGACCAAGTGGAGGAGCTGTGTTTGCGCCGCGCCGCGATGCAGGGAGCGGAGCGCGGGAGCGTAGCGACCAAGTGGAGTGAGCGAAGAGTGGTGCTCAGAGGCGCAAACACCGCGCGGACGGAGTCCGCGCAGAAACTAGAGCGCCAGCGCCACGCCCGTCAGCACCGACCACGCCAGCATCGCCATGCCGGTGGCGCCGAGTGCGCCGATCAGGGCACGGCCGGTGGCGCCGCCGGTGATGGGCCGCGCGGCGAGGACCAGCAGGGGCAGCGCCCCGAGCCCGATCAGCGGCCACGGGGAGGCGAGGACCAGGACGCCGGTCACGATCACCGGTACCGCGAGCAGTGCGACGAAGAGGATGCGGGTGGCGGTGTCGCCCAGCCGCACCGCAAGGGTGATCTTGCCCGATTCGGTGTCGGTGGGGATGTCGCGCAGGTTGTTGACCACCAGGACCGCCGAGGACATACTGCCCACCGCCACCGCGCACACCGCGCCGGTCCAGTCGACGTGCCCGGACGTCACGAACTGGGTGCCGAGCACCGCGACCAGCCCGAAGAACACGAAGACCGCGATCTCACCGAAACCGAGATAGCCGTACGGCGTGGAGCCGCCGGTGTAGAACCAGGCCCCGGCAATGCAGATCGCGCCGACCAGTACCAGCCACCACGCCGTCGTCGCCGCGAGCACGAGCCCGCAGACCGCCCCGACGCCGAAGCACCCGAAGGCGGCAGCCTTCACCGACGACGGTGTCGCCGCACCCGAGCCGACGAGGCGCATCGGCCCGACCCGGTCGTCGTCGGTGCCGCGGATGCCGTCGGAGTAGTCGTTGGCGAAGTTGACGCCGACGATGAGTGCCACGGCCACCAGCAGGGCGAGAACCGCTTTCCACCAGGTGACCTCACCGGCGTGGGCGGCGGCACCGACACCGGCGACCACCGGCGCGATGGCGTTGGGGAGAGTGCGGGGCCGGGCACCGGCGAGCCACTGCGAAGGTGTTGCCACCTCGCCAACCTAGACCAGTGTCATCGGGACGGGAAATGGCAGGTCGGTCAGTCTCGTGATGCCACATGCCGGCGTCGGCGGGCGGTCGCGTAGGCCCAGAGCGCGATGCCGATGGCGATACCGGCGAGCAGGTCTGACTCGGTGAGCCCGTGGGCGGGCGTCACCCGGATCAGGACCTCACCTTCGAGTGGACCGTTCCACAGTGTCCAGGCGAAGGCCACGATCGACAGTCCGATGGCGGCCGGGACGCTTGGCCGCAGCAGCGTCCACAGTCCCAGGGTGAACAACAGGTGGAGCAGGGTCAACGAATGGAAGAGGTCAGGTGAACGCATCAGTGCCAGTATGCCTGGCCGTGCGTCGACGCGGAGTGCCTCGCGGGTGCTCGCGATCGATGGGTACCCGGCGTCGATCCGGGTGTGGGATTTCGCACGCGTACAAAATGATTCCTCCGGGCAATTCCTGAGTCACGCGCATGGCAGAGGCCATCCGTCCACGATGTGATCTCGGGCACGTTTGTGTGTGAATGCGTCCTATCGGTCATAATCGACTGTCGGCGGATGTCCGAATGTCGTGCGTGAGTCCCGGATACACACGCACTGTCAATCGATCGGATGAAACAATGTTACGGTGCCGGTTCGGAAATGTTACGTCCTTGATTCCTGGAGTGGGGAAATGTAACGCCACGGCAACCGACGCTTATTAGTTCTGCTCAATATGCGGGTTGACCTGGGAGTCTTCGCTCTCCATGGCGTTGTCCTCCGTTTGGATGAACCGCGCTTCGATGTCCTCTATGGCCGGTTTGTGATCGGTTGCGGTCATCGGAAACGAAAGATAGTTTGCTTTCCTAGATGTCGCGGTTTCGTGATTGGGGAGCCAGGGGAGAGGCGATGACGAGGCTCACGTGCACACCGCGAGTGCAGACCAAGGATACTGCCGCCGATTTCCCTCGGCGGTGCGATGGAAGTGCAGGGGTGTTGGTGACAACCAATAGCGAACCGAAGTCCCGCCCCAACAATCACGTGTCGGTTGATGGCGGTGGACAGGGGACCGTGGCGAGGATGTGGGTGCGGAAGTATCTGACCATGGTGGCCTGGAGCGATGCGCTGGTGGTCACGCTGGCAGTGGTGTCGGCGCAGATGCTCCGCTTCGGGCTCCTCAACCCCTTGGAGCCGGTCGGTCGGCTGCGTCTGCCGGTCGCAGTGGTCTCGGTCCTGCTCGTGGGGACCTGGCTTGTGGTGTTGCGGGCCGTCCAGACCCTGGATCGACGCATCGTCGGTTCTGGTTCCGAGGAATACAGTCGAGTTGCCACCGGCAGCTTCTACTTTTTCGGGGTCTTGGCGATCACCGACCTCGTCGTCCGACTCGACATCGCGCGCGGCTACCTCCTGACCGCGCTGCCGATGGGGACCCTCGGGCTCCTCCTGTCGCGGTGGTGCTGGCGGCGCCTGCGCCTCCGGGCACGCCACCTCGAGAAGGTGCTCGTGGTTGGCGGTGTGCGCCCGGCGACGCCACTGGTGGAACGGCTCCTGGTTGACCCCCGACTCGGCTACGAGGTGGTGGGCATCTGTCTGCCTCCGTCCTACCAGGGCAACCCCGAGGAACTTCGCGTCGGTGATCGACGGATCCCGGTGTTCGGGGATTTCGACGACATTGGCGAGGCCGTGATCCACACCAGTGCGACGACTGTCGCCGTTGCCGGCACGGAGGCGCTGGGGGTCCGTGCCATGCAGGATCTCTCATGGGACATGGATGCCATGGATGTCGAGATGCTGGTCGCACCGGGAATGGCCGATGTCGCGGGCCCGCGAATGCTGGTCCGGCCGGTTGCCGGTCTTCCGCTGCTGCACATCGACAAGCCGCGGTACGAGGGCGCGAACCGTTTCCGCAAGGCGGCGCTCGACCGCCTGGGCGCTGTGTTCGCCCTACTGTTGCTGGCGCCGGTCATGATGGCGATCGCGATCGCGATCACACTCGAGTCGGGCGGTCCGGTCTTCTACCGGGCGACCCGAATGGGATTGAACAATACGCCATTCCAGATGTGGAAGTTCCGGTCGATGGTGCCGGATGCCGACAAGCTGAAGGCGGATCTGGCGCATCTGGATGAAGGTGCCGGTGTGTTGTTCAAGATGCGCGACGATCCGCGGATCACTCGCGTGGGCAAGTTCATCCGACGTTACAGTCTCGACGAGTTGCCACAGTTCTTCAACGTCGTCGGAGGTTCGATGAGCCTGGTGGGCCCTCGGCCGCCGTTGCCCGAAGAAGTCGAGCGATATGACGGACGGGTGGCGCGCCGAATGCTGGTGAAACCCGGCATCACCGGGCTGTGGCAGGTGTCGGGGCGCAGTGACCTGTCGTGGGAAGAGTCTGTGCGCCTGGATCTCTCGTACGTGGAGAACTGGTCGATCATGCAGGACCTGGTGATTCTCTGGCGAACCGTGAATGCTGTCACCGCGAAGGAGGGGGCGTATTGACATCGATGGCTGACCGGGGGGATCGGCCGTAGTTGTAACCGAGCATCGATGCTCACCACCAGAACTATCTTGGAGAGAAAATGAAACGGGCATTGATTACCGGCATCACCGGTCAGGACGGGTCGTACCTTGCTGAACTCCTCCTTTCGAAAGGCTATGAGGTACATGGCCTCATCCGGCGATCATCGACCTTCAACACGGCTCGAATCGATCACCTCTATGTGGATCCACATGAACCCGGCGCGCGCTTGTTCCTGCACTACGGCGACCTGGGCGATGGTGTACGCCTGGTGACGCTGGTGGCCTCGATCGACCCGGATGAGGTGTACAACCTGGCTGCGCAGTCACATGTGCGGGTGAGCTTCGACGAGCCCGAGCACACCGGTGACACCACCGGGATCGGTTCGATCCGGCTCCTGGAGGCGGTGCGGCTGGCGGGTGTCGACTGTCGGTTCTACCAGGCATCTAGTTCGGAGATGTTCGGCGCCTCGCCTCCACCGCAGAGTGAAGAGACACTCTTCTATCCACGCTCACCGTACGGCGCGGCCAAGGTGTACGCGTACTGGGTGACGCGCAACTACCGCGAGGCCTACGACATGTACGCGGTCAACGGGATCCTGTTCAACCATGAATCACCGAGGCGTGGTGAAACTTTCGTGACCCGAAAGATCACCCGCGCGGTTGCCCGGATCAAGGCGGGTTTGGAGCAGAACATCTACATGGGCAATCTCGACGCTGTTCGCGACTGGGGGTACGCGCCGGAGTACGTCGAGGGGATGTGGCGGATGCTGCAGGCCGACGAGCCCTCGGATTATGTGCTGGCCACCGGGTTTGAATTCACCGTGCGTGACTTCGTCGTGGCCTCGTTCGAGCACGCGGGCCTGAACTGGACGGATCACGTCCGATTCGACGAGCGATATCTGCGGCCCACCGAGGTTGACTCGTTGATCGGTGATGCGTCGCGTGCCGAGGCGCTGCTGGGCTGGAAGGCAACTGTGGATGCCCCGGAGCTGGCTCGGATCATGGTTGACGCCGATATCGCTGCCCTTGAGTGCGAGGGCAAACCGTGGATCGACAAGCCGGCACTGCCGGCCTGGAGTTGAGCTGATGGCAGAACCATTCATTCCGGGCATGCTCGATCGGTCGGCCACGGTCTACATCGCCGGGCATCGTGGCCTGGTCGGCTCGGCATTGTGGCGGCACTTCGAGAAGGTCGGATTCACCAATTTGGTGGGTCGTACGAGCTCGGAACTCGATCTCCGTGATCGTGATGCCACATTTGCGTTCTTTGAGGAGGTGGTGCCCGACGTCGTCATTCTCGCCGCAGCGAAAGTGGGTGGTATCGGTGCCAACAGTGCGCGGCCGGTCGATTTTCTTTCCGAGAATCTGCGTATTCAGGTAAATGTGCTCGACGCCGCATTGGCGCACCGGGTCAATCGACTGTTGTTTCTCGGGTCGTCGTGTATCTATCCGAAGTTCGCGCCGCAGCCGATCACCGAGGACTCCTTGCTGACGGGGCCTCTCGAGCCGACCAACGATGCCTACGCCATCGCCAAGATCTCGGGGATTCTGCAGGTTCAGTCCGTTCGGCGGCAGTACGGCCTGCCCTGGATCTCGGCGATGCCCACGAATCTCTACGGACCCGGTGACAATTTCTCGGCGGCCGGGAGTCACGTGCTGCCCGCGTTCATCCGGCGCTATGAGCAAGCGCGGACATCCGGGGTGCCATCGGTGACCAACTGGGGTTCGGGCCGCCCTCGCCGCGAGTTCCTGCACGTCGACGACATGGCTGCGGCATGCCTGCATCTCCTCGAACACCATGACGGGCCACAGCAGGTCAACATCGGGACCGGAGAGGACATCACGATCAGGGAGCTTGCCGAGATCGTGGCGGAGGCCGTCGGATACACCGGCGTGACCAAGTGGGACACCAGTAAACCCGATGGAACGCCGCGCAAGCTGTTGGAGGTCTCCACGTTGCGCGCCTCGGGATGGGTGCCGACGATCGACCTTAGGGACGGGATTGCGGCGACGGTGCGGTGGTACGTCGGCCGCCTCACCGGCGAGCATGCCGTCGGGGTTCGGTCATGACCGCGAACACCTTCACCCTCTCGGGGTTCACGGGCCGAGGATATGACCGTGGTCGGGGTGTGGCGGTTCAGATCGCATGGTTGATGATTCGTGGGGTTCTGGCTCGGTGGTGGGTGCCGGTGGGCGTACGCGTCTCGGTGCTGCGACTGTTCGGGGCGGATATCGGGACCGCGGTCAACCTGCGCCATGGTGTACGCATTCATTGGCCGTGGAAACTGACGATCGGGGACGGATCATGGATCGGCGAGGGTGTCTGGATCCTCAACCTTGAGCATGTCACCATCGGCGCCAACACGTGTATATCGCAGGACGTGCTGCTGTGCACGGGCAGCCACGACCGTCGTTCACCCACTTTCGAGTTCGACAATGCCGCAATACATATCGGAGACACCGTGTGGTTGGCCGCACGGTCGTCGATCCTTCGAGGGGTGAGCGTCGGCGACGGTTCGACAATCGGTGCCTGTGCGCTCGTCACCCGAGACGTCGTGGCGGGCTCGCTCGTGCTCGCGCCGCGTGCGGACTTCGTCGAATCGTCAGTCGAATCGTCACCTGCCACGCTCCATCAGGTACGGGACTCATCGTGAGGACGGAGGAGCGGTGCCTCGTTGGCTGTGTGTCGCAACAGTGCTCGTGCTGGCAATGGCGGTCGCGATGACCTCGGCGTGTGCGCAGACGACGGTGGTGGCGGGTTCGGCTCAGGTCCCGACGATGCCACCGCAGCCGGCAGGCACTGCACCGGGGTCGGTGCTTGCCGCCGAACCGTTCACGGGGGTCGACGGTGCGATCGCCGCGGCCGCCGGGCTGGCCTACCGAGTGCGGTACCGATCGACCGACTTTGCCGCGAAGCGCCCGACCGAGGTCACCGGCGCCGTCTTTGTGCCGCACGGCACACCGCCCACCGGTGGTTGGCCCGTGGTGGCTTTCGCCCATGGCACCACCGGAATAGATCCGGCCTGTGCGCCTTCCCGGACCGGTACCTTGATGGGCAGCGGTCCGCTGATCGCCGGGTATCTGGCCGCAGGCTACGCCGTGGCGGCAACCGACTATCAAGGACTCGACGCCGACGCGGCCTCGGGGATTCGGGCACATCCGTACCAGGACGCCCGCACGGCCGGTCTGAATGTGATCGATTCCGTGCGTGCACTGCGCAATCTCACCCCGGTGGTCTCGACGCGCTGGGCGGCGGTCGGAATCTCCCAGGGCGGTGGAGCGAGCTGGGCGGCCAACGATCTCGCCCGCGGGTACGGTGCGGGACTTGACCTGGTCGGGTCGGTGAATCTGGTGCCCGCGACCGATGTCAGTCCGCTGGCCGCGCTGGCCGGGCGTCAGGTGCTCAGCAGTTACCAACTGCTGGTCTACCTGTGGATTCTACTCGGCCTGGCTCGAACCGACCCCGACTTCGCTCTCGAGAAGTACTGGCACGGTCGATCATTCGCCGATCGTGCGAATGCCGGTGGCTGCTCATATCAGGGGGCCGATACGGCGGCGCGGGATCGATATCTGCTCGCCATGTCGCCGGCAGACCTGGTGCCGTCGGGCTCTGTGGCGATCGACACGCTCACGGCGCGTCTCGCGGACCTCTCGGTGCCGGCAGCCGGGGCGAGCGCCCCGATGTACGTCGCCTACGCCGGGCGAGACGTCTACATCGACCCGGAGTGGACCCGGAAATCAATAGAGTCGGAATGCGATTCGGGTTCGACGGTCTACGTGAGATACGACGAGGACGCCGGTCACGACACTGTTGACGCATCTGGTGCGGTGCGATGGCTGGCCGACCGCTTCACCGGCGTTGCAGCGCCGTCCTCATGCGGTGGTGGAGGCTAGCCGATGACGAGACTGGTCAACGACGCGGAGTGGGCGCGAATCACGACGTGCACGGCGCTGTGGTCGGTGCACGTGCCGCCCCGGGATACGTTGCGTTCCGCGGTGCTCGAGTGTGCGAGGAACGGCACGGGATTCCTGGCGGCCCTCGCGCGCGGGCTGACCCGTGACGAGGAGATCATCGGTGTCACCGATACCGGTGGCGATGTCGGGCCCGAGGAGCTCTGTCAGATTGCCCACGCGCTGGCGTCGGAACGTCATGAGGGCTCGCCCCTGGTGGACATCGTTGCCGCACGGCACGGTCTCGTGGTCGTGCACTCACATGGGATCGGTGACGGAATCGGCTCGACTCGTCTCGTGCTGGAGGTGCTCGACGCCTGTCGGCTTGCCGACGTCGGAGTGTCGGCCACGCACCGAACGGGCGGGCCTGCGACGGTCGGCGACGGTGCTCGGGTGCTCGCCAAGCTGTGGGCGAAACACCCGGGCTACGCGATCACCACTGCTCGCGGGGTGCTCGGTCGCCTCCGGGAGCGACGGCGAGTGTCTCCGGTCGGGGTGTCGTGGCCCGATACCGATACCGATACCGGGTCCGGGCGCCAGTTGCGGACCTATCGTCTCGACACCTCGACGGGAGATCATGTCGCCAGCTTGCGGATGGCGAGCGATATTGCGAATCGGTTGTCGGACAATGGAGGTGACGCCAAATGGGCGATCTTGGTGAGCTTGCGCCGGGGGTCGGCGCGCCTTGCCGATGCCGACGGCAACATCATCGGTGTTCTCCCGGTCCGTGGGGTGGACCTCATTGACGGATCCTCGCCGGGTGCCACCGATCGAATCAAATCCGGCGAGGTGCTCTTCGTGGCGATCGCGAAGGCGCTCCGGTCGACGCTGCATGCTGGTACCCGCCGAGTGGCGGCCGGCGGTACCCGCCCGGATGGCCCGTCGGGTCCGGGGCGTCGGGCCTCCGGCGCGGGCGCGACGCCGAGAGAACGGGGGCGTGTCCCACACCCCGTTGTGCGGACCGTGTCCTGGTCGGACCGGGGCAGATCGAGGTCGGCGGCATGGTCAACGGTGCGTTGGTTGAATGGTGCCGCCGATCCGCACCGCGCCGTGTACGTCTTTTCCGTTCCCACGAAACCAGGAACCACGACCATCAACATTGTCTGGGTGGATGCCCTCTGCCATATCACAGTGATCGCGACGCCCGCGGATATCGATGAGATAGATGCGGCTCTTGCCGCTTTCGGCGACGATCATCGCTGGGGCCGCTGTGTCGAGGCGGAGGTTGCGTCCGCAACGCACCGAACGTCGAGGAGAGACGTGGCATCCCTTCCGGCCGACGCACACCGTGACAGCCGAACACCAAAGGGCGGATGACGTATGGAGATACAGGAGATCTGGCGGATCGCGCGCAGGCAATGGCCGGTGGTGATCACATGTACGGCCCTGGCACTTCTGCTCTTCGCCTCGTGGAGCCTGATCAGGCCCACTACCTATGCCGCGCATGAACGTCTCATCGTCTCCACCTCCGGCAGCCTCGGGACTGCGGTGGACGCGCAGAGCGGTGAGGAGGTCGCGATTCTTCGCGTGGCGGCCTACGAGCGGTTGATTACCGGTCCGGCGTTCTTGACGCGCGTGGCCGGCGCGCTCGACCACCGCTACTCGCCGGAGGACCTCGCCGCCAAGCTCGAGGCGCGCTCACAAGCACGGATACCGGTGATCGACCTGACTGTCACCGATACCGATCCCCAGGTCGCCACCGACATCGTGAAGGTCGTCGCCAAGACCTTTGCCGCCTACGCCAAGGAGATTGAGAATCCGAGCAGCGACGGCTCGTTGACGTCGGTGGGCGTGGTCGGTGACGCGCCGGACGTGGCCGAGAAGGGCAATGTGCCGCAGAACCTCACCATCGCGGCGATCGTCGGGTTTCTGGTGGGAATGGCGATCGCGACCGTGCGTGAGCGCACTCGGCGGGTCGTTGATGGAATTGACGACCTGCCGGTCGGGGTCGACGGATTCCGGGGGCGTGTCGTCATTCCCGACGAGGCCGGAACCCGCGACGGACGGTCGGTGACCTCGGATGCGCTGCTGCCGGTGGCCGCCGGACTCCTCACGTCGGAGAACCGCCCGGCAGTAGTGGTGGTGAGTTCGGTTGACGACGCACTCTCGGAAACGCAGGTGCAAGGGGTGGCCGCAGCACTTGCCGCCGCACTCAAGGATTGCGGGAGCGACGCGGCGGCATTCAGCGCAACGGTCCTGGCCGACGACGCGCCATGGGAGGAAACCGCGGGTATCCTTCCGGTCGCCGCAGCATTCGACGAACAGGTGGTCGCCACGACGATGCGGAGGGCATCTGCGGTTGCCCCGGTCGATGCGGCGCAGCGCGAGATCGACCGGGCGCTGCTGGCCCACGCCCCGGAGGAGCTGCGCGGCCGCCTTTCCCTGATCACCTCGATCGCGGTGATGGCCGGGGGGGCACTGCCCACCTCGGTGGCCACCGCCGGACTGGGGCGGGTGGCCGACCTCTTGGTGCTTCTCGTCACCGATGGGGTGTCGGCCAGAAGCGCGGTGGCCGAGGCGCATGCGTTGGCCACCGCACGGGGGATCGGTGTTCACGGCTACCTGCTGTGCGCGCCCGCAACGAACCGGCGCCGCCCGGTGGAATCGCGGGCGGCCGTGCGCGAAACGGCCGAGAGCAGGCGCGCCGGACGCCACATGGCCCGACATCCGTCGGGCGGTCCGAATACGACGATCGAGACAAGGAGTGCTGATGCCAACCGACGTTCATGAGCGCCGGCATGTCCTGCTGGTGAGTCTCAACTACACCCCAGAGCAGACCGGTATCGCCCCGTACGTGACCGGAGCGAGCCGAATGCTCACGTCGAATGGTCACCGGGTGTCTGTCATCACGGGTATCCCACACTATCCGGAGTGGCGGAAGCACAAGGGATATCGACGATTGAGGCCGGCCACGACGGTCATCGACGATGTGACGGTCACCCGGGTTCCCCACTATGTCCCGCGGCGACCGGGAATGGTGGGCCGGATGGCCATGGAGCTCAGCTTTGCGTTCTGGATCTTGGTCTTGCGTCTCCACCGGCCTGATGTGGTGCTGTGCACCAGTCCGTCACTCTTCGGTTCGCTCGTGGCCAGAATCCGGACACTCGGTCCGCGAGGTGCGGCATTCGGGGTATGGGTCCACGATTTCTACGGCCTTGGATCGTCCGAGATCGGCGGGGCGGCACGAAGGATCTCGGGTGTCATCGACCGAGTGGAGATCGGGCTCCTGCGCCGGGCGGACGGCGTCGCCGTGATTCACGACCGGTTCAAGATGATCGTCGAACAGCGAATGGGACAGAGCGAGAAGACGATTGTCATCAGGAACTGGAGTCATATGGCCGACATGCTCGATGACGTCGCCGACGGTGACCGCATCAAGGCACGGGAGGCCCTGCACTGGCCGCCGGGGTGCCGTGTGGTGTTGCACGCGGGGAACATGGGTCAAAAGCAGGGGCTGGAGAATGTGATCGAGACGGCCGAGCTGATCGCCCGGGACCGCGAAGCCGAGCTGCTCTTCGTGCTTCTCGGCGATGGCAACACCCGTCGCGATCTCGAGCGCCAGGCGGCTGGGCTGTCCACCGTGCGGTTCATGGACCCCTTGCCCGACAGCGAATTCCGATCAGCACTGCGCTGCGCGGACGTGCTGCTGGTCAACGAGCGCGTCGGTGTCAAGGAGATGGCTGTCCCCAGCAAACTCACCACCTATTTTGCGTCGGGCACACCGGTGGTGGCGGCCGTTGATCGTGATGGGATCACCGCGCAGGAGATCGAGTCGACCCAAACGGGTGTGGTGGTTCCCAGCGGCGATCCACAGGCATTGGTCACGTCGATCAACCGGCTCCTGGACGATCCGGCGATGTGCTCCCGGATCACCCGGGCCGCCGAGCGGCACTGTGTGGAGAATCTGTCCTCGCAGGCGGCCGCGGACCGCTTTGAACGCTGGATCGATCTGCTCATTGCGGCGTCGACGTCGGTGCGGTCGGGGTAGGGCAGTGCGCGTTCTGCAGACGGTGACCCTGATCTCGCCGGACGGGGCGTATGGCGGCCCCGCGCGGGTTGCGTTCAATCAGTCGGCTGCCCTGGTGGCGGCCGGTGCGGTCGTGGAGGTCTGTGGCGGCACCCGAGGCTATGCCGAGGTGCCCCATGAGCTCTACGGGATTCCGGTGCGGCTCTTCCCCGTGCGCCGGGTGCTTCCTCGGACCGGTTTCGCCGGTCTCACCGCACCGGGTCTGATCATCTGGTTCCTCCGAAATGCCCGCCGCTATGACGTCGTCCATGTGCATCTGGCCCGCGACCTGGTGACCGCGGTGATCGCCGGCCTTGCCGTCTTGCTCCGGGTCGACCTCCACGTGCAGACCCACGGCATGATCGATCACACCGACAAGCTCCTGGCCAAACCCCTCGACGCGTTGCTGATCAGGCCCATCCTGCGCCGGGCCGCGTCGGTGTTCTATCTGACCGAACGGGAACTCGGTGATCTCCTCGAAATCGAACCGACAGCCCGACTGATCGAACTGCCCAACGGCGTCCCTGCAGTGAGCGGTGTCCAACCTGCGCTCCTCGGCGGCGGCGTCCGTGGACCTGAGACTGCCGCCCCGGTGATCGATCCGCTGCGGGTCCTCTATGTCGCGCGCCTGCAGGAGCGCAAGCGGCCGGAGGTCCTCGTCGAGGCCGCCATTGCGTTGTTGGACGACGGCTTCCATGGTGATTTCACCTTTGTCGGGCCCGACGAGGGCAGCGGACCACGGGTGAGCGCGATGATCTCGTCATCGGGATATCCCGACCGCATTTGCTGGCTCGGTCCGGCAGATCCCTCGGAAGTGTTGTCGCACATGCAGAAGGCGGACCTGTATGTGCTGCCATCGGTCGACGAGCCCTTCCCGATGAGCGTACTCGAGGCCATGGCTGCGGGCTTGCCGGTGATCATCACCGATACCTGCGGACTGGCATCGGCAATACGGGCCGGTGACGCCGGAACAGTCATCGACCGAAGCACCACGGCTCTGGTCGCGGCAATTCGCGACTATGGCGATGATCGCGAGAGGCTGTTCCGACACCGCGAGAATGCGGTGGCCCTGGTGAACGCGGAGTTCGCGATGGGTGAGATCGCCTCCCGGTTGCTGGACCGCTACGGGGCCGTCCCCGTCGGTGCTGAGCCGAGTCCGGTGGAGGACGGCTACGAGCGGGTGGAATGGCTCGACGTCGCGTTCGCTGGCGGCCATGTCCTCGTCGCCTTCGGGCCGCATGATCTCCCATCAGCCGCGGTCGTGGCCGGGGACTTCGAGAGGCTGGCACGGACGGAGGCGGGCAGCCGGCTTCACCTTGTGCCGGACCCGACGACGCGTCGCTGGCGCCGACGGCCCACCCCGCAGGTCAGTATCCTCGACACGATTCCGCAGCCGTACACCGCTCGCTGGAACGCAGCCGCCGACGGTGCCGGGCGCCTGATGATCTTCGCCGAGATCGCCGCCACCACACAGACACCGGTGACGGTCCTGCTCGGCGGGCGATATACCTATGTGCGCGTGGATCACGGACTCGGTGACGCGACGCTGGACTACGACATCTTGCGGGCCGTGGGGACCGGCTATCCGTCGGTTGGTGAGCACACGCGTGCCGACCAGGGTGGGGACCGGGCGGCGAGAAATGCGCCGACCCTGTATCACCTGCTCGGTACTGCCTCTTCCGTGCGTGAGTTGACTGCGGGGTTGCCCGTTGTGTGGGCAGAGGCGACGTCGGTGTTGCCACGGTTGTCGCGGCTGCTGATCCAGCAGGTGATGCGACGCCCCCGACGTTCTCAGCGTGGCCCGGTGACTGCCGTGGGGCCGACCGCGACGGGTGAGCTCGCCATCGTGGGGCATATTTGCGGCCAGGAGACCACGGACGCAGTGAACTCGTTGGGCCCGGGCCTGCCGTCGAAGAACTCGGTGTTCTGCGCCGGCCTGGTGCACGGATTCGAGGCGGCCGGAATCAGGTTGGCGCCGATGATCACGTTGCTGGTGGATCTGCGTCGCTACCTCGGGGCGAACGCAGCTCTCGCGGGCAACATGTCGAGTGTCATCGCGATCGGACGTGCGCATGCAACGACCCCGGCGGATTTCGGCGCGGCGATGCGTGCGAGCCTGCAGGCGCGGGCGCCGGTCATCCGGGCCGCGGCTGCATCGGTCCGAGTGATGCTTCGCGCAAGACGTGCATCCGTCGATTCCCCGCCCGTCGACGATGCCATCGACGATGCCATCGCGTTGGTGATCTCGAATGTTGCGGCGCATCCGGGCGCCGCACAGATCTGGGACCGCGCATCGGATGGGGACCGCGGCATGTATGTGGCGGCCCCGCCCCGACATGGACGGCAGGTGTCGGTGTTCGTGACCGCTGCCGGCGGTCGCTACATCCTCACCGCGGCATTTCGCGGGGATGTGATCGAGAGCCGGCAGGTACACGAGGCCTTGTGCGAGGCCGAGCGACGGATCCGCGAATGGTGCGCGGAGGGGAGATGAGCAGATCGCTGGGACGTAGCGCGGTGGTGACCGCCGATCAGGTCTGCTCGAGCGCCAGCAACTCCTTGGTTCTCATCGCGGTGGCACAGACGGCCGCCCCCGATGAATTCGCATCGTTGGCGACGCTGTTCGTGCTGGTGACCGCGGCTTTGGGGTTCAATCGCGCATCATTGGGAACACCGCTGCTTCTCCTGAGTGCGCGGGCTGTCGGCGAGATCCGCGTGGAAACCCAGTATGCGGTGAACTGGGCGATGGTCACCTCGATCCCGGTGACCGCGGCGGTGGCCATCGGGGCGTTCTGGCTCGACGTGCCGGTACCCGGATTGTTGCTGGCTGCCGGCGTGGGTCTGGTGCTGGTCCAGGACGTCCTGCGGATCTCGTCGATCGCCGTCGATCACTCCCTGCTGTCGTTGGCCAGCGACTTTGTCTGGATGATGTTCACGGTCGCCGTCGTCATCGCCGGGCTGGTCGGCGTCGGCGTCGGCGCGACGACCGTCCTGCTCGTGTGGCTGATCGGGGCGGTGGTGGCGGTGGCGATCGTCGGGGTTCCCAGCCGCCTGCGGGTCCGCCGCCGGTTGGGGGCTTGGTGGGCGACCTACTGGCGTCATCGACTTCGGTTGGGGATCGTCGGCTCGATCGACCAGGTATCCGTGCTGATGGTCGTGGCTGCGGTGGCGGTGACCGTCGATGCTGATGGTGTTGCGGCGATTCGCGGGGCCAGCACGCTGTTCGGCCCCCTTGCGATGTTGTTGAGTGCCGTCCCGTTGCTGTTCATTCCGCACGTCCGGCGTTCGGGGCTGCCCGCACGATCACAATGGCGGCTCCTCGGGCGGGGCGCTGTCCCGGCGTCGGTGATCGCTGCGGTCTTCGGGGTGGTGGCTGCGGTGCTCCCGGTGTCCTGGGGCGCGTTGCTCTTTGGCGACAGTTGGGGCCACATTCGGGGCATCGTGGCGATCATCGGGGTCGAGTACGCCGCGATCGTGTGGATTGCGTGCTCGTACAGCCTGCTGCAGTCGCAAGGCCGCTCGGCTGCGGTGCTGAGGGTGAAGAGGTGGCAGGTTGTCGTACAGGTGGTCTCGTGCGCGGCTGCCGGAGCGATCGTCGGGTCGGTGGCCGCGGTCGCCTGGGCGCTGGCCGCTACGGCGATCGTGGTGGCCGTGTGGTCGGCGTATGTGGCACGTGACGAGAGCGCTCTGCCCGGCCGGAATCATGACCCGGCCGACCCGGCGTCCGTTGCGGCAACCCAGACCAAGGAAGTGGTATGAGGAAGAGAGAAGGTGCCTTGCCGCGATCGGTGGTGGCGCGGAACGGCGGCGTTGTTCTGATTCTGTTGCTGGCCGTCGGCCTGGTCACGGTGCTCGTCCTGCGCTCCGGTGGCAGCCAGGAAGTCGCCCGTGAGATCAACGCCGGCCGGTCCGCGCCGACCACGACCGCAGCGTCCACCGAACGAACCCGCGAGGTGGCGGTGATCGGTGACTCGTATACGTCGGGGTCGGCGGTTGGTGGACGGGGAGATCGCGCGTGGCCTCGGATCGTTGCGCAACTCGTCAAGCGCCAAGTTCCCAACGCCGTGTTCAAGATCGCGGCGATGGGGGGCAGCGGCTATGTGGCGCAAGGCCGAACACAGCTGACATTCAATGACCAGGTGCGGCGGGTTGTCAGCCGTAATACCGATGTCGTGGTGATCTTCGGCAGCCGCAACGACCTGATCGCCACCAACGACGAGTTGGAGGCGGCCGTGACCGGCACACTGACGACAGTGCGTTCGCTCAGTCCGGGGGCGAATATCATCCTGATCGGTCCGGCCTGGGTAAACGAGTACCCCCCGGGTGCCCTGCTGACCCAACGCGACCTCATCGCCGGGGTGGCACGACAGTTCGGCATCAACCTCCTGGATCCGGTCAGATCCCAATGGTTCACGACCCGCAAACCGGAACTGGTCGGGTCCGACAATACTCACCCGAACGATGCGGGACACCGCATGATGGCGAGCAAGATCTACCCCATCGTGCTCAGCGCGATCGATCCCACCGCGGGAATGCGCAATTGAACAGGGTTGTGAGAAACGGCAGCTGGACGATCGATACGAAGCGATCAGTCCGAGACGAAAGTTGATACATCATGGAATTTCGAGGCCGATGGATCGCGCCGTGGATCGTCGTGGTTGTGTGCGGGGTGTTGGGACTGGGCGTCGGCGGGTATCGGGATCTTTGGGCATCAGATGGCGTCACGATGACTGCGTCGGTCTACGTTCGCCCGCCGACAAGTGGCAACCCGTCCGATGCGGTCCAGGGTGAGCAGTACGCCCGAAGTCTGGCGCAGCTACTCGCGTCGTTGGTGCCGGTCACCGGCCTGCGTGACCGCGTCGCGAACCGTCTGGGGCGCGAGGGTTCACCGGCCGAACCCGCAGATATGACCGCCACCGCACCTCAGGACGCGGCCGTCGTGAACATCGTCATCGAGGGCGACAGCGTCGAGCTGGTCCAGCGGACCGGTGATGCGCTCCTGGCCGAACTGCCGGGGTACGCATCTGCGGTGCGTGGTTCGGCGGGACTCGATGACGAGGATGTGACCTTCACAACCCAGCGGTCACCGGCGGGCGGACCCTCCCTGCCGTTTCGTCTGGGCGGGCTTGCCATCTCGGGCACGGTGGGCGTGGTGATCGGCTGCGCGCTGGTGTGGCTGCTCCGCCGACTTCGTGGCGTGGTGACGCGTAGCGCGGCAGCGCAACAGATCACCGGCGCCCGCACGACAGTGGAGTATCGATCCGGCTCGACCGATTCTGCCCGGATGGCCGCAGCACAACTCCTGGCCGCGGCCGGACCCGGCCGCGATCTCGTCCTGATCGGTACCCGACCGGTCGACGGTGCGGCGTGCGTTGTCGACGAGCTGGCCTCCGCGTTCGCCGAGCTCGCCGATCGTGCGGTGCGGGTAGTTGCCCCGCCGGTCGCGAAGAGCCCCCGACCGGCGGTGTTGGTCGTCGACGACACGCTGCAAGCGCCGACGAGGCTGGCTCGGATCCCCGCGGGTTCGGCCTGCTTCGTGGTGGTCCGGCCAACGGTGACGCGTGCCGCTGACCTGTCGCTGCTCAGCACCATGATGGCCGGCAATGGCGTCGAGATGACGGGGCTGCTCGTCGTGCGAGGGACACCACGGCGACCGCGATCACCAGCCGATGTACGGCCGTCGAGAACGGTGGAAGGTGCGGAGCCCGAGCGGGACTGGCCAAGGATCGCCGAGTTCGAAGCCCCGTCGGCCCGCGAGCGCTGAGCGATGGGCACGAACCTGCTGCTTGCGCTGGTGACATCCGCGCTCGGCCTGGCGGCTCTCGACCAGGCCGTCCGACGCAATCTGGCCGCGCTGCCCCCGGTGATACTCGGGGCATTGTTCTGGGTTGTCGGAGTGTTCGGACATCAACTGTGGCAGTGGTCCCGGTACTCGGAGGGAGCGGGTATGCCCTCTTTCTTCAGTTCGGAGCCGATTGCGCAGTCACCGGCGGTACCGGCGTTTCTGCTCGCGGCAATCGGGGCGTTCGGCGCGTCGTTTCTCTTGCCTGCGGCTCCGAAGGCGGACAGCGCAGTGTCGGACGGATGTGTGGGGCAGGTGGACCCCCGAGACCGAGACACCCGACGGACAGAAGCAGGCCGGGCACACGTCGGTCGCGTCACCACCGACGTCGGCGGCGACCAAGAGACCAATGGCGGGTACCTTCTTGCCATCGTCGTCCTCTCATTGCTCCTGTACTCGCTCTGGTGCGTCGGTGAGGGGCCGAGTCTGCTGCGCCGTGAGATCTACCTGGCCACGGACGGCAATGATTTCCTCCTGCGGACGACATGGCCGGCATCGCTGGTGGTGGCGCTGGTGGTGCTCGTGGTCGGATACGTGAGCACGACTCCGATGGTGCGGGTGGCTGCACTGGGTATGTCGCTGGTCTGGTACCTGTCCTTGTTGTCGGTGGGCACGCGGATGGCCTGCGTGTTCCCACTCATTCTGGGAGCCCTGGTGTTGTATCGGGCGCTGTCGCCGATTCGTCGTGGTTTCACCCGGATTCGGCCCGGTGGTGTCGTCGTCGGGTCGTCGCTGCTTGTTCTGTCGATCGCGTCGTTCGGGGTGATCCTGACCGCGCGGGCGAATCCCCATGGCCTGCTCAATCTGTGGTCGCTTTTCGCTGAGCTGCGTGAATCCGGGGAGGGGGTGAGCCGGCCACTGCAACAACTCGTGAGTTCGATCGCTGCGTCATATCCCATCGTTGAACAGTCGATGAATGTCCACGTTGATCCCGGGGTTCTGGTCGGCAACGCCAATCCGCTTCCCGGAACGGCCAATCCCGCCGAACTGGAAAGGCTGTGGCCCTACGAGTGGGTGCCGCTGTCATTCATCGGGACGTGGTATGTCGCGACCGGTCCCGTCGGACAGGTCGCGCTGTTCGGAGTGATGGGCTGGGCTACCGGGCAGCTCTGGTACAACCTCCAGCGCAGTCGATGGGGGGCGGCGGCGTATACCGCAATGGGATTCTCCATTCTCTTGGGCATCTTGTCGATCCAGTATTCGTCGCGGATGCCCTGGCGGATTTTGTCGGTGGTTGTCGCCTTGCTGATCATTGCCTACGTGGTCCGCGACCGCGATCCCGGCGTTCGGCGGGGTCGCGGTCGCGGTGCGATCAGTGATCCGAGACCACCAATGGTGGTTGTGGCGCCGCGCTGGCGTTCGCCCGCAACATCGGGCCCATCGTGTTGGACTCCGGGTGGGTCAGCGGATCGATGGTCGAGAGGATTGCTACTCCGGTACTGCCGGCGATCGTGACCGGACCATACTGCCCGCCGACGATGTTCGGCGTCGTCGATCTGATGATCGGGATACGGTGTTCGTCACCGATTCCGCTGACAAACACCGAGGAGATGGTGTGCCCGCCGATCCAGCCTGTCGAGGTCTTCGACAGATTCGGGAACCCTCCGTCGTCGTCGGCGTAGACAATCCGCCAATCCGCGGGGTTGAGGTTCTCGTTGCCGAACTTGCACCAATTCACGGTCATTCCTTGCCCTGAATTGTTGGTTGTTTCGGCGGGTTTGAACCAGATGTCGATGCGCGGGTGGCCCTGGATCGGCCCGAAACGCAGGAAGTCGTTGTTTTCGAGGTAGGTGTTGTTTCCGCCGTCGGCCAGGGCCACGTGAACCCGATTGGCATGGAAGGCGTTGTCGCGTATGGAGCTGCCGTCGGTCAATCCACTGAGTGAGATTGCGGTCGACGAGGCGTAGTTGTTTGAGCGAAAAATATTTCGCTCGATCTTCCAGTAGGGATGATCGGAGCTGAGGTTTCCGATGCTGGTATCGCGATAGTTGTTGAATACGCAATCTGTGACCACGAACTGGTCATTGACATTTGCGCCGGTGTAGGTATTTCGGATGTGGCCGCGACCGCCGTCGAAGCGTATTCCTGAAAGGGTGAGTCGTTTCCATCGCCGATTTGACTCGATGAACCAGGATGTCTCGCGTATCGAGATGGTGGTGGCTCCCTGGCCTGCGCCGATGAAAGCTGGTGCGGCAACATCTATTCCGGGTCCGGAAAATCGATAGGAACCAGGTGGGACGTAGACTGGCAGGTTGGTGGCTGCGGCCGCGCGGAATGCCGCGGTCGAGTCGGACTGCCAGGTCGGGTCGGCGCCCCCGGCGTAGGCCGCATCGGTCACCACTGCAATTCCGGTGGCGGCTGCGGAGGAGAGTAGGTCTATATGAGAATCCGCCGGTCCGCGAGCGCGCGGAATGGCACCTGGAGGCGACACGGAGTCGGCGGACGAAAGGGCGCCTCGCGCTGCCCAGCCGGCACCGCCAGATGCGGTGGCCGCACCCAGTGTCATCAGGAATTCGCGTCGACTGAGTCGGATGGTTCCCTCCAAAGATTCTCATGGCCCCCGGAAAGATTGTAGCGGAAGCCCAGTGATGATGGGTGGTATGACGAGGGGCGACCGAAGCGCGTGACGTGCGCCGAAGGGGTCATGGGGATACGATCGGTGAATGGCGGTTGCCGAAGGGCTCGGAAAGTCTTCGTGAAACCTCGTGTCCGTTCGATTCTGGTATTCCTCACCGTGGTGGTCGTGGCGGTGCAGGGAGGCGTCGGGTATCAGTTGTTTTCCGTGGATCACTCCGATGATCTTCGTCATGCCGATGCGATAGTCGTCCTGGGCGGTGAGCATGACGGGCGGGAGGCATACGGAATCTGGCTGGCCGAGGAGGGATTTGCCGATACGGTCCTCGTCTCGGATCCCTATTGGCCGCGCACCAGTGCCGACTCGATGATGGATGGCATCTGTTCGGCGAGTCCGCCAGGGGTCACCGTACGTTGTTTCCGGCCTGATCCATCGACGACGCGTGGCGAGGCCAGGTACGTTCGACACGTTGCCGAGCAGGCCGGGTGGTCGTCGGTGATCGTGGTGACGTGGCGGTTTCACCTGGTACGTGCTCGCTACATCTTCGGTCAGTGCTTCGCGGGCGCCACGGTGATGCACGCGGTTCCCCGCGACTACCGTCGGCCACTGGTGATGTGGGCCTACACATATGCCTATCAGTACGTGGGGTTGTTGAAGGCCCTCGTGGTGGGTTGCTGATGACGACGTGAACAGCAGCGGTCGCGGTGCTGCGCTGACAGTCCTCGACATGTTTGCCAAACTTGGTGCGGTGACAGGGAAGAACTTGCGGCTCACCGACATCACGGCCGCCACCGGCCTGCGAGACATCGCCGCGCAGCTCAACGAGCGCGGCCACCTCGAGGTGGTCCCGGCTGCCGACGGCGCCCTGTCCCACGCACAGCAGCAACTGTGGCTCGCCCACCACCTCGACCCCGCGTCGGCGGCCTACCACCTCGCCGTTCGCCTGCACCTCGCCCCGGGCATCGACCCCGAGGCGGTGACGGCCGCGCTGCGGGACGTCGCACTACGCCATCCCGCCCTGCACACCGTGTTCCCGGCCGGTGCCAACGGGACCGGAACGGCCCGGATACTCGACGCCGAGGAGACCACCGCGACCCTGCCGGTGAGCACCGGCGACCTCGACGACGACGTCGTCCGCCGCGTCGCCACCGCCCCCTTTGCCCTCGCCGTGGCCCCCGCGTGGCGGGCCGTGCTGGACCGCACTGTATCCTCGCTGCTCCTCGTCGCCCACCACATCGCCGTCGACGGCGCATCGATGGCCATCGTGGCCCGCGACCTCCAGACCGCCCTCGCGGACCGCGCCCTCGGCAGCGAGCCGATCTGGGCCGACCCGGCCGCCGTGCCGGCACCTCGGGACTCCGGCGGTACCGACGCCGGTCGGCAGTTCTGGCGCAGCGCCCTCGACGGCGCACCCGAGCGCCTCGCCCTGCCCGAGCCCGCACACGCCGGGGCCGGTCCGGTCAGTCGGCACACCCGCCGGATCGGCACCGACCTGCGCGCCGCGCTCGCCGCGCGTGCTCGTGCGGCCGGAACCACCCCCCACACGGCCATCCAGGTGGCGTTGGCCACCGCGCTCGCCCGCATCACCGGGACCGACGACGTCGTGATCTCCCTGCCCACCACGGGCCGTGACACCACCGCCGACCTCGACGCCGTCGGCATGTTCGTCCGCACCGTGCCGGTGCGCCTCACCGGAATCCGCGATCTGCCCATCGACGAGGCACTGGCCGTCGCCCACGCCGCCACCGCCGACGCCGTTCGGTACGCCGACGACGCGCCTGCCGGCCTCGCCGACGTGATCCTCACGATGGATCCGGTGGTGCCCGAGACACTGTCCGAGGTGATTGTCGGCGTCGACGTCATCGAGACCGGATTCTCGCGCACCGCACTGGAGTTCGCCGTATCCGACGGCGAGCAGCCGGACATCGCGATGCTCGTCGACGAGGGACGCGTCGACCTCGACGGCGCGCTGGCGATCCTCGACGGTGTGGTGGCGGGGTTGGGTGAGGTGGCGGGTGGTCTCGAGATCGAGACCACGCCTGCCCCGACCGCCGAGAGCACACCCCCGCTCGTCGAGACAACCCCCGCCCCGCCCGCCGATCCCATCCGCGGCTTCTTCACCCACGTGCTCGCCACCCCTGGCGCGACCGCCGTCACCGACGGGGAGACCACCCTCACCTACGGCCAACTCGGTGCCCGCGCACGACGATTCGCGATCAACCTGCAGCGCAACGGGGTTCGCACCGGTGACCGGGTGGCGCTGCGCCTGCTCCGCAACACCGACACCGTCATCGCGATGGTCGGCGTCCTGATGGCCGGGGCGGCCTACATCCCCCTCGACCCGAGCCATCCGCTCTCCCGGATCGACGCGCTGATCGCGGCGACCGAGCCCGCCGCCATCGTCGACGAGGGCCTCGCCATCGGTGCCGGCCCCGGAAACGGTTGCGCAGACCGGCAACCCGGTGATGCCTACATCCTGTACACGTCGGGCTCCACCGGAACCCCGAAGGGTGTCACCATCGCCCGCGAAAACCTCGCCGCCCTCCTCGGCGCCGCATTGCCCCGGATCGCGGCCGGCCCCACCGACGTCTGGAGTTGGGCGCACTCCTACGTCTTCGACTTCTCGGTGTGGGAGATCTTTGGTGCCCTGACCTCCGGCGGCACCGTGGTCGTCCTCTCCGAACCGACCGTCCGCGATCCGCGACTGCTCACCGCCGCGCTCGACGAGCTCGGCGTCACCGTCTTCTCGCAGACCCCAACGGCATTCGCGCGTCTGACCGACCCGGCGATCGCCGCGTCGACCCCGCCCCTGACCGCCCTGCGCTGCATCGTCTTCGGCGGGGAGGCGTTGCGGCCCACCACGCTCCGGGACTGGTCCGCGAGCCACCCGGGCGTGCGCCTGGTCAACATGTACGGCATCACCGAGACCACCGTGCACCTGACCGCCGGTGACGTCGACACCGACGACGAGCGCAGCCTCATCGGCACCCCGCTCGACGGCGTCGGAATCACCGTGCGCGACGCCCGCCTGCGCCCCGTGCCCGTCGGCGGGCGCGGCGAGATCTATGTCAGCGGAGCACAACTCGCGCGCGGCTATCGGGGTGCCGCCCTCACCGCAAGCCGATTCGTCGCCGACCCGGACGGCTCCGGCACCCGCAGCTACCGCACCGGTGACCTCGCCCGCGTCCTGCCCGGCGGGGTGCTCTCCTACCTGGGGCGACTCGATGATCAGGTCCAGATCCGCGGCCACCGCGTCGAACCCGGCGAGATCATCGGTGTCGCCGACGACGCGGTTGTCGCCGGCGCTACGGTCACTCCGCCCGTTGCGGTGCCGGCAGCTCCCGCACCGACCGGTCCCGATCCGGATACGGTGGATCCGGGGAGTGCCCTCGATCTCGACGGGCTCGATCCGCCGGATGCGCCTGCCGCCGGCGCTCCGGGTGACGTGGCCGGCGGGGAGGACGTTGCATGTGACTCGGCCGGCGGGGAGGACGTTGCAGGTGACTCGGCCGGCGGTGGGGACGTGGTGGTCTCCTCGGCCGGCCGGGAAGGCGCGGTCGGCGAGCAACCAGGGGCTGCCGTCCCGGTTCCGCACACCAGAGTTCAAGATCGCGTCGGCGAACACTGGCGCGAACCCATCGCTGCTGCGATCGCCGAGACCTTGGCGCTGCCGGTCTCGGCGGTCGGCGCCGACGCCGACTTCTTCGAGCTGGGCGGGACGTCGCTGTCGGCGACGCAGCTGGCGTCGGCGGTCGGCGACCTCGCCGGGATGCGGGTGCCGACCAAGGTGATCTTCGAGAACCCGACCGCAGCGGGGCTGGCGCGCGCGGTGGCCGGGCTGGATGCGGGTGGTCCCGATCTCGACAAGCTCGATCCGGCGGACGCGGGTGGTCTCGATGCGGCCTCCTTCGTCGGCCTTACTCGACCAGCGGACGGAGTCGGCCCTACTCGACCAGCGGAAGAGGGAGCCGCAGCGCCGGACCGACCTCTCGCGCTCGCGCCCACCCAGCGCCGGATGTGGGTGGCGGCGCAGGCCACCGAGGGGGCGCCGCTGTACGTCGTGCCGATTCTGCTGCCGGTGCCCGAGGGCATGCGTGAGGAGGAGGTCGCCGATGCGCTCGACGCGCTGATCGCCCGCCACGCCGCGCTGCGGACGGTCTACCGGACCGGCGAGCACGGCCCGGTCCAGCACGTCCTCGACCGGTGGCAGCCGGAGATCCTGCTTCTGCGCACCGACTCGGTCACCCAGGACTTCATCGACGAGCTCCTGCGCCGCCCCTTCGACTTCGGCGGCAGCATCCCGCCGATCCACACCTACCTCGTCGCCGAACACCGGGACGGCGTCGAGGTGCCGCTGGCGGTGGCGCTGATCGCCCATCACATCGCCGTCGACGGGGAATCGGTGCAGCTGCTCGCCGAGGACTTCGCCGCCATCACCGCCGGTTCCGACGAGCCTTGGGCGGCACCGCAATTCGACGAGGTCAGCGCCGCGCTCCTCGCCGAGGTCGCGACCGAGCGGGACCGGCAACTGGCATTCTGGGAGCAGACCCTGCACGGCTACCCGGGGGATCTGGGACTCGTGGCGGTCCGGCCGGTGGTCCGGGATCTGCGGACCGCGGTGGAACGCCGCGAACTCGACGCCGCGCTGCTGGCCCGGGTGACCGCGACGGCCCATGCCGTGCGGGCCAGCGAATTCCATGTGCTCCATGCGGCGTTCGCGTGGGCGATGTCGGTGCAGGCCGGCACCGACGACGTGGCGGTCGCCACCACGACGTCCCTGCGCCGACGGACCGACTGGCGTCGCGTCATCGGCATGATGGTGTCCACCGTGGTGCTGCGCACCGTGTTCCGTCCGGGAATGACGGTGGCGGAACTGCTCGGCGAGGTCCGCGATGCCGACCTCGCGGCCATCGATCACGCGCTGGTGTCCTTCGACGAGGTCGTCGCGCATGTCGGCGCCGACCGCGCACCGGGCCGTAACCCGCTGGTGCAGGTGGCGTTCACGGTGGCCGACGGCATCGACGAGGCGGACGCCGAGTTCACCAACCCGGACAGTGAATTCGATCTGCGGGTGATCGTCGGCGGCAGCGACGGGCCGGGCCGATCGGTGGCCTTCGGCTACGCGCCGGACCTTCTCGACAGCGCCCAGATCGGTGCGATCGCCGACCGGATGTGGTGCGCGCTCGACGTCCTCACCGCGGACCCGGAACGGGCCGTCGACTCGGTGGACCTGCTGGTCGGCACCGAGCCGGCACGCCTGCGGGAGCTCTCGCAGACCGAAAGTCCGGCGGCCGCACCCACATTCGGCGACCTCTTTGCCGAACCCGTGGCCACCCACCCCACCTGGATGGCCGTCGACGACGCGCACCGGGCCCTGAGCTATGCGCAGCTCGACGCGTGGGCCGCGGCGGTGGCGGACGGCCTGGCCGAGCGGGGGATCGGCGCCGGCGACCCGGTCGCCGTCGACATTCCGCGGTCGGTGGAATCGATTGTCGCGGTCCGGGCCATCGCTCGGATGGGGGCGGTGTGCGTGCCGCTGGAGACGTCCTATCCGCGCGATCGGATCGACGCGATCGTGGCTGCGGCCGGCGCCCAGGTGATCCGGGCCGACGATGTGCGTGCGGTTGCGGAGCGATCGGCCGACACCGCGGCGGCACCGCACACCGCCGTCGCCCCCGACGACCTCGCCTACCTCCTCACGACCTCCGGCACCACCGGAACACCCCGCGCGGTCGGCGTCACCCACCGGGGACTGCACCGGCTTGCCGACGTGGCGCGGATCGATCTCTTCGACCGTGTGGGCACCGTGATCAGTCCCGGATTCGATCCCGCGATCATGGAGATGATCCTGCCGCTGCGGGCCGGGGCGACCCTGGTGGTGGTGCCGCCCGAGCTCGTCGGCGGTGCCGAGCTCACCGAGTGGCTGGTGCGGCGCCGAGTGACCGTCTTCGCCGCGACGCCGTCGGTGCTGGCAACCCTCGACCCGGACCGGTTGTCGGCGGTGCGGCTCGTGTTCGTCGGCGGTGAGCCCCTGCCGCAGGCGCTCGCCGATCGCTGGTCGGCGCGGTTCCGGCTGGTCAACGTGTATGGACCCACCGAGGCCACCGTCACGGCCACGGCGGCCGTACAGCAACCCGGCCGGCCGGTGCGCATCGGCCGCCCCCTCGACGGGGTGGGTTGCCGCATCCTCGACGGACACCTGCGGCCGGTGCCGCCCGGCGTCGTCGGCGAACTCTATCTGCTCGGAACATCGCTGGCGCGCGGCTATCTCGGCGATCCCGCCACCACGGCCGGGCGATTCGTCGCCGCCCCCGACGGCAGCCGGATGTACCGGACCGGGGACCTCGTGCGGGTCACCGCGGCCGGCGACCTCGACTACGTCGGCCGTGCGGATCGCCAGATCAAGGTCCGCGGACAGCGCGTCGAACTCGGTGAGATCGACGCGGTGCTGCTGCGGGCCGGTGCGGACCAGGCGCGGACGGTGGTCCGGGGAGGCCCGGCGGGCGACGCGGTGTTCGTGTCCTACGTCGTGGCCGACGAACGGATGGTGGCCGACTGCGCCGAGGCCTGCCGGCGATCCCTGCCGCGGCACATGGTGCCGTCGACCATTGTCGCGGTGCCGCAGATTCCCCGGACCGCGAGCGGCAAGGTCGACGAGGCAGCCTTGCCCGAGCCGCCGCAGAAATCACGGCGACCGGCCGTATCGGAGCTCGAACACAGTGTGCTGGAGGCATTCTCGTCGGTTCTCGGGGATGTCGTGGGGATGGACGACGATTTCTTCACCGTGGGCGGGAACTCGCTGTCCCTGATCGCGGTGCGCGACGAACTGGTCCGCCGTGGCCACCCGGTGGGCGTGGCCGAGCTCTTCGCGCACCCCAGCGCGGGCGAGGTGGTGGCCATGCTCGCGGCACCACCGGAGGTCTCGGCGCGGTGTGTGGAGCTCTCCGGGCCCGCCGATGACCGGCCGGTGCTCTGGGCGGTGCACGGCGCCTTCGGTCTCGCCACGCACTTCGGGGCGCTGGCCCAGGCGCTGCCCGGCCTCCGGGTGATCGGACTGCAACTGCCCGAGCTGCTCGACGGCGCGGCCATGCCGTCGACGATGAGCGAGATCGCGCGCCGGCATGTCGGCGCCATCCGGGCCGCGCAGCCGAGCGGTCCCTACCGGATCGTCGGCTGGTCGGTCGGCGGGAACATCGCCCAGGAGATCGCCCGGCAGCTCGTCGACGCGGGCCTTGACGTCGGTGCACTGATCCTGCTGGACCCGCGGACGCCGACCGAACTGGCCGACGCGCCCGCCGGCGAGGTGCCGCCCGGTGAACTGAGCGGCCTCGACCCCGATGTGGCAGCGCAGGTGACCGCACGGATCGGCGAGCTGACCGCCGCGGTACGCGGTCATCGGCCGGCGGCGGTGACCGCGGGGAGGGTCGTGCTCGTGACGGCGACCGACACGCGTGATCCCCACGGCTGGGACCGATACGTCGACGGGCACGTCGACATCGTCGAGGCGGGCACGGCGCATCGCGCATTCGGCGAGCCCGAGGTGATGTGGCGGATCGCGCGCCTGGTGGCGGGGGCGTTGTGAGCGGACAGACCGGCGTGGACGCCGTCGGATCGGTGCTGTTCGTGTGCACCGGCAAGATCTGCCGGTCGCCGATCGGCGAGCGGGTGGCCCGCGGCCGGGCCGCGACCGCCGGGCTCGACGTGTCCGTCGCCAGCGCCGGGACGGGCTCGCGCAATGGCTGGGCCATGCACCCGTACTCCATCGAGGTCCTGACCGAAAACGGTTACGATGCAAGCGATTTCCGTGCCCGCTATCTGCTTCCGCGCATGCTGGGCGAGGTGGATCTGGTGGTGGGGCTCGCGCGGGAACACCGCGCGGCCTGCCAGCGGATGATGCCCGCGCGGTGGAAGCGCATGTTCACGCTCAACGAGTTCGTCCACCTGATGCCGCTGGGCTCGTTCACCGAGATCATCGCCGGACGCAGCCAGGTGGACACCAACGCCGAGTGGCTCGACATCATCGATCCGATGGGGCAACCGAAAGCCGATTTCGAGCGGGTCTTCGGCGAGATCGAGCCGGCCGTCGGCCGACTGGTGGAGTGGTTGCAGACGGTGTGATCGGCCCGCAGGCCCTCTTGCGGGCGTCGAGATCGCGTCGGTGGTGGTCTCGATCTCGGCAAGCTCGATCCGGCGGATACGGGTCTCCTTCGTCGGCCCTACTCGACCAGCGGAGGGCGTATCTCTAATGGGTATTGGCTGATCGAGACCACGGTTTCTGTGGTGCGGGCGGTCTCGGCGGCGAGCAGGGAAGACCGCCCGTGCGGGTGCCGCGACCAGCCCATTTCGCTCATACGCCGCATCGCGGTAGCATCGTCCTCCGTTAACGATAATGATTGTCAATAGCTTTAGAGGAGGGGATGTGACGAGAGCTGTCGCGCACGGCATCGTCGTCGACGGGCTGAGTGTGTCGGTCGGCGGCACCCGCATCGTCGACGAGGTGTCGTTCACGATTGCCGCGGGCGAACGCGTTGGCCTGCTGGGCCAGTCGGGCTCCGGAAAATCGACGATCGCGTCGGCACTGATCGGCCAGCTCGCACCCACCATGCGGGTCACGGGGCGCATCGTCATCGCCGGCACCGACGTGGCCGGCACGCCGCCACCGCAGCGGCCCGCCGCCGCCCGGCCCGCCATGGTGTTCCAGTCCTCAGCCACCGCGTTGAACCCGCTGGTCACCGTCGGTGCCCAGCTCGCCGATCCGATCCGGCGACTCTGTCACGACGATGCCGACGCCGCGTCGAATGCTCTGTGCGACATGGGTTTCACCGACCCGGATCGAATCCTGCGGTCGTTCCCGATGGAATTGTCGGGCGGCCAGCGCCAACGCGTCTGCATCGCACTGGCACTCGCCTGCGGTGGACCCCTGCTGATTGCTGACGAACCGACCTCCGCACTCGACGTGGTGAGCGCGGCGAAGGTCCTGGCGGCACTCGACCGGGCCCGTGACGCAGCCCTCACCGCCGTGTCCCACGCCCCGGCGCTCCTGCTGATCACCCACGACGTCGCCGTCGCGGCCTCCCGATGCGATCGTCTGCTGCTGCTCGACGGGGGACGCATCATCGAGGAGGGCCTGGCAACGGCGCTCATCGAGAACCCGGCCACCGACGCTCTGCGGCGCCTGGTCGAACGGGCCCGGTACACCGATCCGCTCCGCGTGGTGGCGGGTGTGGCATGACGGAGAAGGGTTTGATCGTCAGTGGGGTCGGCCGGCGCTTCCCCGCCAAACGCGGCTCGGTCGTCGCGGTGACGGACGCCGATCTCGCACTGCGCCCCGGCGAGCGTCTCGCCCTCGTCGGCGAATCAGGTTCGGGCAAATCGACGTTGGTGCGCATGATGCTGGCCTTGGACCGTCCCACCACCGGGACCGTCACGCTGGACGGGACACCTGTGATCCCGGGGAGCGCCCACAAACTGCGGTGGTTTCGGCGGCGCGTGCAGTACATCCCGCAGGACCCGGCGACATCGCTGAATCCGCACCGGCGCACCGTCGAGCTCGTCGCCGAACCGTTGCGGCTGCTCGGCGTCGACGGCGATCACCGCGACCGCGCCGAGCAGGCACTCGATACCGTCGGACTCGGCGGACGTTTCCTGGACCGGCGTCCCACGGAACTGTCCGGCGGGCAGAACCAGCGCGTGGCCATCGCCCGTGCTGTGGCGTGCGCTCCCGACTACCTCCTGGCCGACGAACCCGCGAGCGGCCTCGACGTCGGGCTGCGCGAGCAGATCATCGATGTCCTGCACGCGCTCAACGCGACTCGGTCCACCGCGTTGATGGTCGTCACCCACGATCTCGCCGTCGCGGCGCGTCTCTGCGAACAGATCGTCGTCATGTTCTCGGGCCGACTCGTCGAATGCGGATCGGTGGCCGACGTCCTGACCCGCCCCACGCACCCGCACACCCGCGACCTCATCGAGTCGATCCCCCGCCTTCCGACGCCTGTCGGCGAGCCGGCCGTGCCCCGGTGATCCCTTCATCCCCTCCGCTTCCACCAACCCAGACTTTGGAGTCGTGATGTCCGCCTTGTTCACAGCTATCCGCGCGAGCGCCGTACTCAGCGCGATCCTTCTGGTGGCCGGCTGCTTTTCGTCCGCCACCGAGTCCGACGACGACCGCATCCGGGTGGCGATGCTCCTGCCACCGCGCTCGGCCATGTCGCCCTTCAGCGACGATGCCTTCAAACTGTCTCGGTGGTCGACCGCCGAGACCCTGATCAACCTCGATGAGAACGGGGACGCCCAGCCGGGTCTCGCCGAGACGTGGGATCGGGTCGACGATCACACGTGGCGGTTCACGCTGCGCGACGGCGTCACCTTCCACAACGGTGAGAAACTGAGCCCGGCATCTGTCGTGACCGCACTCACGGCCGCCACGCAGGCCGCACCCAAGCCGCGCATCCTCGACGGCGTCGACCTCACCGTCACCGCCGACGGCGCCGACGCCGTCCGGGTCACCACCGCGGATGTCGATCCGCTCGTGCCGCAACGACTGTCCAGCCCGCAGCTCGCGATTCTCGCACCCGAGGCGTATGCGGGACCGGGACCGGTCAACCCGATCGGCACGGGCACCGGTGCGTTCGTGCTGACGGCGGTCAACGGAACCAGCAGCGCGACGTTGGACCGCTACGACAACTACTGGGGCGAGACCGCCAAGATCGCCGGCATCGACGTCGATTTCGTCCCCGACGGCACCGCTCGCGCGGCCGCCCTGCGCAATGGCACCGCCGACGTCGTCGAGGCCGTGCCGGTGTCGCAGGTGGCGCAGGTGGACGACGCGCTGATCCACGAGGTGCCGATGCCGCGCACCAACACGCTCTACCTCAACACCCGGACCGGTGCCTTCGCCGATCCCGCGATCCGCGCCGCGGCGCGGCTGGCCGTCGACCGGCAGCGGCTCGTCGACCAGGTCTACGAGGGTCGCGCCGACGTTGCCGAAGGTCTTCTGGGCCCGGCGATTCCGTGGGCATCGCAGCGCCCGGTCGCCCACTACGCGGCTCCTGGCAACCCGGCCGGACGCACCATCACCCTCGGCACCTTCACCGACCGGGCCGAACTGCCCGAGGTCGCGGTGCTCCTCCAGGAGGCGCTCGAGGCCCGTGGCTTCACCGTGAACCAGGTGGTACGTGAGTACCAGTTCATCGAAAGTGACGCCCTGGCAGGAAAATTCGATGCTTTTATCCTCTCGCGGGCCACTGTGCTGGATTCCGGTGACCCGGTCGCCTACATGTACTCGGATTTCGCGTGCGAGGGATCGTTCAACATCTCGCAGTTCTGCAACCCCCAGGTCGACGACGCGCTGCGGGTGGCCGCCGAGACGCCCGCCGGTCCGCAGCGCCGGACCGCGATCCTGCGCGCCGAGCAGTTGATCCTGGAAAACGACGCCGCGGTGCCGATGCTGCACGAGCGGGTGATCCAGGGTGAGAGCACCCGGGTGGGCGGCGTTGCCCGGGACCCGCGGGAGCGGCTGCTGATCACCACCGACACCACTCTGGAGTAGGGCCGTGTCTCCCAATTCTCTTTGCGGGTCTTGGCGGCCCCGCTGCACGCCTGGCGGCGTTGTCGTCGGTCACCATAGCTCCGCTATGCCTCCCTCCTCCGCCTTGCCAGCCGCACAGCGGAACCACCAATCCCTCGCAGAAGAATCGGAAGGCACAGCCTAGGCATGACGTCGTCACTCCGGCGCATCTGCGTCATCGGCTCGCGCGTCGTCGCGATCGGGGCCGTGGTCGTGATCATCGGTCTGCTGCCCTGGTTCTCCGGGCGTGACCCGGCGCTGAGCATCCTGCGCGCCCGCTCGGCCGAACAGGAAGCCACCGAGGAGGCGCTCGCCGCCATCCGCGCCGACCTCGGCCTCGACGAGGGCCCGATCCGGATGTTCGGTAGCTGGCTCGGCGGCCTGCTGCGCGGCGATGCCGGAACCTCGTGGAACACCGGGAAACCAGTCTTTCCCGGGGCGCTGTCGGCCCTCGGAGTGTCCTTGACGCTGATGGCGTTCGCGATGGTCGTCGCCATCGTCATCGCGTCGGTCCTCGTCGGGGCGTCGATGCGGTCAGGACTGCGCGGGACCCCGCGCCGGACCAGCGGTGCGGTGGCCGCAGCGCTCACCTCCCTGCCGGAGTTTCTGCTGGCCGCGGTGCTGGTGGTGGCCGGATCAGTCTGGCTCTCGTTCCCGCCCTACGGGTGGGAGGGCGTGCAGTACGCGGTCTTGCCCGCGCTCGCCCTGGGCATCCCGGCCGGTGGGTTGCTCGGCCGGCTGACCGCCGACGCGGTCGCGGTCACGTTCACCGAGAGCTGGGTGACGATGTGGACCGTCGCCGGTTTCCGCCGGCGCCGGATCGCGACGGCGGTCCTGCGCCGGTCGCTGCCTCCGATCACCTCGCAGATCGCGCTGATCATGGTGGCGCTGACCGGCGGCGCCGTCGCCGTCGAGCAGGTGTTCGCGATACCTGGCCTCGGCCGGACGACCCTGGGCGACGCGCGGTCGCAGGATCTGCCCGCCCTGCAGATCGACGTGCTGTTGCTGCTGGCGGTGAGCGCCCTCGCGGGTATCGGAGCCGAACTCGCCCGCCGTGTCCTGCTCGGCGCGGCCCTGCGGGCCGCCGCGATGCCGGTGCCCACCGGGGTGTTCGCGTCATCGCGCTGGTCGCGCGTGATTCCCGCCGCGGCGGGCGGAGTGCTCGTGCTGATCGTCGTCGTCGGCCTCATCGGCCGCGATCCGTATGCCACGAGTACCCGCAAGTTCGCGTCGCCGTCGTGGGCGGAGCCGTTCGGCACCGACAGCGCCGGACGCGATCTCCTCGCGCGTGTGGCGAGCGGGGCGGTGCAGACCATCGGTGTCTCCGTGCTGATCATGGCAGGCTGTTTGGTGATCGGTCTGCTGATGGGATTGGTGCCGAGTCTGTCGCGCGGATTCGTCGAGGTCACCAACGCCGCACCACCGGTGCTGGCCGGCATTCTCATCGCCGCGATCTGGGGTCCGAGCATGGCCGGGGCGGCGGTCGCCGTTCTCGTCGTGTCGTGGGCGCCGCTCGCGGCCCATACCGCGGCGCTGGTCGACGAGGCCAAGGCCAGACCGTACGTCGCGATTCTGCCGAGCCTCGGCGCCGGGCGTGCGCGGATCCTGCTGACCGCCGTCATCCCGACGGTGTTCTCCCCGATCCTGCGCCACGCCCTGCTGCGGCTGCCCGGTATCGCACTGGCCTTGGCCGCCTTGGGTTTCCTGGGTCTGGGACCGCAACCGCCGACCCCGGACTGGGGACTCATCCTCGCCGACGGCGTCAGCTCCGTCGAACGGGCGCCCTGGGTGGTGGCCGCACCGCTGATCTCACTGATCGCGCTCGCCATCATGGCTGTCGGTTTCTCGAGCGCCAGAGCTGATGCCACCCAACGGTTGTCGAGACGGCGACGCACACCGGTGCCGCCGGAGCCCGAGCCCGTCGAATCGGGTGTCACGCCGGCCGTGCGGTGAGTCGGGGAGTCCGGATACGACGCTGGCGGTGGTCGTTCGTCATCGACATGCGGCGCGCGACACCGGTGATCCGGCTGCTGGTGCTGACCCAGTTGGTGTTCAACGTCGGCTTCTACATGGTGGTGCCGTACCTGTCGGTGTACCTGACCGGTGAACTCGGCGTCGCGACCGCCGCCGTCGGTCTCGTGCTGGGTATTCGGACGTTCTCGCAGCAGGGGCTGTTTGTGATCGGTGGAATTCTCACCGACAGATTCGGTACCAAACCTATTGCAGTGACGGGTGTTTCGATTCGGGTTGCCGGCTTCCTGCTCCTGGGGGTCGCGCACTCGTTAGGGCCGGTGGTGCTCGCCGTGACGATGATCGGCTTTGCCGCCGCACTGTTCTCACCTGCGGTCGAGACCGCGCTCGCCACCGACGCCGGCCGGACCTGCGCCGACGATGGGCTCAACCGCGCCGAATCCTTCGGGCTGTTCTCGGTGTGTGGCCAGATCGGCTCGTTTCTCGGACCGATGCTCGGATCGGCGTTGCTGCTCGTCGATTTCAGTGCGGCGTGCCTGGCGGCCGCGGCGGTGTTCGTGGTGGTCGGCGTGGCCCATCTGCGATGGCTGCCACCGGATCCCGGAGAGCACCGGGCCGAGCCGTGGACCGCCGGCTGGAAAGAGGTGGTGGGGAACCGGTTGTTCCTGCTGTTCGCGCTGGGGGCGAGTGCGAGCCTGGTGGCCTACAACCAGCTCTACCTGCTGCTGCCGCTGGAGGTGGAACGCGTCACCGGATCCCAGACGGCGCTCGGCTGGTTCTTCGCCGGGTCGGCGGTGTTCGTTGTCGCAGCGCAGATGCCGATCACCCGGTACACGGCCGCGCGCTCCCGGCGGGCCAGTCTGGTGGTCGGCTACGTCGTGGTCGCGGCCGGATTCCTCGTCGTCGCAGCGGGGGCCGTGGCCGGCCTGCACGGGTGGATCGCGGTGCTGCCCATCGCCGGTTTCGTGGCGCTGCTGGCGGTCGGCGAGATGATCGTGGTGCCGCTGACCCGCGACGCGGTGCCGGACTTCGCCGGTGACCGGCGACTCGGTTCCTACTATGGATTCCTCTCCTCGTTCGGTGGCCTCGCGGTGCTGATCGGTTCCACCGCTACTGGTGCGATCGACAACCTGACACCCGATACCCCGCTGGGCACGGCGACGCTGTGGGCCTCGGCGTCGGTGATTCCGCTCCTGGGTGCGGTGGCGGTGGGGATGGCGGTGGGGAAGTCGGCGACGTAGGGGGAGTTGTCCACAGATGTTGTCGCGGGCGGTTCTTCGCTCCGTCCCCGCAGCACACTGAACGGGTGTCGCTGCCTGCCCGGAATTGCCCCGATGAGGCGCTGCTCGCCGACCTGATCCACCGCCAATGCGGTGTGTTGGCGGCCTGGCAGGTCCTCGGTTGCGGGTACTCGCCGGCGGATATCCGACGCACGGTACGTCGACGAGAATGGGCAACGGTGGTCCCCGGGATCTACGTGACCCACACCGGGCCGCTGACCTGGGACCAACGAGCGTGGAGTGCGGTACTCGATGCCCATCCCGCCGCACTCAGTCACACATCGGCGCTGCCACGTGGCGGCCGGAGCACCTTGGAGGCCATCCACATCGTCGTCGACAGCCGGCGCCGCGTCACCCGACGTCGCGGAGTGGTGGTGCACTACAGCTCGCGGTTCGCCGACATTGTCGTCGCTGATGCGTGTCCACCGAGAGTGCGTACCGACGAGGCGGTGCTTGACCTCGCCGGTGACGCGGTCACCGAGATCGCGGCGATCGCGGTCCTCGCCGACGCCGTGCAAGCCCGCACGACCACGGCTGCACGGTTGCTCGCGGCGTCGGCGAGGAGGCGCCGGTTACGACGGCGCGCACTGATCGAAGGCGTGCTGGCGGACATTCAGGGCGGTACCTGCTCGGTGCTCGAACACGGCTACCTCACGAAAGTGGAACGCGCCCATGGGCTACCGCGACCGCGGCGGCAGGCCCCGACCACAGTCGGCCGTCGCGGACTTCGCGACCTCGACTACCCCGAATGGGGTGTGGTGATCGAACTCGACGGTCGCACCCATCACGACAACGCGCGGGCGCGCGACCTCGACATGGAACGCGATCTCGATGCCGCCGTACACGCGGATCGGGTGACGCTGCGGCTCGGTTGGGGCCAGGTGTTCCGACGCCCGTGCTCGACGGCGGAGAAGATCGGGCGCATGCTCGGCAAGCGAGGCTGGCAAGGCGAGATCACCTCATGTCCGTTGTGCGGGTCGCCCCGAATGGGTTAACTCGGGTTAACTCGGGTTAACTCCGTACTTTTAGGTCACTGGGTGACGCGAAAGTACGGAGTTAACCAGTCGCCGATGACAGACGCTGTCCGCCGACCGGACGAAAACGGCGGCATCGGGCTGGCCGACACCGGACGGTGCGGGTTGACTCGCTGTCATGAGATGACGACTGCCCGCCGGCGTCACCCCGTGGTGTCGCAGGCGATACCGTCGCCGTCTCGGTCGAGTCCCGATCGGTAGCCCGGTTCACCGCGGTGCAGGGGCGCCTGGCCGGCGGCCCGGGCGTCGGCGCAGCTACCGTAGTAGGCAGCGCCACCACCGGCCGGATCCTGGGTGGTGGTCGTGGTCCGCGTGCGGGTCGAGTCGTCGTCCTGCGCGGGGCGCGGTGGCAGGAGCCCCTGCGTCTGGGTCGACCTCACCGGAGACGTCCGGCTCGTTCTCGACGCAGTGCGCGACGTCGACGTGCTCGGGGTGACGGTGACCGTGGAAAGCCGGGTGACCGTCGTCGTCGCCGTCGGGGCCGCGTTGGTGCCGCCGCCGATCACGGTGCCGATCCCGCAGCTCCCGCACATCAGAATGATCGCAACGACGACACCACCCGCGATGAGCAGTGGTTTCCGGTTGCGCGACGGCTGGGCCGGGCCGCCCAGGTCCGGGAATGGAGTGGTCACGGAGTCTCCTTTCGGTCCTCCCTCAATACCAGGCGGGAAAGATGCGGTCGCGTTGTCGGCCGATCGGACGACAAACTCCTACGTCCGCTTCTTGCGGGACAGCCGGCGGATCTCGTCGAAGTCGCCCTCGATCAGCGGTTCCCGCTGTGCCCGCGACCAGCCCTGGATGCGCTTCTCGTGCGCGTATGCCTCGCCGACGGAGTCGAACTCCTGCGAGTAGACGAGTGTCACCGGCTGGCGGGTCGACGTGTAACGGCCACCCCGCCCCGAGTAGTGCTGCGCCATCCGGTTCTCCAGATTGCGCGTGCTGCCCACGTACGTCGAGCCGTCGCCGCACCGAAGGATGTAGACGTATCCGGTCATCCGCCGACTATCGCGCGAGACCGGACGCCAGGGCGAATGCGTTGTGCACAGGGGTCTCGATCCTGGGGAGTCCGGGTCGACGGATGCGGGGGTCGGTGGGTAGGGGAGGGTGGTCTCGACTTCGGTGGTCTCGATACGGGCCTCCTTCGTCGGCCCTACTCGACCAGCGGGGGGGAGGGGGTGCTACTCGACTGGCGGGGGGAGGGGGTGCTACTCGACTGGCGGGGAGGGCGAGGGAAAGGGCCCTTCTTGACCGGCCGAGGCGCCCCTCACTCGGCCTGGGCCACCACTCCGTCGATCAACGCCGTCAGGAACGGCTCGAGGCGGAAATTGGCGGTCAGCGAGGGCCAGTGGGGCATCAGTCGCCGGACGGTCGGGTAGTCACGCACGGCCTCGGCGTCGACGAGCTCGTCGATCGGTGGCCTCGTCCGGCGCTCGGTGGGATCGGCCCACCGCAATTCCGACGAGATCAGATACCAGGTTGTCCGCCAGAGCCCGAAGGCCGCCTCGTCGGACAGCCCGAGCTCGCCGGCCGTCGAGAGGAACGACTCGACGAGGTCGAAGGGCGGTGCCCCGACGTCGGCGCCCGATCGCAGAACGCCGGGCAGCCACGTCACCGCCGCGAGCTTGGTATAGACGTCGAGGGCCTGGGCGATCAGTCGCTCACGCGGGGTCCCCGTGGTGGGCGGCGTCCACTCGATCCGGGATCCCATCTCGCTGATCACCATCGTGAGCAGGGCAGCCTTGTTGGGTACGTGGTAGTAGAGGGTCATCGGCCGCAGCTCGAGGTGGTCGGCGAGGTCACGCATGGTGAGCCCGTCGACCCCGTCGCGCTCCAGCATCGTGATCGCGGCGTCGACGATGGCCGGGCGTCGGACGGGCAGTGGGGTCGACATGCGAACAATCTTTAGCGTACTGAATTCGGTGGCGCCAGTGCCGCGAATCGTGCCCGCAGGGCGCGCCGGTCGATCTTGCCGGGGCCCCGAAGCGGCAGCGCCGCCACCTCGATGACCTCGCGGGGCGCGGCGAAGCGCTCCAGGCGTTCGGAGACGAGATCGCGTATCCGTTGGGCATCAACCGTTGTGGTCGACGACGCGACCACGACGGCGACCACCTTGGCGCCCAGCCGCTCGTCGGGCAGGCCGATCACCGCGCACTCGGCGACCGTCGGATCCTCGGCGATCACCGCTTCCACGACCTGCGGGATGACGGTCAGCCCGCCGGTCGATATCGCCTCGTCGGCCCGGCCGACGATCCGCAGCACACCGTCGTCGAGCTGCCCCAGATCGTCGGTGCGGAAGGTGCCGGGCGCCGGGAACGACGGATGACCGGCAAGTCGCCGGTAACCGTGGGCGATCATCGGCCCGGACAGTTCGACGCGGCCAACCCCGGATGCGTCGGGATCGGCGAGCGTGATCCGCACCCCCTCAAGGGGGCGGCCGTCGTAGACGCAGCCACCGGCGGTCTCACTCGAGCCATAGGTGCGCACGATCCGGATGCCGGCGTCGACCGCCGCGCGCACCAGGGGTTCAGGGGTGGCGGCACCGCCGACGAGGACGGCGTCGACCTCGGCCAGGGCAGCCGTCGCCCGCGGCGACAACAGGACCTTACGCAACTGGGTGGGCACCAGGGAGGTATGGCGGCGGGGCCCGTCGAGCCCGTCGAGGGCCGCGGCGAAGGCATCCGGCTCGAAGCCTTCGGAGACGTCGAGGACGGCTGCGGCGAAACCCGCGGCCAGCGGCCGCAGCAGCACCTGTAGTCCGGCGATATGGTGCGGGGGCAGGGCCAGCAGCCAACTCCCGGCACCGCCCAGCCGGGTCGCGGTGGCCGCGGCCGATGCGGCGAGCGTGGCCGGGGTGTGTTGGGAGCCCTTGGGGATGCCGGTGCTGCCCGAGGTGGCGATCACCAGGGAGATCGCCTCCTCGATGGCGGTGCCGATACCGAACGTCTCATGCAGCAGGCGCGCCTGGGCGGGATGGTCGGGGACCGGCGCGTACGACGCACCGCCGGCCAGGATCTCGCGGAGCGCGGCGACGTGATCGGCGATGGCGAGGGCCGACGGCAGCCGCAGCGCGCGCAGCGTGGTCAGGGTTGATCCTCCTCCGCGGCCCCGGCGTCCCCGCCGGGCGGCGGAAGGGGGGTGTCGTCGAACGGCCAGCCCGCATTCCGCAGGAATTCCCGTACGCGGGCGATGTCGTCCTCGTGCGGCATCTCGTCGACGATCTTGGTGATCTCGACCGCGGCATCGATCTTGGAGATCACGGCAGGCCAGTCGGCGTCGGCGGTCAGCTCGGCCGAGACCCGCTCGACCTCCTCCGGGGTCAGCTGGCGGCGCAACAACGCGAACAGCGGCACGTGGTCCTGCTGCGGCACGCCGTTGGGGTATCCGGCGCGGAGCCATTCGACGACCTTGCTCAGGAACTGTGGACGGTCCATGAGCTCCCCTCTCCTGGTCTCGGCACCATCTGGGCCGATTGTAAGCGGTCCGGCACCGTCGATGGGGACGGTGCCGGACCGGAAATGCCACGCGGGTGTTGTGTTATGCGGTGGCGTCGACCGTGTGCGGGGCCGCGGCGAGCGGCCAGCCCGCCGCGGCCAGCCGGGCGGCGACCTGGTTGATCTTCTCCGTGGTCGGCTGCTCGTCGGTCGCCTTGGCGATCGCGGACCGGATGTCGTCGGAGGTGAGCGGGGAGTCGATCTCGTTGTCGCGGGCCAGCCGCAGGATGACGTCGGTCACCTGGGACTCGTCGAGGTAGCGCACCAGCAGCGCGAGCAGGGGCGGGAACTCGGTGGGGGGAATGCCCTCCGGGTAGCCCGTGCGAATCCAGTGGATGGCCTTCTCGAAAGCTGAAAGTTCTTCTGTCATCGTCACATTCCTCTGTTGTGGGTGGATCAGTAGGCCCAGTCGGGGAAGACCTGCCACCCGAGGTGATAGTCGAGCGTGTTGCGGGTCACCCACAGGATGCCGATCGCGATCACCGCCACCACGATGGCGAACAGGACGTAGCCGGCCACCTTGAGAGCGGGATTCGGTGCGGTGATTGAGCCGTCGGCGTGCTCGTTGCCCGCGCCCTCGGCGTGCAGTCGCAGGCCGACCGCGAACAGTGCGGGGAGTCCGGCACCCAGCACGAGTCCGATGACGAGAACCTTGCCGATCGATTCGGCGATATGTGCCCAGTCCATTGCTGATGAGTCCTTTTTTCTTCGGAGGTCGCCGGTCAGACCGCGGTCTTGGGGGTGGCGTCGGCGTTGTCGGTCGGGATGACCGAGTGGGAGTCGTCATCCCATTCGGCGTTGACATTGCCCGCGTCGACCTTGTTTTGCTGTGCCCGCCAGTACATGTATGCGGCCAGGACACAGAGGATGGCGAAGATGACGATGGCGCCGGCGACATCGCCGATGCCGTGGCCGATGCCGAAGCAGATCGCGCCCACGATGCCGGCGGCCGGGAGGGTGGTCACCCAGGCGACAATCATGCGACCCGCGACGCCCCAGCGGACCTCGGCACCCTTCTTGCCGACGCCGGTGCCCAGGATCGAGCCGGTGGCGACGTGCGTGGTCGACAACGCCATGCCGGCGGTCGAGCTGGTGAGGATGATCGCGGCGGAGCTGGCCTCGGCGGCCATGCCCTGCGGCGAGGAGATCTCGACGAGACCCTTGCCGAGGGTGCGGATGATGCGCCAGCCACCCAGATAGGTGCCCAGGGCGATGGCGAGGGCACAGGTCACGATCACCCAGATCGGCAGGCCCTCGGACACGGTCGCGGCATCGAGGTGGCCCGAGGCGATGAGGGCGAGCGCGATGACACCCATCGTCTTCTGGGCGTCGCCGGTGCCGTGCGACAGCGAGACCAGTGAGGCGGTGGCGATCTGGCCGTAGCGGAAACCGCTGTCCTTGTTCTTCTCGGCCACCTTGTTGGTGATCGCGTAGACCAGCCAGGTGCCGGCGGCGGCGACCGCACAGGCGATGACCGGTGCCAGCAGCGCGGGCAGGATGATCTTCGCGGTGATACCCGCCCAGTTGACGGTCGCCGACGCGGCGATGCCTGCACCGATGAGGCCGCCGAACAGGGCGTGCGACGAGCTCGACGGCAGGCCGAAGAGCCAGGTGAACAGATTCCAGAGGATGCCGCCGATCAGGCCGGCGAAAATGATCATCAGGGCCTTCGTCGGGTCGAGGCCGGCGACCAACTCGCCGGCATGCTCGCCCTTGGTCTCCTGGATCTTGAGGACATCCTTGGTGATGGTTGCCGCGACCTCGACCGACAGGAATGCGCCGACGAGGTTCAAAATGGCCGACAAGGCCACTGCGGCTTTGGGTTTCAGGGCTCCTGTGGCGATCGAGGTCGCCATTGCGTTGCCGGTGTCATGGAATCCGTTGGTGAAGTCGAACCCGAGTGCTGTGAGGACCAGCAGCACGAGAATCAGCATCTCTCCGCTCATGGGCATAATCATGGGGTGTCGGGCCCGGTTCCACCTAAAGTTTGGCGATTCACGTCCGACGGACCTACCAGGCACTTTGCCTGCGATTTGCGCGAATTCACGCAGTGTTCATGTCCGCGCGGCCAAAGGGTAACCCCCCACCGGGACCCGGTCGGCGGACCGCGCCCGCGGCGCCGGGTCAGCGCCGTGGGAGAATGAGCGGCCATGACATCACTCAAGCTCGGTATGCCCATCAACTACGCGGGTGATTTCCGCGAGACCATCGACAACCTCGCCGACTACGAGCGCGCCGGAGTCGCCCGCGTCGCGGTCGCCGAGGCCTACAGCTTCGACGCGGTGAGTCAGCTCGGCTACCTCGCGGCCAAGACCGAGACGATGGAATTGCAGTCGGCCATTCTCCCGATGTATTCGCGCACCCCGTCGAACCTTGCGATGACCGCGGCCGGCCTCGACTACGTCAGCAGTGGCCGGTTCATCCTTGGCATCGGCGCCTCGGGCCCGCAGGTGATCGAGGGATTTCACGGGGTGCGCTACGACTTCCCGGTGGGCCGGGCCATCGAGAACGCCGAGATCTGCCGACTGATCTGGCGGCGCGAGAAGACCGAGTATCGCGGTCGGCACTACACGTTGCCGCTGACGAAGGACGACGGCGGCAGCGGCCTGGGCAAGCCGCTCAAGATCATCAATCATCCGGTGCGCGAATCGATCCCGATGTTGCTGGCGGCGATCGGGCCCAAGAACACCGAGGTGGCCGCCGAATATTTCGAGGAGTTCCAGCCGTTTCTGTTCCACCCCGAATACGGGCAGGCGGCGTTCGGTGCCGCGCTGGCCGCGGGCACGGCGCGCCGCGATCCGGCGTTGGGTGAGCTCGGGATCGTCGTCAATGCCACCGCGCTGGTCAGCGACGATGCCGAGCAGATCGCGGAGGCCACCGAGCGCGTGCGCCATCACCTCGCGCTCTATATCGGCGGGATGGGGGCGCGTGGGAAGAATTTCTACAACGCGCTCACCGTCCGGTACGGCTACGCCGACGAGGCCAAGCTGATCCAGGACCTCTATCTCGACGGCAAGAAGGTCGAGGCGGCGGCCGCCGTCCCCGACGAGCTCGTCGCGTCGCTGTCGCTGATCGGCCCGAAATCCCATGTCGCCGAGCGGGTGGCGGCCTTCCGCGGTGCCGGGGTCACCCGGCTGTTGGCGGCGCCGGCGGCGCCAACCCATGCCGAGCGCGTCGAGGACATGGAGCAGCTGGCGGAGATCATCGGGTAGGCAGCCGCGAGATCCGGAGGGCGATCGTCGGCGTCTCGTCGGCGGCGAGCGGCCAGTGACCGAGGAGGTCGGCGCGGGCCTCGACCAGCTCGTCGCCGCGGTTGGCCGACAGGGCCCGCGTCTCGGCGTCGTCGAGTGCGTAGAAGAAGGTCGGCGTCATCGGGTGTACCGCGAAACCCAGATCCTGCGCCGTCAGCCACAGATCCAACGCCACCCGCCCGGCGTGCAGATAGTCCGCGGGCGCCCTCCCGCGGTGGACGAGCATCAGGATTGCCGAGGCCGACGCCACCCGCCCGGCGGCGTCGGCGCCGAGGATCGCGCCGCCGTCCCAGCGATCGAGCAGCGCCATCACGTCCGGGCGGCGGAGCACATCGATCATCCCGGCCATCGCCGGTGGCAATGCCAGCGACGAGATCTGGATGCCGGTGGGCGCGGTGGGGTCATCGGTCAGCTCGGTGAACATCTCCCGGTGCAACGCGGGGGTGAGGAAGCGGATCCGGTCGCTGCGCGCGAGGATCGACCCGAATGCCGCGCGCTCCTCCCCGGTGATCACGACCGCGCGGGTGGTCCCGGTGGCCGCGGCGGCCACGAGCCGTGCGGTGTCGTCGTCGGTGAGCTCAGAGGCGTCGCCGAGATCGCGTCGGGTGGCCCGCGACAGCAGTGCGGTGAGCCGGGCCTGATCGGATTCGGTGGCGGTGACGGCAGTCTCGGTGAGCCGGACGCGGGCGGTGAGATGCGGGCCGGTGCCCTCGACGTCGATGCCGCCGAATCGGCCCCGGGCGGCCGCCGCGATCTCCGCGCTGCGCACCGCGGTCCCGAGCGTGACCAACGAGGCCCGGTGCGCGATGTCGAGAATCGAGGTCCGCGCCGGATCGAGTGCGATGCGCACCGCGGACCCGTCGGTGGTGATCTGCCAGGGCTGCTGATTTCCCGGCGACGGTGCCCGCGCGGCGAGGGCGGCGACGAACGCGGCGTCGGCGAGGGCGGCGAGATCCTGCGTGGTGCCGGCCGGGGCACTCGCCGGCGTGCTCGCGGAGATCTCCGGCTGGGTGAGGTCATCGAGTCCGCCGTCCCGGTCGAAGCGCACGCGGCCCGAGGGCAGCGGCCGCCCCTGGACGAGCCGGCGGATCGCGGCGGCCACGGTGGCCCCGCCGAGCAGCACATCGCCACCGAGTTGCGGCCATGCCGAGATCGTCTGTCCGAGCTCGAGCGCCGATGCCGCCATCGGGGCGGTCACGTGCTGGGGTTGCAGCACCCGGACGGCGAGCAGGGTGAGGGCGCCGCGGTCGAGGTCGGCGAGATCGTCGGCGCGCAGATCCCCGGCCAGCCCGTGGAAGAGTGGGCGCGTCGGCTCGAGGTCGTATCGCTCGACATCGAGGGTGCCGCCGTCCGAGGTCTCCATGATCACCGGAATACGTGATTCCCGACATTTCTCCCGCAATCGAACTTTGATGTCGAAAGAATCACATTCCTCGATGACGAGGTCCAGGCCGTCGAGGAACTCGTCGATGTTGTCGGCCGTGACCCCGTCGGGGTAGACGGCGGTCGGCAGGTACGGATCGATCTCGGCGAGACGCCGGGCGGCGACGATGGCCTTGTTGACGCCGACGTCGACGACGGTGGCCGGCACGCGGTTGAGGTTGGTGATCTCGAGCTCGTCGAAATCGGCCAGACGCAGTTCGCCGACGAGGCCTTCGAGTGCGAGCGTCAGGGCGATCGCGTGCCCGACGCTGAGCCCGACGATGCCGATTCGCAGTGCTGACGCACGGTTTTGCTCATCGAAGGTCAGCTTGTTGCGGTTGCGATCGAGACGCAGGCGACGATACGCGAGCGGTCCGGGAAGCCGGACGACGACCCCCCGCCACGGGTAGTGGACGAAGCGATCGGGCTCGGCGGTGACCGCGGCCGCGACCGGTGGAACCAGCTCGGCGAGCGCGGTCGCCGCCGAGCCGGACAGGTCGACAAAGGTCGTCGTCTGCGCCGACCGGAGTTCGGCGGGGAGGGTCGATTCGGTGTAGACGACGGCACTCGCGTCGTGGGAATCCAGCACACGAGCATGGTTCCCCACCGACGCGCAGGGCGCAACGGTGCCGCATGATGTGACGGTCCACGTTATTGTTCGCTTAGCAGGCCGCGAACGTTACCGGCCCGGGCCGACCACATCCCTTGCGAGGAGACACTGAATGCAGAGCCGCACCAACCACCCGTCTGTCGGGAGCTTTCGGGTCGAGGCACGCCACCACCCGGGGACCGGGTACACCATGTGCGTCGGGCAGCCGACGGTCGACGTCGAGCTGTGGGATGACTACCTGCGTGGTGCCGCCACGGCCTACACGCGGCACGGTTGTACCGCGGCGCTCGACGTCGACGCCGTGCGTCCGGGTGCCTCGACGACGATCTTCACCACGGCCGTCGACGACGAGGGGCGGATCATCGGCGGGGCACGGGTCTCGCGGCGGGTCACCGCGGCGATGCAGTCACATGCGGTCGCGGTGGAATGGGCCGGCCGGCCGGGCCAGCGGGAACTGGTGAACGCGATCGAGGACCGGATCGCCGGTGGTCTGGTCGAGGTCAAGACCGCGTGGGTCGATGAGCGCTCGCCGCTGGCCGCGGACGTCGCGGCCGGGCTGGCGCGGATGGGCCTGATCTACATGGAGGTCTGCGGCGTCGACCATCTCCTGGCCTCGGCGGCCGGGCATGTGCTGTCCCGGTGGGAATCCGGCGGCGGTCGGCTTGATCTGGCGGTGCCTGCGACGCCGTATCCCGACGAGCGCTACCGCACGCAGATCATGTGGTGGGATCAGGCCGACATCCGTGGCCGGGCGACGCCGGGGGTATGGCGGACCATGTGCGACGAGCGGGATCGTCTGCTGGGGTCGGCGGATCCGGATCGCGGCTCGGCGGCATCCGGATCGGTCGCGCGGCCCAGCAGCTGGGTGATGGTCGGCTGACCGGGCAGCAAGGGCAGCGGACGGGGTGGCGGGCCGGTCCGCTCCGAGCGCCAGGCCAACGGTGCGTGCGAGGTGACGATGCTGAGATTGCGTCCCTTGGACTTCGCGGTGTACACGTTGCGATCGGCGCGTTCGATCAGGGTGGTGATGACCGCGGACGTCGCCAGTGAGGCGGCCTCGACCGACTGATACAGCCGGGCACACACGCCGCCGATGCTCACGGTGATCGCGGTGGCGTGCGAGACGCCCTCGCGGGCCGATTCGGCCAGCTCACGAAGATGTTGTTCGTCGTGCACCAAGGCGAAGACGACGAACTCCTCGCCGCCGTACCGGCAGACGAGCGACGATTCGGGGACCGCCGCGGTCAGGGCGTCGGCGGTCTGGATCAGGACGCGATCGCCGGCCAGATGCCCGTCGTGGTCGTTGACCTCCTTGAAGTGGTCGATGTCGACGACGAGGATGCCCACCTGGCTCGGTGTCTCCTGACCGAGCGCCAGCAGCGGGGTGATCCGGTCCCGGAGGCCGCGTCGATTGAGCAGGCTCGTCAGCGGGTCGATGCCGACCAGCTGTTTCTCCCGGTCCACGGCCGTCGACAGCGACTTGCGCAGGGCGATGATGAGGAACACCGGTGCCGCGACGGTTCCGAGGATGGCGCCCACGATCACCAGGAGTTCGACGGGCGACCGCGACACCACCGCGGCGACCCCGATCATCGCGGCGAGCGCGAAAACGGTCAGGTAGCTGGTGATCTTGGGACGCGGGAGTGCGGCGGAGATCGTCGGGATGGCGGTGACCAGGATCAGTACGGTCTGCGAGGCGCGCGGATCGGCCAAGACCAGCGCCGTGGTGCAGATCCCGCCGATCCCGAAGCTTGCGAGTACCGTGAACTCGAGATCGGAGAGGCGCCGGCGGATGAGGGCGGCGGCGAAGGCGGCAACCGTGATGAACCATTCAAACAACAGGATGGGCAACGCGCCCGGCCGGAGGATCTCCGGGAACACGAATGCGACAATGGGCAGCGGCAGTACTGAACTGGTGCTGATGATCGTCGCCATCGACCGGAGGTCGTACTGGCCAAGGAATCTGGACAAGTGTCTCACGATCCTGACCTTCCTTCGAGATCGCACACTTCCCCGCGAGATGTGTATCGCCATTTAGGATGCCAAACCATAACATCGGTATCGCTCAATGGCTCGGGTTCGTCACGGCTTTGTGAGTGGTGCCACATTAACCGGTCCAGCTGTGGTACGCATCGGTCGGTGGGTTTGGGTGGTTCGCACCATCGCCACTCGGTCGCGCTGACCTGGTGCTATCTTTGCGACGCAATCAATGCGGGAGACACCGGGCCGTGTGCCCCGGAGAAGCGGGAGGGCACGTGGTGGTGACGCCGCAGGGACCTGACTTTCAGGCGCCGACGCGGAAAGTGCTGCGCAATCGGATCGATCGCGCCCTGCCGGTCCTCGACGCCGTGGTGCTGTTCGTTGTCGCGGTCATCACCGACCACGACAACGGTACGCGGGGCTGGATCGCGATCCTTCTCGGCGTCCCGGTCACCGTCCTCGTCCTCGAAGCGGCCGGGCTCTACCGGCGCCGGATCACCCTGTCGTCGCTCGACGACCTGCCACGGCTGGCGTCGTGGTCGATCATCACGACCGGAGTGATCGTCGTGGCGACCCGGCCCGGCGTCTCCATCGTCGATGCCGCGGCCCATGCCGGGCTCGTCTTCGTGGCGCTGTTCGTCGTCCGCACGGCGTACTACGCCGTCGTCCGCCGGCGGCGTCGTTCCCCGGCGCAGCGGATGCGCACCATGGTGGTCGGCGACGGCATCGTGGCCGCGGACCTGATCACGAGTTCCCGCGCGCTGCCGGAACTCGGCATCGACGTGGTGCTGGCCGCCAGCAAGGATCCGATGGCCGAGCTCGTGAACACCGGGGTGAGTGTCGAGGACGGCGTCGAGCGCCTTCGTGACAAGGTGACCGAGCACCGCATCGACACCGTGATCGTTGCGTTCAGTGGTCTGCCGGATTCCCGGCTCGTCGGCCCATTGCGTGCCTGCGATGAACTCGACTGCGAGATCTTCATCGTCCCGCGGCTTTTCGAGTTCGCGTCGTTTGCCCCGAACATGGACCGGATTCACACGATCCCGTTGATCCGGGTGCGTCGCGATGCCCGCCGGACCTGGTATTGGAAACTCAAGCGCGTCTTCGATGTCAGCGTGGTCTCGGTGGCACTCGTGCTCCTGAGCCCGCTGCTGGGGCTGACCGCCCTGGGAGTCTGGCTCTCCGACTCCTCGGCACCGATCTTGTTCCGGCAGAATCGGATCGGCCGCGACGGACGGAGCTTCGACGTCCTGAAGTTCCGGTCGATGCGGCCGGTCCCGGAGAGATCGTCAGATTCCGAATGGCAACCGTCGAACGCCGACCGCATCTTCCCGTTCGGCAAGTTCATCCGCAAGACCTCGCTCGACGAGCTGCCGCAGCTGTGGAATGTGCTGCGCGGGGACATGTCGATCGTGGGACCGCGGCCGGAGCGGCCACATTTCGTCGAACAGTTCGAGCAGGAGATCCCGAGTTACCGTGACCGCCACCGCGTGGAGGTCGGACTCACCGGGTGGGCGGCGATCCACGGATTGCGCGGCGACACCTCGATCACCGACCGGGCACTGTACGACAACTTCTATATCGAGAGCTGGAGTGTGTGGTTGGACATCAAGATCATCATCAGGACGGTAGGTGCGGTGCTCCGTGGCGAAGGTGGGTAACCAACTGGGCGCATGGGTGCAAACGGTCGTCTTGAGCCGACTGCCGGTATTCACCAAGATCGTCCCCGCCATCACCGTCCCCGGCGCGGCCGTGGCCGTGGGCGCGGCGGGGACGGCGGAGGAGCGCCCGTCGAGCCCGATGATCGTCGCGGCGGTGGTCGCCGACCCCTGGCGTCGGCTGACCGCCGCACACGGGCGGGCGGAGGCCGTGCGGGTCGCCGAGCAGGTCATGGCCGCATTGGTCCGGCAGGGTGGACCGGCGCTGGTCAGCGTCCGGCGCGGCGACCTCGAATGGCTCGTCTACCTCGACCCGCACGCCGGCGATGACGAATCGGGCGAGGGCGAGCTGCGCTGGCTGCTCGACGGCGATCAGGACGGTCCGCACCTGGACGTCACCATCGGCATCGCGATCGCCGACGAGCTCCCCGCCGACAAGGCGGAACTGGAGGCCTGCGCGGACGCGGCACTCAGTGCTGCTCTGCTCGGCGGCCACAACATGCAGTTCGCGACGGCCGAGACACTGCCCGCGCTGCGGGCACAGGTGGAGCTCATGGATCGGCTCACCCGGTCGGAGGTCACCGACTTCCCGCTCGTCTACCAGCCGATCGTCGCGCTCGCCGGCCACGCGGTGGCCGGCTATGAGGCGCTGGTGCGGTGGCAGACCGATGACGGGCTGCTCTCGCCGGACAAGTTCCTGCCCGCCGCCGAGGAGTCTGACCTCATCGTCCCGATCGGACGTCATGTGGTCACCGAGGCGCTGGCCATGCTCGCCGGTGAGGTCTCCGCCCGGCACCGCGACGGCTTCGTCGCGGTCAACCTGTCGGTGCAGCAGCTGTGGGATCGCAACCTCGTCGCCGACATCCGCGATGCGATTGCCGCCGTCGGCGTCGAGGCGAGCCGGTTGTGGATCGAGATCCGGGAGAACGACGTGGTCCGGGTGGGCTCGGAGGAGGCCGCGGTGATCGAGGGCCTCCACGAGCTCGGCTGCACGATCTGCGTCGACGATCTCGGTTCGGGGTTCTCGGCCCTGCGGTATCTGCGGGACCTGCCCATCGACGTCGTCAAGGTCGACAAGACGCTGATCGATGACCTGATGACCGATCCTGCTGCGCATGCCGTGGTCCAGGCCATCGCCAACGTCGCCAAGACCAACGACATCCGTCTGGTCGCCGAGGGGGTGGAGACCGCCGAGTGTCTGCCGATCCTGGGTGAGCTCGGCTTCGACTACCTGCAGGGATATCTGTTCGGCCGACCGCAGCGAACGATCGACGACGTCACGCGCTGATCATGCACACGCGGTCGCGGCCGCCGCGCTTGGCGCGGTAGAGCGCCTGATCGGCCTCGGCGAGCGCCTCGACCACCGAGACCGCCGCCGGATCGCGCACCTCGGCGACGCCGACGGACGCGGTCGCGCAGACCAGTTCGCCGCGGGCGGTCACCAGCAGGTCGGTGATCCGGCGGCGCAGCTGCTCGGCGCGGGCCCGGGTCTCGGCGGGACCGCTGGTCAGCAGCAGCGCGCAGAACTCGTCGCCGCCGTAGCGGCCCACCAGTTCACCGGGCCGCTGCTGCGAGGACAGTTCCTTGGCGCAGGCGCGCAGCAGGCAGTCGCCCACCGTGTGCCCGTGGGTGTCGTTGATCGCCTTGAATCCGTCCAGGTCCAGCAGCAGCACCGCCATCTGCTGCGATGTCCTGGCCTGACCGGTCAGCAGGCCGGTCGCGGCCTCGGCGAATCCGCGGCGGTTCAGCACCTCGGTCAGGGCATCGCGGTGTGCGGCATCGCGCAGCTGGTTCACGAGCCGTTCCTGCGCCATGAGGAACATGCCCAGGTTGCCGCCCAGTAGCGCCGCACCCTGGACGAAGATGCCGATCTCCTGGACGGTGCCCGCGGTGAGGAAGGTTGTCGTCGGCGCGAGGTGGCAGGCGTACCCGGCCGTGACGGCGTTGGCCAGCACGGCCACGGCGAGCGCGGTGAGGAAGAACCGGCGCGCCGCCAGCGGTTCGATGCGTTGATCGCGGCAGGCGTCGCGCGCGAGCACGAGGAGCAAGGCGATCAGGCAGAGGTTGACGAGGACCACCCGGGCGCCCAGGTTGTCGCGGATCGGCGAGACGGCGGTGACCAGGACCACAGCGAGCGACGGCGCGGGTACCAGGGCCCACGACAAGCGTCGGCCGGTGAACTGCCGCATACCGGCCACCACCAGCATCAGGGCGCCGATGAGGACGGCGTCGGCGAGGCCGACCGAGAGCCAGTCCGGGGCCAGGTCACGCAGACCCACGAGCAGCCACCCGACGGCGGTGAGCGCACTGGCCACAGCCCAGGTGCGCATCGCCCCGGAGGCCGGATTGCGGACTCCGTGCATCGCCATCACCACGCCCAACAGCAGCTCGGTGACGGCGACGACGCACAGCAGGGTGCGGATGTCGAAGATGATCACGAGAGAACTCCTCCGACGAGGGGATGGCACCGAGAATACAGATTAGCAAAACAAAGATCATTTATCTCGCACAGCCGGATTGGTGCGGGTCGTCGATCGTCGACTGTCGGCCGCGGGAATGACGCCGACTTGCCCGATTCTGTGTAGTTGCTGTTGATTCGCTATGATGGTCCGGTGGATGTAAGTCAGTAAAGCGAGGGCCAGTGGTCCAGGATGGAGGAGTGCCCTTTGAACTGCCGATTGTGCGGGTCGACGACGCTGTCCAGCGTTGTCGACCTCGGGGCCACCCCGCCTTGTGAACGCTTCCTTGCCGAGGCCGACCTCGACACCTTGGAACCGACGTTCCCGCTGCATCTGCGGCTGTGTGAGGACTGCCTGCTACTGCAGATCCCGGCGCTCATCACGCCCGAGGACACCTTCACCGAGTACGCCTACTACTCCTCGTTCTCCGACTCCTGGGTATCCCACTGCCGCAACTACGTCGACGGCGCCGTCGAGCGGACCGGACTCGGCGACGACGGATTCGTCGTCGAGGTCGCCTCCAACGACGGCTACCTGCTCCAGCACGTCGTGGCCCGCGGCATCCGCTGCCTGGGCATCGAGCCGTCGGTCAACGTGAGTGCGGTCGCGCGGGAGAAAGGGGTGCCCACCGAGACGGCCTTTCTCGACGAGGAGCTCGCCCGGGCCGTGCGCGCCGAGCACGGCGCCGCCGATCTCGTGGTGGCCAACAACGTCTACGCCCACATCCCCGATGTGATCGGCTTCTCCACATCATTGCGCGGCCTGGTGGCCGACGACGGCTGGGTCAGCATCGAGGTGCATCACGCGCTCAACCTGATCACCCTGGGCCAGTTCGACACCATCTACCACGAGCATTTCCAGTACTACACCGTGCTCAGCGCGATCCGGGCGCTCGCCTCGGGCGGGCTGCGCGTCATCGACGTCGAACTGCTGCCCACCCACGGTGGGTCGATCCGGCTCTGGGCACAACCCGACGAGGCCGGCACCGAGCCGAGTCCGCGGGTTGCCGAGGTGCTGCGCATCGAGGAAGCGGCCGGACTGCATCGCGTCGACGGATACTCCGGGCTGCAGGAACGCGCCGAGCAGGTGCGCGCGGCATTGCTCCGCTTCCTCCTCGACGCGAAGGCCGCCGGGCAGACCGTCGTCGGCTACGGCGCCCCCGGCAAGGGCAACACGCTGCTCAACTACTGCGGAATCCGGCCGGATCTACTCGCCTACACCGTCGACCGGAATCCCTACAAGCACGGCCGGTACACCCCGGGCACCCGGATTCCGATTTATGACCCGGCCCGGATCGACGCCGACCAGCCCGACGTGATCGTCGTGCTGCCGTGGAATCTGGAAACCGAGATCACCGCGCAGCTCGCGCACGTGGGGCAGTGGGGTGGCCGGCTGGTGTATCCGCTGCCCACCCTGCACGTCGCTGACGTTCCCGACACCGAGAGTCCCGACGCCGAGCGGGTCGGGGTCACCGAAGGGGCGCGGTCATGAAGGTCGTGCTGTTCTGCGGCGGCTACGGCATGCGCATGCGCAATTCCCCCGTCGACGACATCCCCAAACCGATGCAGATGGTGGGGCCGCGGCCGCTGATCTGGCATGTGATGCGCTACTACGCCCACTTCGGGCACAAGGACTTCATCCTGTGCCTGGGTTACGGTGCCCGCCACATCAAGGACTACTTCCTCTCCTACAACGAAGCGGAGTCCAACGACTTCGTCCTGCGCGGCGGTGACGTGCAGCTGCTGGGCTCCGACATCAGCGACTGGTCGATCACCTTTGTCGACACCGGCCTCGAAACGCGGATCGGGGAACGCCTCCGCCGGGTGGCCCACCTGCTCGACGGTGAGGGCCACTTCCTCGCGAACTACGCCGACGTCCTCACCGACGCCCCCCTGGACGCGATGATCGACGAGGTGAAGACCGCGGGCGCGGCGGCGTCGATGGTGGTGGTGCGGCCGGTGTCGACCTTCCACTGCGTCGACGTCGACGACTCCGGGATGGCCTCGGCGATCACCCCGGTCTCGGAGTTCCCGATCTGGGAGAACGGCGGATTCTTCGTCCTGACCCCGGAGGTCTTCGACCACATCCCGGAGAACGGCTGCCTCGTCGAGGATGCCTGCACCGCGCTGGCCGCGCGGGGACGCCTCTACGCCTACCGGCTCGACGGGTTCTGGAAGTCCGCCGACACCTTCAAAGAGCGGGCCGAACTCGACCAGCGGTACGCCGCCGGGGACCGGCCGTGGATGGTGTGGGAAGACGCCCACACGCTGTGATCGATCTCGGTGCCGACGCGTTGTCGGAAGTGGCGGTGCTGGGCGCGCATTGCGACGACATCGCGATCGGCCTGGGCGGGGTGCTGCTGACGCTGGCCCGGGCACGCCCCGGGATCCGGGTGCGCGCACTGATCCTCACCGGCGGCGGTACCGCGCGCGCGGCCGAGGAACGCGGCGCGCTGGCGGCGTTCTGCCCCGGCGCCGACATTGCGGTGACCGTGCTGGACCTTCCCGACGGCCGCACACCCGCCCACTGGACCGCGGTGAAGGAGGCGGTGGGAGCGTTTCGGCGGACGACCGCGCCCGAGGTGGTCTTCGCCCCCCAGCGGCACGACGCCCATCAGGATCACCGGCTGCTCGCCGAGCTCACCCCCACGGAGTTCCGCGATCACCTGATCCTGGGATACGAGATCCTCAAATGGGAGACCGACACCCCGCAGCCCACGCTGTTTCATCCGCTGACGGCCGAGATCGCCCGGGAGAAGGCGCATCTGCTCGCCCGGCACTATCCGTCCCAGCGCGACCACGACTGGTTCGACGACGAGTCCTTCCTCGGTCTGTCCCGGCTGCGGGGCGTCCAGTGCCGGGCCCCGCACGCCGAGGCCTTCGTGCTGGAGAAGGCCCGGCTGCGGTTGACGGGTCGCTGAGGTGGTGTCCCGATCAGCGCGCCGGCCGCAGGCGCTCGAGCAGATCGGCCCAGCTGCCGGCGCCGGTGTCACGTGCCGACACGGTGGTCACCGGCTCCGGCCAGGCGATGCCGAGATCGGGGTCGTCATAGGCGACGCCGAGATCCTCGCTCGGATCGTGTGGCCGGTCGATCCGGTAGCAGACGTCGGCGACATCGGTCAGCGCCTGAAACCCGTGCAGGAATCCCGGAGGGATGTAGAGGTGATGAAAGTCGTTGTCGTCGAGGCGGAACTGCGCCCGGCGGCCGAAGGTCGGCGAATCCGGGCGGATGTCGACGAGCACGTCGAGGACGGCACCGTGCGCGCAGCGGACCAGTTTGGCCTCGCCGCGGCCGGCCCGGCCGTGCAGGCCGCGGACGACACCGCGGCCCGACCGCGACTGCGAATCCTGGACGAACCCCGCCGCGGCGCCGGGGCGACTGAGATACTCGTCGAAGACGCATGCGTCGAAGGTCCGCGTGAACAGCCCCCGATCGTCGCGGAACGGCGTCGGGATCAGGAGCAGGACATCAGCGAGCGCGGTGGTAGTGATCTGCACCGGGACATGGTCGCATGAACACCTGCCGAGCCTGCGCGGGCAGCGATCTCACCATCGTCCTCGACCTGGGCATCACCCCGGCCGCGGACTGCTTTCCGCTCGCCGCCGAACCGATCTCGGCGGCGGAATCCGCCCATCCGCTGGCGATGGCGCTGTGCGGTGGCTGCGGCCTGGCACAGCTGGCCGACGACGACACCGAGACCCAGGAACCCCGTGGGGTGGAACCGCAGGCGCTCGTCGACCAGGCCCGTGCCGCCGTCGGCGACGCCGCGACGGCCGGGCTCCTGCGCGGTTCGACGGCCACCGAGTTCGGCAGCCCACACGGCGGCACCTGGCTGCCGCACCTGACCGACCGTGGATACCGCACCGTCGGCCATGACCATCCCGGCGGGGCCGATGTGGTGATCGACTCGCTCGGGATCATGCACGACGCCGACCAGGCCGCGGCCGTCGCCCGCCGGGCCGCGGCCACCGCACCCGGCGGCGTCCTGCTGCTGCACTATCTGCCGATCGCCACGATCGTGCGCCAAGGCCAATGGAATGCCTTGCGGCACGGACATTTCGCCTACTACTCGATGCCGGCGATGGTGCGTCTGCTCGCGGCCGCGGGGATGAGCCCGGTGACCGCGCACGAGTACGACCTGTACGGCGGAACCGTGGTCTGCGCTGCGGTGCACGGCAACGTCGCGCCGGATTCCACGGTCACCGCTCTCCTGGAGCGGGACGCCGCGATGGGAGATCCCGCGGTCGTGGCGGGACTACAGCGCGCCGCCGACACGCAGATCGCGAATCTCCGTTCCTGGCTGGCAGAGCAGGCGGCGCAGGGCCATCGCGTGCTGGCCTACGGTGCGGCGTCGCGGGCCGTCGCGTCGTTTTGCCTGGCCGGACTCGATCGGCGCCTGGTCGCGGCCGTCGGCGATGCCGCACCCGCCAAACGGGGGCGCCGGATGCCGGGGACGGACATCCCGATCGTCTCGCCCGCCGAGTTCGCCGCGGCGCAACCCGACCGGATCCTGCTCACCGTCCCCGACCTCTACCGTGAGGTTGCCGCGAACTTCCCCGAGCTCGCCGGCCGCTGGTACGTCGACGATCCTGAACACGGTGTCCGGGCGGCACAATGAGCGACGACCGACCCGACTTTCCCGAGGTGAGGCACGATGTGACCCCTGCCGACCTGCGCGCCGCCTTTGCCGGCCGCTCGGTGCTGCTCACCGGGCACACCGGGTTCAAGGGCTCCTGGCTGGCACTGTGGCTGGCCGAACTGGGCGCCGAGGTGACCGGATACGCGCTGGCGCCGCCGACGCAGCCCAGCAACTTCGCGCTGTCGCAGGTGGGCGAGGTGCTCGTCGACGACGTGCGCGCCGACATCCGTGATCGCGCCCGGATCGCCGAGGTGGTCGCCGCCACCCAGCCCGACATCGTGCTGCATCTGGCCGCACAGACGGTGGTCCTGGACAGCTACGCCGCGCCGATCGAGTCCTTCGACATCAATGTCGTCGGTACCGCTGCCGTGCTGGATGCGGTGCGCGGCCTGGACAAACGCTGCGCCGTGGTCGTCGTCACCAGCGACAAGTGCTACGCGAACGACGAGAGCGGCCGTCGGTTCACCGAATCCGATCCGCTCGGCGGGCACGATCCCTACAGCGCGAGCAAGGCCGGCACCGAGTTGGTGGCGGCGTCCTACCGCAGCTCGTTCTTCCCCGCCGACGAGATCGACCGGCACGGAGTCGCGGTGGCCACCGCGCGGGCGGGCAACGTGATCGGCGGCGGCGACTGGACCCCGCACGGACTGATCGCCGACATCGTCGGCGCGGTGGGTGCGGGCGCCGAGATCGCGCTGCGCCGGCCCGCGGCCGTGCGCCCCTGGCAGCATGTGCTGGAACCACTGTCGGGGTATCTGACGCTGGCCGCGCGGCTCGCGGGCGACGACGCCGGACAGTACTGCCGGGCGTGGAACTTCGGTCCGGTACCCGCCGACGAGGCGACCGTCGCCGAACTCACCGAGGCGATGATCGCCGCGTGGCAGCAGGGATCCTGGCGCGACGTGTCGGGCCCCGACGACCTCCCCGAGGCGCAGACCCTGCGACTGTCCGTCGAGCGGACAGCCACCGACCTTGGTTGGCGGCCGAAATGGCGGTTGGCGCAAGCGGTGGCGCGGACCGTCGGGTGGTATCAGAGGGTGGCGACGGACCCGGCGGCCGCGCGTGCCGCGTGCCTCGCCGACATCGCGGCCTACGGCCGCGACGACCAGGGAGAACAGGTATGAGCGGCAGCGATCGGGTGTTCACCGAATCCAACCGGTTGCAGGCACGGCTGCATCAACTCGTGCCCGGCGGCGCACACACCTATGCCCGCGGCCCGGATCAGTATCCCGACGACATGGCGCCGGTCCTCGTGCGGGGAGCCGGTGCGCGCGTATGGGACGCCGACGGCAACGAGTACGTCGAATACGGTATGGGCCTGCGGTCGGTGACGCTGGGGCACGGGTACCGGCCGGTGGTCGAGGCCGCCTGCGCCGCGATCGCCGACGGACTCAACTTCTCTCGGCCCACCGCCCTGGAAGTGGCTGCGGCCGAAGACTTCCTGGAACTCGTCCCGACCGCGGAGATGGTGAAGTTCGCCAAGAACGGCTCCGATGCCACGACCGCCGCGCTGCGACTGGCCCGGGCGGCCACGGGGCGGGAGAAGGTCGCGCTGTGCAATCACCCGTTCTTCTCCGTCGACGACTGGTTCATCGGCACCACCGACATGTCGGCGGGTATCCCCGACTCGGCGACCGCGACGAGCCTGCACTTCACCTACAACGACATCGGTTCGCTCACCACGCTGTTCGACGAGCACCCGGGGGAGATCTGCGCGGTCATCATGGAGGCGGCCACCGCGATGGCCGAACCCGCCGACGGCTTCCTCGAAGCTGTGCGCGCCCTGTGCGACGAGCGGGGCGCGCTGTTGATCTTCGACGAGATGATCACCGGCTTCCGCTGGTCGGCGCACGGAGCGCAGAGTGTGTACGGCGTCACCCCGGATCTGTCGTGCTGGGGCAAGGCCATGGGCAACGGGTTCCCGATCTCGGCGCTGGCCGGGAAACGGGAAGTCATGGAACTCGGTGGGCTGAACACCGATCGCGACCGCGTCTTCCTGCTGTCGACGACGCACGGGCCGGAGACCGGCTCGCTGGCGGCGTTCCGCGCCGTCGCGGCGGCCTACCGCACCGGTGACCCGGTGGCCGCGATGATGCGCGCGGGGCAGCGACTCGCCGACGAGGTCAACGCCGCCGCCGCCGAATTCGGTGTCGCCGAGTCGGTTCAGGTGATCGGCCGGCCCTCGTGTGAGGTCTTCGTCACCCGCGACCCCGACGGCCACCCGTCCCAGCCGTTCCGGACCCTGTTCCTGCAGGAGATCCTCGAGCGTGGGGTGCTCGCCCAGTCCTTCGTGATCTCCGCCGCGCACACCGACACCGACGTCGACGAGACCATCGAAGCCGTGCGGGGGGCGCTCCCGGTATACCGCGAGGCATTGGCGGCCGGCTCGGTCGACGGCTTCCTGCGGGGCCGCCCGGTGGCACCGGCGTTGCGGCGGAAGGCGTCTCCGCGGCGGTTGACTCGCGCGGAGACCCCGACGGCGTGACCGGGCGGATGACGCCGGCCGATCCGATCCCGCCTGGTTACCGATCGTTCGCTACAGTGGTCGTGCTCATGTGAGCCAGTGAAGCGAGGACCATTGGTCCAGGATGCAGGAGTGCTGATGCCCTTCGGACTCGGATGGCGTCGGCTGCTTGTGTGCGGGTCGGCCGCTGTCGTACTGACACCGATCGGCGCTGCCTGTGGCGATCCGCCAACCACGGTCGGTGCGTCCACCACGGACGAGGCGGTGAGCGAGCCCTTTGCCTCCGACAGCCCGTGGCGGCGGAAACTTGACCCGTCTGCAGCGACGGCTTCGAACAGCACCGCGATGATCAGGCGCGCCGCTCGGAGAAATGCGATGAACGCGAACCTGTCTGAGTTCGGAATCCCGATCTACCAGGCCACGACGAGCACGCCGCGGTACTCGGTTCGCTGCCGGGTGACCGAGTGGGGTGAGTGCCCATTCGCCGGGCATCGCGTGCCGATCCCGGAGGGGGCGACGCCGCAAGCCGGCTCGGATGGGGCGATGGTGGTCATCGACCAGCAAGCGGGGGAGATCTACGAGTTCTGGCAGGCGAGGCACGTGAATGGTCAGTGGTCTGCGAGTTGGGGTGCGGTCAACGATCTGCATGGCTCGGGGTGGGGCGGTGCGAGTACTGGAGCGGGCGCGTCGCGTCTGGCTGGCGTCATCAGGGTGTCGGAAATTGAGCAGGGGCGTATTCCCCATGCGCTGGCGATTCAAACCGACAACGTGTGTGCAGGTATTTTCAATAGCCCGGCAATCAAGACAGATGGAACCTCGAAGCGGTCGGATTGCATTCCGGAGGGCGCTCGCGTACGGCTCGACCCGAATCTGAACCTGCGTTCGCTGAGACTCACGGCGGCCGAACGGACAGTTGCTGAGGCCCTTCAGGTCTACGGTGCCTATGTGATCGACAGGGGCGGCACCCCGTTGAGCGTGAGTTTCGAGCGCGAGGAATCTTCTTCCGGCGGAGGTATCGGAAGGGTATATACCGATTTCGGGCTCAGGTGGGATTATGACGACCTGGGTGGCATACCCTTCCGCCGCCTGCAGGTATTAGGGTGACAACAGGCCCGACAGGGTCCGGGTGGTTGTCCCGAGGTCGAACTCGCGGACGACCAATGCACGGCCGGCGTCGCTCATCGTCGGGTCATGTTCAGCGAGCGCACGTCGGAGAGTTCGGTTCATGTCGTTCACGTCACCCGGGCGGGCGAGATAGCCGGTGACGCCGTCGACCACGATCTCGGGAATGCCGGAAAGCTGTGTCGAAATTGTCGGTACGCCGCTCGCGAGCGACTCCATCAGCGCGACAGGTAGCCCCTCCATCTGCCCGTCGGAGGCGACGATGCTCGGCAGCACGAACAGGTCGGCGCCGACGAGCGCGTCGCGGACCTCGGTCTCGGTACGGCCACCGAGGAACCGAACCCGGCCCGCGATGCCCAGCCGTTGCGCCAATTGTTCGAGATCGTTGCGCAACGGGCCGTCGCCGATGAGATCGAGCTCCAGCCGGTCGATGCCGTTCCCGCCCATGGCCATCGCCCGCAGGAGTACCTCGTGGCCCTTGTACTCCTGGAGCGACGCCACCGTCAATACGTTGATCGGACCCTCGGTCGGGATATGACGCGAGCGATAGGGATAGCCGGCGGTGTCGATCCCGCAGTGCACCACCTCGATCGGAGTCGGTCCGGCGTCGAGACCGCGGAGCAGCTCGCGGTTGTACTCGGAGATGGTGACGACAAGCTCGGCGTCGGCAACCTTTCTGCGGAGCATCGCCTGGGTGACATACAAGTCGTGGGCGTGTGCGGTGAAACTGTACGTGCTACCGATCAGTTCGTGGCAGACCCAGGCCGCCAGAGCGGGGTAGGTGGCGTAGTGCGCGTGTATGTGCGGCGGGTCCGGGTTGCGGGCAAGGTCGCGCGCGTGCGCAGTCGCGAGCAGCACCGTGACAAGCGCCCGGAACAGGTGACCGGGACTGCTTCGGTACTCGGAGGTCACGGTGACCCCGACCCGGAACAGTGATCGGGTCTTTCGCACCATCGCCCAGGCCACACCGCCGATCGCGTCGAGCGCACTGTGCTGGATCAATCGGGGGACCCATTTCCGGGCAACCGGATGGACCACATGGCCGGGCGCCGGAAACAACGACCGAAGCTCCGGTATGGTCTCGCTCTGCGCTGCGATCGCATCGAGTTCGCGCACGATGAAGGTCTCCGAGGTCACGGGAAAACGTGACACCAGATAGACAAGCCGTGGCGGACGGTTCGTGTTCACTGCGCGATGACTTCTTCGTAGGTGTCTCTGAGTCTGGAAATCCAAGCAGCCGAAGAGAAGTGCTCCTTCGCCCGGAGCTCGGCAGCATTGCCCAGATCCCGGCGGAGATCCGGGTCGGACAGCAACTGGTTGACTGTTGCGGCCAGCGCGGCGGGATTGTTGGGTTCGAACAACAACCCGGTCTCGCCTTCGGCCACGATGTCGGGGATACCGCCGATACGCGAGGCCGCGACTGTGCGCGCGCTCGCCGACGCCTCGATCAGCACCGTCGGCAGGTTCTCGCCGTGCGTCGATGGCAGCAGTACAAGGTCGGCCGCGCGGTAGACGTCGGGCATATCCGTGCGGACACCGGCGAATCGCACCGACTGCTGAAGGCCCAACGCATCAACCTCGGCTCTCAGGTCGTCTTCGAGATCGCCGCCGCCGACCAGTGTCAACACCGCATTGGGATGCCGGCGGATGACCTCGGGCCAGGCCCGGATGGCGACCGGAATCCCTTTGAAGTCTCGGAAGGCGGCCGGCAGCACAACGATGAGGTGATCGTCGCCACCGAGCTGCGCGCGGATCGCCGGATCGGCCGGACCCGGTGAAAATGTCGATATATCGATGCCGTTGTGCATCACCTGCCAGTTCGCCGGCAGACCGCGCGGGCGATACATCTGTTGAAACGACGCGCGCGACGCCTCCGAGACGAACAACGCGCGTTCGGACGCACTCGCGGCGCTGACGGCAATCCGCTCACGCCATGCGGCCCGGCCGCTCAGCTCGCGCGCCACATGGTGGAAGGTGCAGACCAGCGGAGTGCGCGTAATCCGGGTAGCCGGCAGCGCGTGGGACATCGCCATCTCCAGGTGCGCGTGGACGACGTCATAGCCTCCGCGCCGGATGAGTCCGGCGAGTTTCGGGATGGCGGTCGGGTCGGCCAGCCGTTTGATTCCCAACGATTGGGTCGGGATGTCCGCCGCCGCAAGTATCGTCATCGTTTTCTCGGCATTGACGGATTCTTCCGCCAAACCGACGACGTCCATGTGAACATCTGTCGCACGCGACGCGATCACCATGGGTGCCAGCAAGGTCTCGGCACCGCCCATGCGAAATGCGTCGATGAGGACGAGAACACGCATTGCCTACTTCACCACTCTCAGCTTGGTTTTGGTCATGGTCGAACGAATCACGCCCGGCCGATATGTCGCGCCGGTGTCGGACACCTCGGTCACTTCGCCGATCCGGTTCGGGCGAGTGTTTCGGCGATGATCCCGGCCGCCTCGGCCCAGGCGCCGTCTATGTCCTTCTGCCCATTCGTTCCTAATCGATCGGACAATTCCGGATCTCGGAGCAGCGTCAGCATCGCGTCCGACAGGGCCTGCGGGTCGTGGGGTGGCACGAGCAGGCCGTTGTGGCCATCTGTGACGACGTCTTCGATGTCTCCCACCGTTGTGGCAACCACCGGTCGCCCAAAGGTGTAGGCAAGGTGGACAACCCCGCTCTGGCTCGCGCGGATATAGGGTGCGACAACGATTCGTGACGAGGCGACCAGGGCGGCAACCTGCTCGGACGGTACGTATCCCGGGTAGGTCTCGACGTTACCGACCGCTCGTGCGGTGTCGAGAACCGTCGACACATCGATGTCCGCGCCCACCGCGCCGGCCATCGTGAGCTGTGCGGCCGGGTACTGTCGACGGACGAGCCGGAAAGCGTCGAGCAGGTCGTCGATGCCCTTGTACGCCGTCCACGTTCCGAAAAACAGGACCACCGCATCCGACTCGGATGGCCGGGGAATCGCCGTTGCCGTGGCCACCGACCGCAACGCATCCTCGTCGCCGTGCGGGATCACCGCAACGTCGCACCGCGGCCGCCACTGGTCGATCACGAGTTGCCTTGTGCGGGAACCGAGCACGAAGGCGGAATCAAGGCTGCGCCAGGCCGTGCGGAAGCTCCACGACAGCACGCGGCCGGACTTCTCCGTACTGGTGTCCTTGGCATCCGACCGCGGAAACGGCTCGTGCGCAATGAGCGAGAAGGTGGTCGCCGGGAACAAGCGCGAGTAGAACGCGACGAACAACGGCTCAAAGGTGAAGCGCCAGTGGGAGAAGATCACCGCCCGGGGACGGACGCGGCCAAGCCGGATGCCCAGCACGATCCAGGCCACTATCAGCCGTCCCGCTCGGATGCCCCGCCGTCCCAGACGGAGCAGCCGTGACGGGTCGGGCTCGCCGGACTCCGCCGGATGCCAGGTCGGGAACGTGGACTTCACGGTGAAACCGTCTGTGTCCGAAGATAATTCAGGGTCGGGTCCGGTCCAGAGCTCAACCGGCTGGAGACGTGTGGCGAGAGCTTGACCCAACTGGACGCCGAACTGAAACAGTCCGCCCGAGGGGGAGAATTCCACGAGCACGACCGCGGGACGATTCATTGGTGCACTTTCTCGATGTCGGCCGCAGTGGTGCCGAGTTGTGGATGATCGACGGAACCGGTGGTCGGGGGCCGACGTCGTCGGGTGACAAAGAATCTCTGGCCGATGAGTCCGGCAAGGAGGGCGGCGGCGGCTCCGGCGATGATCCTGAGTACCTGTCCCTGGGTGGAACGCGTCGACGTTGCCTCGACCCTAACATCGTCATAGACCTGGGCCAACGTGTACGAACCCCCCATGCGGACCCGAGTGGCCTCGTCGGCCTGGTGCACGGCCTGGGTGACCGCGGCGACCGCGTCGGCCCTGGTCGAGGCGGTCGAGCTGAAGGTCAGCATGCCGCGAATCCCGTCGGAAGCAACCGAGACGTCATCGTCAGTGGGATGCAGAATGAGTGCGAGGGTCGGGAAGAGGGTGGTACGGGACCGCAGCTCGAGGCCGTAGAGGTAGTCGCCGGTGACCGGTCCGACAGGTTTCACGGTCACGCGCTGACTGGCCGTGAAACCGGGATGTGATGTCGCGGCGGAGACTCCCCATGCCACTGTGGCACCGATCAGCGCCGCGGCCAGCCAGACCGCAGCGCCGCGCAGCAGGGTTTCGACGGCGCGGGTGACCGGCGGGCGCGGCGCCAAGGCCGCAGCCAATGCGAGGATGATCCCGAAGGTTCGGAAGTAGGCGAGATGCAACGTCACGCTCGCCGCCGACCAGGCGAGGATCGCCGCGCAGGTGCCCGCGGCCAGTACCCGGTCGGGTGCCCGGGGCCGGGCGATCAGTCGGAGCAGCGGCAGCGACAGCACACCGAGCAGCAAGACAGCCCAGCCGACGAGGCCGACAACGCCACTCTCGGCGGCGGTTTCCAGGTAGAGATTGTGGGGCGCCTCGATGGCCTGATTCGGCGAGATCGCCGTCGGCACCTGTCCCGTGTACTCGTCGGCGAAGCCACCGAACGTGCCCGGGCCATAGCCGAAGGCGGGCTCGTTCGTGAACATCAGGACAGCCATCTCCTGTGACGCGAGACGTCCGAGAATGGATGGGTCGACGACGGACGTGTCGGTCCCGCTGCTGCGGATCTCGTCGGCGGCAGAGGTGAGACGGTCACCGATCCCCGGGGCCAGCAGGCCGGCAACGGCAACGATCGGCAGCGCAAACAGTCCCCACCGTCGGGCGGTCGGTCCGCAGGCCAGGACGAATATCACGACCGCAACGGCGGTGGCCAGGAATGTTCCCCTGGACTGGGTGAGGTAGATGCCCGCGACGATCGCGAGGAGCACCGCAGTCCAGGCCGCCTGCTGACGATGCGTGCCGTCCCGGGCGGCGCGGGTGAGGAGCGCAGCGGACAAGGGCAATGCCATCACGAGATGGCGCCCCCAGAAGTTGGAATCGGGCAGCGGGCCGCCGTACCGCAATGTCGTGATGTTCTCGCCGTAGGCATGGGTCACCTGCGCGAAGCCGCCGAACGAGAACGTCCCACCGAAGAAGACCTGATTCACCAGGGTGAGAACGGAGATGGCCGCGATCGGGAGGACGAAGGCCGCGGCCGCGATCCAGGTGCCGCCGGTGACCTGAATGAGCATCAGTACGACCATCACGAAGATGCTGTCGGTGGCGGCGCTGGTGAGTACCGTGATCGAATGCGCGGTGTCGGCACTGCCGATTGTTGCCAGGAATTGGCTGGCCAAATAGCACCCGAGCAAGAGGGCCGCGGCAACGGTCCACCGGTTGAGTCTGGCGCGGATCTCGGAATTTCGGACCGCCAGCAACAACGCGGCGATGCCGAGTGCGAGGGAGGACTCGAAGACTGGGAGGTCGGCGTAACCCGAAAGGACGCCGGAAGTATTGGTTGCCTCGGCCACGATCATCAGAGTCAGGCTCAGGGCGGGTCGTTGTGCGGCAAACCACAGGCACGCGGTGGCGATCGGGGCTGCGATCACCAGCCAGGGAGCGACGTCTGCGTATCGAACGAAGCCGACCAACGCCACGACCCCGGCGACCACCAGCAGCAGCGGCAACTGGCGTTCGAGAGTCCGGCCGCGCAGCGATGGCCCGCTGACCGTCGGTGCCGCGGCGGCCTTGGTGGACGTCATCGCTTCGTGCTTGAGGCGTCCACCGTATCGCCGCTCGTGTCGCTGGTGCTCGGTTCCGATCGCCGTCGTCGCCAGCGGAGGAGCAGAAGCCCGGCACCCGCACCGACGATGGCGCCGGCGAGGAATCCGGCGGCGATGATCTGGGGGCCGGACACGCCGGTCACCTCGCGGACGCTGTCCGCTCCCGCGTCCATCACATTGATGACGAACGGTGCAGATACTGCCGTGACCTGCGGGTTTGCCGTGCCGAGAACGTTATTGAGGGCGGTCGAGGCCGCTTCTTTGGTCGGACCCTCCACCGTCACCTTGACGATGCATGTTCCAGGCACCTCGGCAGCGGCGAGACTCAGGTCTGATTGCGGTACCCCCGCGGCCTGCGCCGCGGGAGCGAGCCATCGGTCGGCGTCCTGGTACACGGTCGCCGCGGTCTTCGAGATTTGCCCACTGGAGAGCACTTCCCAGAAGTTGGCACTCTCAGCGATCGGCAGATTGGGCTTTGGAAGCAGTGCCACCTTTGCCTCCGCACGATAGTGCGTGCTGTGCGGTGTCGCGGCGAAGGCGATGAGTGCTCCCAGGACCGCCCCGCAAATGACAGCAAACACCATTGCCCAGCGGGCGCCTGCAGGAATCCCACGAGTCATGCGTTCTCCAATGTCGTCAGGAATCAGAACTTGTTCCTCGTCCACCGCCACTGCTCTCGCATGGTGGGCGTCGTCGTTGCAGGGTACCGGGTCTCGGGCTCGGTGGGGCGGGCGACGGGCTCCGGCGACTGTAGTATAGTGCATCTTCGATCCATGGTATAAATGTGGCGTCCAGGTGCCGCTTTGCCGGTTCGAGATGACGGGTTACCGGGATACGGCTAGCATGACCGGGACTAGAGTTGGGTTGCGGAGGACAGTAATGACTGTGGCGTTGATCAGTCCGGTCGACCCATATCCCACGGATGCGGGAAAGAAGGTGGTTCTTGCCGGCTTCCTCTCCTATTTCGTCGAGAGGTACGGGCGTGACCATGTTCACTACATTTGGCCCGGCAGTGGACGGCCCAGCAATGATTTTCCGGTTGATCTGCGTACGGTGCCGTTGCCGAGTCGCGTCGTCGCACTGCGTAATGTCGCGGCCCGGTCGCTGACCGGGCGGTCGAGTCTGCAGGAAGCGCTGCTGTACTCCTCGGCCACGCAGCGCGCGATCACCGAGGTCCGGGATCGGCTGCAGCCCACGATCGAGGTCTACGACACCGTGCGGATGGCACAGTATGCGGGCGACAACGCACCTCGGCAGATCTGCTACCTGGACGACCTCTTCTCCGAGCGGTACAGCGCCATGCTTGATGCCGCGGCCCGATACCCGGACGTCGACATTCAGCCTCTCGGAAACTTCGCACGACATGTTCCGCCGGCGCTGCGGCCGCTGGCCGAACATCGACGGGGGCAGATCGCGCTATTGCGTGCGGAGCGGAAACTTGTGCGCAACAGCGAGGACCGGGTCGCGAAGTCGTTTCGACGCAGCATTCTCGTCAACGATCGAGAAGCGACGGTTTTGACGCAGCGCACGGGTGTCCCCGCTGCCGCGGTCCGGGCCGTGCCGCCATTGGTCGACGCCTCGGATGGGCCGGTCCGGCAGGTACGGGATCTCGAGTTCGTCTTCCTCGGGCTGCTGTCCCTGCCGCACAACGAGGACGGTTTGCGGTGGTTCTTGACCAGCGTTTGGCCACTGGTGCTGGAACAGATGCCTGCGGCGCGACTCCGCATCGTCGGGCGTGACGTGCGAGCGGGACTCAGCTCGCTGGCCGCGCAGTTCGCCGACAGTGTTGCGGTCGAAGGCTATGTGGAGGATCTGTCGTCGGTGCTCTCTGGTGCCGTGGCGCTGGTCAATCCGCTGCGGTTCGGCTCAGGGGTGAAGCTGAAGGTCATCGATGCGTTGGCGCGCGGAATTCCCGTCGTGTCGACGACGCTCGGTGCCGAAGGAATTCGCAGTGGCCGGGATGCCGGTATCCTGGTCGGCGATCAACCGAAAGAAATTGCCGAGTTGCTGTGTGATCTCACCTCACCCCGCGAGAATCAGGCCGTCAGTGATGCGGCCCGTGAACATTTCCGATCGGTCTATTCGCGTGACGCGGTGTTCGCGGCATACGACGCGGCATTCGGCGTTTAGCAGCACAGGATATGTCGGAAACGTCACAGCGACCTGATCCGGAGGTCCCGGAGAACGGCACTGGGACCGGTACGCCCGGTCTTGCCGGAACCCTGAAGAAGGCGGCGACCGCGGCCGTTGTCGGCCTGGTCGTCGTCCAGGGCGTCGGTATCATCCAGACGCTGGTTCTCGGGCGGTTGCTCGGCCCTACCGAGGTCGGCCTGTTCGCGGCAGGCACCGTGCTTCTCGGATTCATCTCCGTGGTCTCCCAGGGCGCGCTGTCCCAGGCGCTGATCCAGCGTAAGACCGAGATCGAGGTGGCGGCCAACACCGTTCTGGTGGTGACCTTCGGCATCGGCGTCTTGCTGGCATGTGGCCTGGCCGCGCTGTCCCCGGTCCTCGGCATCGTCTTCCATAGTTCGGAAGTGACCTACATCGCCCTCGCCAGCGCGGGAATGGTGCTGCTGCACGCGTGCACGAGCGTCCCGGACGCCCTGATGCAGCGTGAGCTCAAGGTCTACCGCAAGCTCATCATCGACCCCGCCGCGACCATCGTGTACGCGGTGGTCGCCATTGCGCTCGCACTCACCGGAATGGGTGCGTGGGCCATGGTGATCGGCACCTACGCATCCCAGATCGTGTGGGTTGGGCTCAGTTGGTCGCTCGCCGGTTGGAAACCGTCCCTCAAACTGTTCTCGGTGCGAGTGTGGCGCGAGCTGTCGGCGTTCTCCTTTCCGCTCCTGGTCAATTCGGTCGCCGAACGCATTCGCGAGACCGTGGAACAGATTCTGGTGGGCCAGTTCCTCGGAGCGCGGGCGCTCGGTCAGTTCCGGTATGGTCATCGTCTCGGTTCGATGCCGTCGGTGGCGATTCTCCAGATCTGTTCGTATCTTCTCTTCCCGGCGTTCGCCCAGATCGCCCACGACCGTGAGCGGTTTGTGCACGCCTACCATCGTGCTGCGGGCTGGTTGTGGGCTGCCGCACTGCCAGTCGCCTTCCTGATGGTCCTCGCGGCCGAGCCGGTGGTCGTCGCCCTTCTCGGGTCGGAGTGGCAGCCCGCCGGCGCCGCTGCCGCGGGAATGGCCGGCGTGGGGCCCGGAATGGCAATGGCCGCAGTGGCCGCCGAATCGATCAAAGGGATCGGTCGGCCCCGGGCGTTGACCTGGCTGTCCATCTCGAGTCTCGTCGCGGGTCTGCCACTTGTCTGGTGGATGACGACCTACGGGTTGACCGCCGTGGGGATCGCGATCTCGATCATGTACCTGGCGACGGGGTTCGGCACGATTGTCGTGGCGGGACGAATTCTCGATATTCCGCTGCGATCGGTCGTCGGCCGCGTACTCGGGGTCACGACGGCCGCGACAGCCGCGTTCGTGATCGTGGAGGTTGTCGATCTGGTGTTCATTCCGGCACCGAACCTCCTTGTCGAGCTGCTGGAGTGCCTGGTCTATCTGGTTTTGTATGTGGCGGTACTGGCTGTGGTCGACCGTGCCCGGGTCCGGGTGATGGTCGGCGAACTACGGAAGCTGTCGAGGCGGCGGCCCGGGCGAGGGAGATGAATGAGCGGGGAGAGTGGCGGGTTGCGCCTGAAATGGCGGAACTACGTGGAAGACCATGCACTGGAGAGCAGTACCGCGGTCCGGCTGGCCGCGCGGTTGGCCCCGGCGGCGCCGCGGGTCGCCGAACGTGTCGCCGGGGCGCCGGCGGTGCCGCGAGGAGATCACCGGGTGTCTGTGGTGGTGCCCTCGTTCAACTACGGGCACTTCCTGCCGGACGCGGTCGAGAGCGCGGTGACGCAGACGGGCGTGGATGTTGAGGTGATCATCGTCGACGACTGTTCGACCGATGACAGCCTGCGGGTCGCGGAGGGGCTGGCGGAGAAGGACTCCCGTGTCAGGGTGTTGGCGAACGAGGCGAACTCGGGGCACGTGCGCTCGTTCAACCGCGGATGGGATGCGAGTTCTGGCGAGTTTGTCGTCAAACTCGACGCCGACGATCTGCTGGCTCCTGGCGCGTTGGCCCGGGCCGCCGCATTGTTCGTCGAACGCCCCAACGTCGGGCTGGTCTACGGCCATCCCCGGCATTTCTGGTCGGCCGAGCCGCCGGCCGCCCGGGTCGGCGAGCCGTTCTGGACGATCTGGCGGGGGCTCGATTGGTTGGCCGAGCGATGTGCACGCGGTGGAACGGCGATCACGAACCCCGAGATGGTTCTGCGTAGTTCACTCCTCCGTGAGTCCGGACCCATGAACCCGGATATTCCGTATGGTCCGGACATGGAAATATCGCTGCGGCTGGCAACGATCTCCGACGTCGGGTTCATCGGCGGATCCGATCAAGCACTGCACCGTGAGCACTCCAACAGCATGAGCGTGACCGAAGCGGATGACGCGATCGTCGACCTCGGTGCGCGGCTGGCGGCGTTCGAAGCGGCACTCGGCTCCGAACACGAGGCCAACCTGTCGGCGGCCGAGCGCGAGCATCTCCTGATCTCGGCCCGGCGTGCGGTGGCCGGTCACGCGCTCCGGTACGCAGCCGCGGCACGAGACCGCGGCGAGCCCGCGACCGGATCGAGTGAATTGCTCGACTTCGCGCGCGAGCTGCTGCCGGTCGCCGAACGGTCGCGCGCCGAGCCGTGGACACAGCCTGAGCATCCGGTCGCGGTTGTTGCCCACCGCGGAGGCCGGCTGGCTCGCCGGGTCCAGCGCGCGTTGCACAGCGAAGGGTTGCACGCGCGGTGGATGATGTCGGGCGTTTGATGGATTGAGGTGGGATCGGTCCGCGTCTGGGCCCGCCCGCAGGACGCGGGCGCTGCGCCGAGCGCGCGTGTCGCCGGGGTGCCCCGCCTTGGGGGTCAGGCGTGGCGGCTGCGGCGCAGCGATTCCCAGAGCGGTTCGCGGTGGTACCGCGAGGTCCGTCCCAGCCGGGTCACCAATGGCTGCGACTTGACGTCGATCTTGAACCAAATCCGTGGCCACAGGCGAGAGTCGCCGTTGATTGATGATGCGATGGTGCGCCAGCGCAGTGACGAGGTGATCGACGGCCAGACCTCGGCGGCGTACGTGGCGTAGTCAGCGCCGAGCCGACGCGTCTCGGGTTCTGTCGAAGACAGTGCCATGCACGCGTATTTGACGGCATCGAATGCCAGGGCCCGCCGAGACTCGTCGATCTCGGTCGCTCCGACAGTGCTCGACGGTGACAGCTTCGGCAGCGAGTCGAAGGCCTGCTGTCGACCTTCGAAGTCTCGCATCCAGCCGTCGCCATTGATCTGCGTGTGCAGATTTGTGCCGTGTTGACGGTAGAACGCTTGATCTGGCCCGTTGATCCGCGCGACATTGCCGCACAGCGCCGCCTGCATCCACAGCAGCAGGTCCGAGGTCAGGCGGAAATCGGGATTGTACCCGCCGACTTCGCGTATCGTCGTGGTGCGCATCAAGACCTCGGGATGAAAAAAGGGATTCGTGCCTGCGCGATAGCGGCCGCGGACCCACTCATCGCCGTCCCAGATCGTCCAACTGGAGACCTCGATGGGCGTGAATTCCGGAGGCTCGTTCTCGAACGGAGAGCAACTGCCGTACGTGAAGACGACGTCGGGGCGTGCCTCCATGACCGCCACGGCACGCGTGAGTGAATCGGTTGTGAGGATATCGTCGGCGCAGAGCACCTGGACGTACTGGCCGGTGGCGAGATCGATTCCGGCATTGAAATTGACGAGCGGATGGATGTTCTGGTCCTGCGTGTGGAGTTGAATTCGAGGATCCGCCGAGGTCAGTGCCTTCGCGACCGCCAGACTATGATCTGTCGATCCGTTGTCGGCTATGATGACCTCGATGTCGAGCCCGGACTGATCGAGGGCGCTCAACACGGCTGCTTCCAAATAGTCGCCGTAGTTGAAATTGGTGACAACTATCGACACCGTGGGATGTGTCCGAAGGGGTATTGGCCTGACCTTCTCCATTGCTTCCTTCCAGGTCCCGTCATGGGGTCGACAAAACCCTACGGTAGCGGGTTGCGCTAGGCTGGGCCAGCCTATGAACGGTGGACAGATCGTTCGTCGGTATCGGCAACTGTCGCGGCGGAGACCGGATTCGGCGGTTTCGGGGTGGGGCATCGTGGTGAGGCCGAAGGACAGTCGGTACGTGGTGTCCGATGGGAGGCCGTATTATGGCGGACATACCGGACCGTGCGCGAGCACAACACGGGAAATCCCGGACGCCAATGATATTTCAATAATAGTACGGGAACGGCGACCAATCAGGTTCGCGCTTCTCCAGGAACGCCTCTTTGCCCTCGACGGCCTCGTCGGTCATATACGCCAACCGGGTGGCCTCCCCGGCGAAGACCTGCTGTCCCATCAGGCCGTCGTCGGTGAGATTGAAGGCGAACTTCAGCATGCGTTGCGCGGTGGGTGATTTGCCGTTGATGGTGCGGGCCCAGTCGATGGCGGTGGCCTCGAGATCGGCGTGATCGGCGACGCGATTGACCGCGCCCATCCGGTGCATCGTCTCCGCGTCATAGGCCTGCCCGAGGAAAAAGATCTCCCGCGCGAACTTCTGCCCGACCTGCTTGGCCAGGTAGGCGCTGCCGTACCCGGCGTCGAAGGAGCCGACGTCGGCGTCGGTCTGTTTGAAGCGCGCGTGCTCGCGGGAGGCCAGGGTCAGATCGCAGACGACGTGCAGCGAATGCCCGCCCCCGGCGGCCCAGCCGTTGACCATGGCGATGACGACCTTGGGCATCGTGCGGATCAGGCGCTGGACCTCCAGGATGTGCAGGCGCCCGCCCTCGGCCTTGACCCGCGCGGCGTCGACGCCGGCGGCACCTGCGGCCGTCACATCGGTGTCGTGACTGGTGGCGTACTGGTAGCCGGAGCGGCCCCGGATACGCTGATCGCCGCCGCTGCAGAACGCCCAGCCCCCGTCCTTGGGGCTCGGCCCGTTGCCGGTCAGCAGGACGGTACCGACGTCGGGGGTGCGGCGGGCGTGATCGAGGGTGCGGTAGAGCTCGTCGACGGTGTGCGGGCGGAACGCATTGCGCACCTCGGGGCGGTCGAAGGCGATGCGCACGATGCCGTTGGCCCGGCCGGGTCCGACGTGCCGGTGATAGGTGAGATCGGTGAGGTCGGCGAAGCCCGGGACCGGCGCCCACTGCGTCGGATCGAAGGGCTGGGCGCTGTTCTCGGGGCGGCTCGGCGACATGGTGGTCAAGGATACTGGGCGCGGCCGCCCGACTGCCGGTGGCGAGCCGGCCGGGTATTCACCGACCCGCTCCCCACGCGGCCGGCCATGTTGGCATGCTGGAACCATGAGCGTGTGGACGATCGTGACGATCGCGGCCCTGGTGTGGGTGGTGGTGTCGCTCGTCGTCGCGGTGATCGTCGGCCGGATCGTCCGGGCCCGTGACCGCCGTGAGGCCGGGCGCTACCGTGACGGCGAGTCCGTCGGATCGTCGGGCCGCCGACGCCGTCGATGAGCTCTCCGGGGGGCGGGCCCCGGCGGCGCGCACGTACCCGGCTACGTTGGACGGATGTCGATCGAAGAGCGTGACGGCCGGGGGGATGACGCGGCGGCGGGCGAGACGACGGGGAACGGTGTGGCAGCGGCGGATGGGGGTGCCGGGCCGCGCGGCGACGTGCCGCACGAAGGCGGTTTCCGGGCCCGGTTCGACGTCACCACCGAACGGGGCGGTCCGCGCTACGGCGAGCTCGGCGAGGAGATGCGCCGGTTCCTCGATCTCGCCCGGTATGCGTGCCCGCCCGAGGACGAGACGGCCGGGCTGATCGACGATCTGCGTGCCCTCAACGCCCGGCTCGAGCGCACCCAGGTGGATGAGTGGACCTCCCCCTCGGGAACCCGGATCGACCTGCCCGCCCGCGGCAACATCACCCTGCCGCCCTACGTGGTGGAACAGGCATCCGCCGACGGCGTCATCGTGACGGTCACCTTCCGGCCCTTCCACCTCGGCGGCAACAAGGCCGCGCACGGCGGCCACGTCGCCGTGGCATTCGACGACCTCGGCGGCATGGCCGCCGCGCTCAAGGTGTCCGGGATCACCCGAACCGCCTACCTCACGGTCACCTACCGATCGCTCACCCCGCTGACCGTGCCGCTGCAGATGCACGCGTGGGTCGAGACGCGGGACGGACGCAAATGCTTTGTGCGGGGCACCCTGCACGATGGGGACCGCCTATGCGCGGAGATGGACGCCCTGTTCATCCAGTTGCGGCCCGGGCAGCCCTGACCGGGCCGCAACGGCCCTGACGACCGGCGCCGGCTGGTGGGTCCCGCTATCCAACGGCCCGTTCGCGGTGGTCGGTGGCGGCGAACCGCAACTGATTGCGGCCTGCCCGTTTGGCGCGATAGAGCGCACAATCGGCCTCGGCGAACAGCTGATCGGCGACGGCCCGGGCATCGATCTCGGGGGTGGCGGCCGCATGCACGGCGACCCCCGCCGATGCGGTGACCACACCCGCCGTCGCTGCCGGAATCTGCAGACCCGGCAGACCGGCCCAGATCGACCGGGCGAGCGCACACGCGGCATCGGCCTGCCGATCCGCGATGACCACCGCAAACTCCTCCCCACCGACCCGCGCGACCACCACATCGTCGGTTCCCGACGCCGCGAGGTACCGGCCGATCCGCTGCAGGCAGGCATCACCGGAGGCATAGCCAAAGGTCCGGTTGTAGGCGCCGAAGGAGTCGATGTCCAGCAGCATGAGGGTGATGTCACGGCCGGTGGTGATCAACCCGTGTAGGCGCGCCTCGAAACCGCGGCGGTTGACCAGCTTGGTGAGCAGATCGGTCTGGCTCAGGAACGCCAGATGCTGCGACCGCCGCCACCGAATACGGTGCAGGTGCTCCAGCCGGAAGGCCGAACGGATCGCGAGCACGCACATGGTTGCCGCGGCCAGCGCTGTGAACAGCCGGAGCGGCGTCAGCGGCCCGGCCGCGAGCTCCGCCCCGACGGTCACCACCATCATGCCGACGCCTGCGGGGACGGCCAGCCGCATGACGATGTGCGCCATCGCCACACTCAGGATCAACGAGACCGGTGCGATGACCGGGATGACATCGGCATCGCGGGTGGTCAGAATCGCGTTGTCGACGACCACCGCGGCCCAGCACACGACGATGACAGCAAGGAAGATCGGCGCCGACCACCGCCGCAGTGCAGGCAACGCCAGCGCCGTGAGACCGGCCAGCGCCACCGGGATCTGAACGCCGAGCAGGGTCGGGGTCAACACCGTCATCGCCGCGCCCGGGATGCCCACGAACGACCGGCCGATGAGGAGCGTCCCGACAGACATGATCACCACGCCCAGCAGCACCATCGCCCGCGCGCGCAGCGCCTCCTCGTCGAATTCCGTGCGAAAGGCGGCTTCCGCCGCCGTCGCGAACGACAGCGAACGCCACGTCACCCGCAGCGGATGCGGACACGGGTGCTGTGGCCCGCTGTGCGCGGGATCGTCGTCCAGGTGTGGTGCCGTGACCAGCGGCACCCGATCACCGGGCCGCGCGACGACCAGCCGATCACCGCCGGACCGCTTGGCCAGCACGAGCGCCCCCTCGGCGCGCTGCAACAGCTCCGCGGCCCCGATCGCGTGTTCATCGGGGTGCCACTCGGCGACCCCCGCGGCCGCGCTCAGCCGATCCTGCGGGCCCGCGATCATGTCCAAGGTCGCCGCCACCGTCCGCCGCAGCTCGTCGGCGCGGGTCCCGGTAGCGCGCCAGAGCACCGCGAACCTCTTGCCCGCGATCCGCGCGACCAGTGCCTCGTCGTCGCCGGTTGCCTCCTGCAGACACAGCGCCACCGCCCGCAGGACCTCGTCACCGGCCGGATGGCCGTGGTCGTCGTTGTACTGCTTGAATCCGCCGACATCGGCGACGAACACCGTGATCGGCACCTCCGCGTCGACGGCATCACTCAGGGACGTGGCGAAATGCATGCGGTTGGCGATCCGGGTGAGCGGATCGGATTCGTTGAGCATCGCGATCCGGCGTTCCTGCGACCACCGCACCCGGCTGACGAACTCGCGTTCCCACGCCGTCGCCGTCGCGATGGCGACCACGGTCACCGACACCGTCACGTCCGCCAACTCGTGCGGGAGCTGCCCGACCGCCAGATACTCGGCGACGTCGACAGTCGCCGAATACGCCACGGTGATCGTCAACGCGACCGGAAAGGTCAGGCGCGCAAGCAGAATGCCCAGGATCAACCCGGTCAGCACGATCAGCGGGATATCACTGTGCCCGGCGATCGCACCCGCCACATGCACGACGAGCACACAGACCAGGGTGATCGAGGACGCCATCACGAACACGATCAGCCCGAGCACCGAATCACGCCGGTCCGGCCGCCGACCCCACAGATAGGATCCGACCTGGGCCGCCATCGCGAGCCCCAGCACGGCGACCAGCGTGACTCCATTGAGCGGCCGGTGCGCCGTGGTCAACTCGATCACCGCGATCACCGCCAGGAGGGCGACGGCAGCCGCCTGCAGCTCGCGCCGCGTCTGTGCGCCCGCGGCCGCGAAGGCGGCCCGGAACCTCCGCTCGGCCGCCGCGGCGAACCGCGGCATGCCCAGGACCGTCGAATGCTGATTGACGACCACATGCCGGTCGCCATCGGGGCCGACCGGGGAGACCACCGGGATCTGAGGTCCGCTCTCGGGATGTTCGGTGGACGGCGAGACGATCACCCGACCAATTCTGCCGGGAACGCCGGCCGGCCGAACAAGAAACCCTGTGCGTAGTCGATCCCGTACTCCTCCAGCGGGGGAATCAGATCCTCGGATTCGATTCCCTCGGCGACGGTGGTGATGCCCGCGGCGGCCGCCATCTGACAGATCGCCGTCATCACCACCGCGCTGAGTGGATCGTCGGCGACCCTGGTCACCAGTGAGCGATCCAGCTTGAGGATGTCGATCGGCAGGTCACGAATGTAGGTGAGCGCCGAATAGCCCGCACCGAGATCATCGATGCCGATCCGGCAGCCGAGCTTGTGCAATTGGCCGATGGTGGTCGACGCCCGCGAGTCGCGGGCGATGGCGGTGTCCTCGCGCACCTCGATCCAGAGCTGATGCGGGGCAATGTCGTGGCGGTCGAGGGCGGTGGCGATGATCGACGTCAACCGCGGATCCAGCAGCTGCTGCGCCGACAGGTTGATCGTCACGAACGGGGCGTCACCCGTGCACAGCGAGGCCAGCTCGGTGGCCAGCGCGCCGACCGCGACCGGTACCGTCTGACGACCCATCTCGACGACGCGCCACGACATCTCGGCCTCGGCGAGAAAGTTCCCGGGCGTATGCAGGGTCGGTCCCTCGCGCCAGCGCAACAGCGACTCGAAGCCCAGGACCGCACGATCGGACAGCCGCACGATCGGCTGATAGACGAGCGGGAAGTCGTCGAGCGCCGCCTGCCGCAGGCGGGTGGCCAGGTCGACGGAGTCACGGATGGCCGCCACGTCGGCGCGGCCGGCGAACCGGATCCGGTGGCGGGCCCGGAGACCGAGACTCAGCGCGGCGTCGGCATAGTCGGCAAGGTCGGTCCGCGCGACACCGGGGAGCTCGGGTTCCACGGCCACCCCGACATGACAGTCGAGATAGCGATCGGTGGGATCCGAGTCACGCACCACCAGCGACAGCACCTTCTCGAGGTTGCCGTACAGCTGGGCCCGCGAGGCGCCCCGCAGCCGGACGGCGACCCGCCACCGCGACTCGGCGACCCGGGTCACGACGGCGTCATTGCCCAATCGGTGGGCGATCGTCTGCATCGACTGCTGGGCGGCGCGCAGGACGGCCGACAGACCATATCTCAGTGCCGCGCGGTGGAACGGGTCACAGGCGATCGTCAGGACGACGATGTGGAGGCGGCCGCCACGGGCGCCGGTGCGTGCGCAGTCGGGGTGCGCGGCTCCTCCGGTAGATGTCACCGTGACAGCATAGGCCCTGCCGAGTCGGCGGGTCCCGTCGTCAGGCTGCTTGGATCGAGGCGTGGCTGCGCGGCGGATCCGGCGGATCCGGCGGTGCCGCGGGCCCGGGGTGGGTTCAGGTGAGCTCGTGCGCCTCGAGTGTCACCCCGGCACCCCGGAGGCGTTCGGCCAGGGCATCGCCCATCGCGACCGCGGGGGTGAGCACCCCGGCCCGTTGCGGGAGGGCGTCCCGATCGAGGGCAAGGGTCAGGGCGCTCTCGCCGAGCATGACCGCGGTCGCCTGATATCCGGGATCTCCCGACGCCCGCATCTGGGAGCGATAGCGGCGGCCGGTGGTGGTGCGGGTGTAGGTCTCGGAGACGAAATACCCTTTCTCCCGGCTCTTCTGCGAGGGACCCTCGCCGGGCTTCGGGAGCAGTCGGTCCAGGATCCGACGCGAGGGCGGAAAGCTCATGGCGCCCAGCGCGAGTCCGGTCCCGACACTGACCAGACCTGCGGTCAGCGTGGACACGACGGGGATGCCACCGACGTTCATCGTCTCGGCGTAGTGGAAATCGGGACCGTAGGCGCCGTCGAGCAGCGCATTGGAACGGCGCACGATGCGGGTGTTGTGCGACGACATGAAAAACGGCGCGAGTGTCCCGGACAGCGACGGATCGACGGACTTGGCGTTGACGATCGCGATGTCGCTGGGCTCCGAGCGCAGACTGGCCTGCGGGGTGTTGCCCGGTGTGCCCGAGAGGGCCTGCGGATTGAGCAACAGCCGCCGCTGTTCGGCATCGGTGGCCTGCTCGGCGATCACCCGCACCGAGTCGATGGTGCCGCCGGAGACCCCGCCGCGCACCGAACGCAGGATGAAGGTGGTGTCGGTGAGCGCGCCGGCGTCGTCGTCGGCGATGGCGCGGTAGAGCAGATACGTGCCGAGATCGGACGGGACCGAATCGAATCCGCACGAGTGCACGATCCGGGCGCCGGTCGCCACGGCGGTCTCGTGTGCCTTGTTGATCGAGAAGTGCACAAACGGCACCTCACCGGTGAGGTCGACGTAATCGGTGCCGGCCGTGGCGGCCGCAACCACCAGGGCCTCGCCGTAGCGCAGGTAGGGGCCGACGGTCGTGCAGATGACCCGGGTGCGCGCGACCATCGCGTCGAGTGACGCCGGCGACGACGCATCGGCGACGATCAGCGGCCACGCCGCGGCGGCGGCCGGCAGCCGCCCACGGACCGCTGTGAGCTTGCTCTCGGATCGGCCGGCGAGGGCGATCTTCGTCCCGGCCGGGGCGTGGGCGGCCAGATATCGCGCGGTCAGCTCGCCGACGAAGCCCGTCGCGCCGAAGACGACGACGTCGAACTCGCGGCCGGCCGGGTGCGGAGTTGGGGTCGATTCCTCGGTCATGGCCTCAAGCCTAGTCCGCGAACCGGACGTCGCCGGCCGTGGTCCCGCCAACGGGTGCCGGGGGGATCGGCGGACACCTCCTACTGTGGTGCACATGAATCCCTCGACCCTGCAGGCGCGGGTGATCGTCGACGAGATGATCCGCGGTGGCGTGACCGAGGCCGTGCTGTGCCCGGGCTCGCGCAACGCGCCGCTCGCCTTCGCGCTGCATGCGGCCGACGTCACCGGGCAGCTGCGGCTGCATGTCCGCATCGACGAACGCTCGGCCGGCTATCTCGCGCTGGGCCTGGCGGTGTCGTCGGGGCGGCCGGTGCCGATCGTGATGACCAGCGGAACCGCCGTCGCGAACATGAGCCCCGCGGTCTTCGAGGCGAACTATGCCCGGGTGCCCCTGGTGGTCATCAGTGCCAACCGGCCCTATGAGCTGCTCGGCTCGGGCGCCAACCAGACCGTCGAACAGTTCGGGATCTTCGGCACCCAGGTCCGGGCGACGATCAGTCCGGGACTCGCCGAGGCCGATCTCGACACCAACAGCCAGTGGCGGTCGGCCGTCGGCCGGGTGCTCGCCGCGGCGCGCGGCGCGCGCACCGGCAACGCCGGCCCCGTCCACTTCGACATCCCGCTGCGGGAACCGCTGGTGCCCGACCCCGAGGTGGGCCCCGAGGACGACCTGGGCACCCATGCCGGCCGCGCGGGCGGGCTGCCGTGGACGCATGCCCCGGTCGGCCGGCTCGACGTGCCGCTGGAGATCGACCTGTCGGTGGACACCGTCGTGGTCGCCGGCCACGGCGCCGGGCGCCACCCCGAGCTCGACGCGGTCCCGACCGTGGCCGAGCCGACCGCGCCGCACGCGGTGACGCCGCTGCATCCCCTCGCGTTGACCTCGATCCGGCCGCGCCAGGCGATCATCTGCGGGCGGCCCACGCTGCACCGCGGGGTGTCGCAGCTGCTCGCCGATCCCGACGTCCGCGTCTACGCGATCACCACCGGACCGCGCTGGCCGGACGTCTCGGGCAATGTCTACGCGACGGGTACGCGGGTGCAGGCGGTCGGCGACCCCGGTGAGGACTGGCTCAAGACCTGCGCGGAAATCCATCAGCGGGTGCTCGGGGTGGTCGACGCGGCGCTCGACGCGCCCGGTGCGGCGACCGGTCTGCACGTCGCCCGTGCGGTGAGTGCCGCGCTGCGGCCCGGGGAACAACTCGTCGTCGGGGCGAGCAACCCGATCCGGGATGTCGCATTGGCCGGGCGTGTCGGCGAGGGCGTGCGGGTGCTGTCCAATCGCGGGGTCGCGGGCATCGACGGGAACACCTCGACCGCGATCGGCGCGGCCCTGGCGCTCGACGCCGCCTGTGGTGCCCGGACCGTCGCCCTGATGGGTGATCTGACCTTTCTGCATGATGCGACCGGCCTGATCATCGGGCCCGGCGAGCCGCGGCCGGCGGCGCTGCGGATCGTCGTCGCCAACGACGACGGCGGCGGGATCTTCGGGCTGCTGGAACAGGGCGATCCGCGATTCAATTCGGGGCCGTACCGAGGCGCCTACGAGCGGGTCTTCGGCACTCCGCACCACACCGATCTGGCCGCCCTGTGCGCGGGTTTCCACCTGCCGCTGCGGCGCGTGGAGGTGGCTGCGCTGGCCGCGGTCCTCGCCGAGGCGCCGCCGGCCGGCGGGGTGGAGGTGATCGAGGTGGTGACCGATCGGGAACGGTTGCGCGCGGTCCACGCCGCGATCGGCCGGCGGTTGGTGGCGGGCTCGTGAAACCCTCGGTCTTGCGGCGCCTGCAGCAGGCGTTGCTGGTGGTGGGAGTGGTCCTGACCGTGATGGCCGGGGCGATCGTGGTGGCCGCGTACCGCAATGATGCGGCGATCGAGGCCGACATGGGGGTGGTGATGGCCGATGTGGTCTCGGCAGACGAGCTCCATGCCGTCGTCTACTTCCAGACCCCCGACGGGCAGATCCGGAGCCCCAAGCTGGGGCTGCTCTATCCCACTGAATTGGTGACCGGGCAGCGGATCAGCGTCGAATACGACCGGTTGAACCCGGATCTGGCCCGGCCGGCCGGTCGGGATGCGAGGCTCGCGATCGTGCCGGCCGCGTCGGTGGTGGCGCTGACCTGGGTGGTGATCGGGGTGCTGATGGTGGCGCTCGCCGAGGCGAACCGGCGGTGGCTGCGGTGGTCGGCGCAGCGGGCGGCGGGATCGGATTCGGCGGAGCCGGATGGGGCGGCGGGGGCCGACGAGGTGGTGAACGTGCGGTGAGCCGTGCAGCGTGCCGGCGCCGGCGCCGCGATGCAGGAGGAGGGCCGCGGCTGCCCCCACGGGTGGGAACTCTCGAATTCCAGATGCGAGGGCAGTGGCGGGCCGACGACGAAGAGTGGGGTGTCAAGGCGCAGGCACCGCGTCGCCGGAGGCGGCGCAGAGAGTACCGTGCCGGAGCCGGCGCCGCGATGCAGGAGGAGGGCTGCGGCTGCCCCCACCAGGTGTGAACGATCGTGAGGGCGATACGGGGGCAGTGGCGGGCCGACGACGAAGAGTGGGGTGTCAAGGCGCAGGCACCGCGTCGCCGGAGGCGGCGCAGAGAGCAGAGTTTCCGGTGAGTTCCGGTCGTCGTCATGCACGGCCACCATGCCGGACACGGAGTGCGGCGACGATACTCGCATGAGAGTCGCGATCGTCGGTGAGAGTTTCCTTCCCCAGGTCAATGGTGTGGTCAATTCGGTGCTGCGGGTCGTCGACCATCTCGAGCGGACCGGGCATTCGGCGGTGGTGATCGCACCCGACTCCGAGCGTGCCGGCCGGCGGGCGCCGCGGCTGGTGGGTCGGCGTACACCGGTGCACACGGTCGGGTCGATGCGGTTTCCCGGTGTTGCCTCGCTGCCGGTCGGGGTGCCGACCCCGACGCTGTACAGGGCCCTGCGGGACGCGCGGCCCGACGTCGTGCACCTGGCGTCGCCGTTCGTGGTCGGCGGTGCCGGCGTGCTCGCGGCACGCCGGTTGGGGCTGCCGACGGTGGCGGTCTTCCAGACCGATGTGGCCGGGTTTGCCGGGGCCTACGGCATGGACGTGGCCGCCAAGGCGGCGTGGCGGTACACGCGGATGCTGCACGAACGCTGCGACCGGACCTTGGCGCCTTCCACGGCGACGATGGAATCGCTTGCCGCACATGATATTCCGCGAGTGCACAAGTGGGCGCGGGGGGTGGACACCGAGCTGTTCACGCCGGCGCGCCGGGATCCGGCACTGCACGCGCAGTGGCGCGGGGATCGGCCCGATGCGCTGGTGGTCGGCTTTGTCGGGCGGCTGGCCCCGGAGAAGCACGTGGAGCGATTGGCCGGGCTCGACGCGGATCCGGCGGTGCGGCTGGTGATTGTCGGGGACGGGCCCGAACGCGACCGTCTGGTACGCCTGTGCCCGAATTCCGTGTTCACCGGCGAACTGCGCGGCGAGGCCCTCGCCCGGGCCTTCGCGAGCTTCGACGTCTTCGCGCACGCCGGCGAGCACGAGACCTTCGGTCAGACGATCCAGGAGGCGATGGCCAGCGGCCTGCCGGTCGTCGGCCCGGACGCCGGCGGCCCCCGCGACCTGGTGACCCCGCTGTCGACGGGGTTCCTGCTGGATCCGGCCGAATACGCCGACCGGATCGGCGAGGCGATCGAGGCGCTGCGCGCTGCGCCGCGCCGGGCCGCGATGGGCCGGGCCGGGCTGGCCGCGGTGCGTGCCCGAACGTGGCCCGTGCTGTGTGAACAGCTCGTCGGCCACTATCACGAGGTCATCGCCGAGCACGGTGTGCGCCGGGGGATGGCCGGATACGGCGGGGCCGGGGTGCGTCTGGCCGGGTAGCGTTGCCGCCATGGCAACCACCGCAGATGCCCCGTCGTCGCGCTCGTCCGAGCCGGGGGACCGGGCCACCCTGGACAAGGAACCGGGCGAGGTCGCGGCGATGTTCGACGGCGTCGCCCGGCGCTACGACCTCACCAACACGGTGCTGTCGTTCGCGCAGGATCGGCGCTGGCGCAGGGCCACCCGCAAGGCACTGTCGCTGACGCCCTCGGACGTGGTGCTCGATCTGGCCGCGGGGACCGCGGTGTCGACGGTCGAGCTGGCGTCGTCGGGCGCGCGGTGCGTGGCCGCGGACTTCTCGCTCGGGATGCTCACGGCCGGGGCGCGCCGGGACGTGCCCAAGGTGGCCGCGGACGCCATGGCCCTGCCGTTTGCCGACGGCTCCTTCGACGCGGCCACCATCTCCTTCGGTCTGCGCAATGTCCACGATGTGCCGGTGGCCCTCGCGGAGCTGCGGCGGGTGCTCAAACCTGGTGGGCGACTCGTGATCTGCGAATTCTCGACGCCCACGCTGCGGCCCTTCCGGACGGTGTACATGGAGTACCTGATGAAAGCGCTGCCCGCGGTTGCGACCACGGTGTCGAGCAACCCGGCGGCGTATGTGTATCTGGCCGAGTCGATCCGGGCCTGGCCCGATCAGTTCGCCCTCGGTGACCTCATCCGCGACGCCGGGTTCACCGCGGTGCGCTGGCAGAACCTGACCGGCGGGATCGTGGCCGTCCACTCCGGGGTGGTGCCGCCGGGGTAGCTCACGAACAGCTCCGATAAGGTGCCGAAATTCCAGCAGCTCCCGGGGATATCCCCGGGAGCTGCTGGAATTTCGACGGGTTGTCGGAGGTCCGCGGCGATCACCGGAACGGCGGCCGCTCGTCGACGCGGCTCGAGACGCGACCCACGGTCCGCCAGGCGCGGGCGACGAGATCGGCGTCGGCATCGGTGACGAGATTGCCCATCACCCGCACCACGAGGGACATCAGCCGCTGCGACCGGATGCCGGGACGCCCCAGCGCCGGCACCGCCTGCGGCATCGTCAACAGCCCGGCCAGGCGGCGGGCGGCGGAGAAGGCGAGACCGTAGTGGTCGGCGAGCAGGGTGCGCCAGGCCTCGGTGTAGTCGGGTGCGCCGAGCAGCCCGACACTGAGCCGGCCGGTCTCCATCGCATAGTCGATGCCCTCGCCGTTGAGCGGGTTGACACAGGCCGCGGCGTCGCCGATGAGCATCCAGTTGCGGCCCGCGACACCACTCACGGCACCGCCCATCGGCAGCAGTGCCGTCCGCACCCGCATGGGCCGGCCGGTGGTCTGCCACTCGTCGGCCACCATCCGGGCATAGTGGTCGAGGAGGGGTTTGAGTGCCATGTTCGCCGGCCGCCGGGCCGTGGCGAGTGCGCCGACACCGACGTTGAGCAGCCCGACGTCCGGGCCGGTGTCACCCAGCGGGAACACCCAGCCGTAGCCGGGCAGTAGTTCGCGGTCGGGTCCGCGAAGTTCCAGGTGCGAGCCCATCCAGGGATCGTCGGCGCGGCCTGACCGCACGTACGCGCGGGCCGCGACACCGTAGGCGGTGTCGCGATGCCAGGTGCGGCCGAGCTGCCTGCCGAGGGTCGAGCGCACGCCGTCGGCGACGATGACATCCCGCACGCGGACCGGGCCGGTCCCGGCCGTGCCGGTGAGGGTCACCGAGGTGACCCGGTCGCCGGACATCTCGACGCCGTCGGCCTTGGCGGTGACCATCCGTGCGCCGCGTTCGACGGCGACCCGGCGGACCGCGTCGTCGAACTCGGTGCGGGCGATCGCGCTGCCGTGGGCGGGGAACCGGCCCGACGGCCACGGCACCCGCTGCGCCGCCCCCCACCCGTGCAGGTGCAGGCCCGCGATCCGGGGCCGGCCGTCGAGGATCGCGGTGGCCCCGAGCGCGTCGAGTTCGGCGACCGCCCGGGGGGTCAGGCCGTCGCCGCAGGTCTTGTCGCGGGGGAAGTCCGCGGCGTCGACGAGGACCACGTCGTGGCCGGCGGCGGCCGCATGCGCGGCGGCGGCCGCGCCACCCGGTCCGGCCCCGACGACCAGGACATCGGCGGCGGTGGGCAGGGTGCCGGGCGGTGCGGGGATGCTCACACAGACCAGTATGTCGGGCCGGGATCGGCTGATCGCAGGTCGCCTCGACGGATCTGTCGGCGACGCCCGGGATGGTACGTGGTACCGGCCGGGCCGTCCCGGCCGGCGATCACGGTGATCCTCCTCGGCCACCTTCCCCGCCGCGGCGCCTGGCTCCCGGCGAGTTCGATGCCGCCCTCGCCCACCGGTTAGGCTGGCCCCGGGATGCGGTGGGGTCATGCCATCGCGGGGACGAACGGAGCCAACAGCACGTGAAGTCGACATTCACCGGGGTGGATCTCGTTTCCGATGAGTTCGCCGCCGTCGTCCGGTCCGCATTGGCGCAGGTCGAGGACCTGCTGCTGAGTGAGCTGGCCGCCGGCGACGCCGTGATGACCGAGGCCGCGTCACATCTGGCCAAGGCCGGCGGCAAGCGGTTCCGGCCGATGTTCGCGATCCTGGCCGCGCAGTTCGGCGAGCGTCCCGCCTCCTCGGAGGTGATCACCGCGGCCACCGTCGTCGAGATGATCCATCTGGCCACGCTCTACCACGACGACGTCATGGACGAGGCGCCGATGCGCCGGGGGGCGCAGAGCGCCAACGCGCGCTGGTCCAACAGCGTTGCGATCCTGTCCGGCGACTACCTGTTCGCGCGGGCGTCACGGCTGGTGTCGACGCTGGGGCCGGAGGCCGTGCGGATCATCGCCGAGACCTTCGCCGAGCTGGTCACCGGGCAGATGCGGGAGACCCTCGGGGCGGGCGACGGCGTCGATCCGATCGAGCACTACCTGAAGGTCGTCTGGGAGAAGACCGGGTCGCTGATCGCCGCGGCCGGGCGATTCGGAGCGATGTCGGCGGGGGCCTCGGCCGAGGTCACCGACCGACTCTCGCGCATCGGCGACATCGTGGGCACCGCCTTCCAGATCTCCGACGACATCATCGACATCTCCTCGGTCACCGGTGACTCCGGCAAGACCCCCGGCACCGACCTGCGCGAGGGCGTCCACACCCTGCCCGTGCTGTACGCGCTGCGCGACGACACGGACTCGTCGGCCCGGTTGCGGGAACTGCTGCTCGACGCCGACGGGGCGGCGCGCCCGCTCGTCGACGACGCCGACGTCGACGAGGCGCTCACGCTGCTGACCGCGTCGGCGGGGATGGCCGCGGCCCACGCCAAGCTGCGGGAGATGGCCGACGCCGCCACCGCCGAGCTGGCCCGGCTGCCGGCCGGCCCGGCGCATCAGGCGCTGAGCTCACTGGTCGGCTACACCGTCGACCGGATGGGGTAGCCGGCCCGGCCTCGCCCGGGCCGTCGCGGCGCCGGGAAACCCGATCGCGTCATCGATCGTTTGGGAGGCGTCACCCGCTGCCGCCGCCGGGGACCGGACGAGGAGTCGTATGCACGTCAACGGATTGAAGACCGTGGGTCTGCTGGCCCTGATGTCGGCGCTCATCGTCGGGATCGGTGCCGTCTTCGGGAGTCCGGTGATCCTGTGCGGGTCGGTGATCGTCGCGGTCGCGGTGAACGGCTTCGTCTACTTCAACTCGGCGACGATGTCGCTGCGCGCCATGCACGCCCAACCCGTGACCGAGGTCTCCGCGCCGGTGCTCTACCGGATCGTCCGGGATCTCGCGACACAGGCCCGGGCGCCGATGCCCGCCCTGTACATCAGCCCGACCGAATCGCCCAACGCCTTCGCCACCGGCCGCAATCCCAAGAACGCGGCGGTGTGCTGCACGTCGGGCATCCTCCGGTTGCTCGACGAGCGGGAACTCCGCGCGGTTCTCGGCCACGAATTGTCGCATGTGTACAACCGCGATATCTTGATCAGCTCCGTCGCCGGCGCGATGGCCGCGGTGATCAACGGCATCGCCAATTTCGCGCTGTTCTTCGGCGGAAACCGCGAAGGCGGCCCCAATTACCTTGTGGTGATGCTCATCTCATTCCTCGGGCCCATCGCGGCGACCGTCGTCAAACTGGCCGTGTCACGATCCCGCGAGTTTCAGGCCGACGCCTCGGGTGCCGAATTGACCGGTGACCCATTGGCGTTGGCGTCGGCGTTGGCGAAGATCGCCGGCGGGATCGCGGCCGCCCCGTTGCCGCCGCAACCCGACATCGCCGCGCAATCGCACGCGATGATCTCCAGCCCGTTCCGGGCGTCGGACCGGATGGCGAAACTGTTCTCCACGCATCCTCCCACCACCGAGCGGATCGCCCGGCTGCAGGAGATGGCCCGGCGGATGGGGCAGTAGGCGGTCTGCCTGCGGGCTACCGTGGAGGCAACGACGCCGAGAAGGGGCTATGTCTGGTGCTGACCAAGCTGACCGTACGAGGATTCAAGAACCTCATTGACGTGACGGTGGAGCTCGGCCCGTACACGTGCATTGCCGGTCCGAACGCCGTGGGCAAATCCAACCTCTTCGACGCCATCGAGTTCCTGGCGCTCCTCGCCGAGCATCCGTTCCTCGATGCGGCGAAGCGACTGCGACCCTCTGATCAGCGTGGCACGGACCCGCTGAGCCTGTTCACGCTCGACGGGGCCGGCAGACCGGTGCGGTCGATCTACCTCGAGGCCGAGATGCTGGTTGCGAAGACGGTTACCGATGAGTTCGGTCAGACCGACGAGCCCCGGAGCTCGTTCCTGCGCTACGTCATCGAGTTGGCCTACCGCGACCCCGACGGGGGTGGGCCCGGGCGCACCGCGGAAACCCGCTGTGGAGCCGTCGGCCATGCGCACACCCGATGACCTGTACTCGCCGGCAACCGCTGTGTCGGCGAATGGCGCACATATCGCCGCGGCACTGTGGCGACTGTCGTAGGTTGACCCCGACGTCGAAAGCGAAGTGACGGGAAATCTGTCCGGACTCGTGGATGTCCG